>NZ_JBIAXC010000041.1:0-90664 GCF_042896295.1 Kitasatospora sp. NPDC001309 | reverse complement strand
AGGTGGGTCGTGCGCGTCGGGCGGGGGTGTCGTCCTTCGGGATCAGTGGGACGAACGCGCACGTGATCCTGGAGCAGGCGCCGGAGGTCGCGCTGTCTTCGGAGGAGGTGGTGGAGCCGTCGGGGGTGGTGGCCTGGCCGCTGTCGGCGCGTACCGACACGGCGTTGCGCGCCCAGGCCGTACGACTGCTGGCCTTCGCTCAGGACCGCCCGGAACTGCACCCGGCCCGCCTGGGCCTCGCGCTCGCCCGGACGCGTGGTGCGCTGGAGCGCCGGGCCGTCCTGCTCGGCGCCGACCGTGCCGAACTCCTGGACGCACTGGCGAAGTTCGCCTCGGATGAGGAGAGCGCGGCCGTGCTGCACGGCCGGGTCGCGCCCGGTGGCCGTACGGCGTTCGTGTTCACGGGTCAGGGTAGTCAGTGGTCGGGTATGGGGCGTGGGTTGTACGGGGCGTTCCCGGTGTTCGCGGCGGCGTTCGACGAGGTGTGCGCGGCGTTCGATCCGTTGTTGGGGCGGTCGTTGCGGGAGGTGGTGTTCGAGGGCGGGGAGTTGCTGGACCGTACGGAGTTCACTCAGCCGGCGTTGTTCGCGGTGGAGGTGGCGCTGTACCGGTTGGCGGTGTCGGCGGGTGTGTCGGTGGATGTGGTGGCCGGGCATTCGATCGGCGGGGTGGTGGCGGCGTTCGTGGCGGGTGCGTTCTCGCTGCACGATGCTGCGGTGTTGGTGGCGGCCCGGGGCCGGTTGATGGGGTCGGCGCGTTCGGGTGGGGCGATGGTGGCGGTGGAGGCCACGGAGGGGGAGGTGCTGGCCGAACTGGTGGGCCTGGAGGGGTCGGTGTCGTTGGCGGCGGTGAACGGGCCACGTTCGGTGCTGCTCTCCGGCGACGACGGCGCGGTGCTGGAGCTGGCCGGGCGGTGGCGTGAACGCGGGCGCAGGGTCAAGCAGCTGACGGTCAGTCATGCGTTCCATTCGCCGCACATGGACGGCGTGTTGGAGGAGTTCACGCGGGTGGCGGGCGGGGTGGTGTTCGCGGAGCCGTTGCTGCCGGTGGTCTCCGACCTGACCGGCGGCCTGGCCACGGCGGAGGAGTTCGCGGACCCGGCGTACTGGGCGCGGCACATCCGTTCGGCGGTGCGCTTCCACGACGTCGTGCAGACGCTGCACGAGCAGGGCGTCACCCGCTACCTGGAACTCGGCCCCGACGCCGTCCTCACCCCGCTGGTCGAGGCGGCCCTCGGCGCGGACGCACCCGTGGCCGCTGCGGCCGCCCTGCGCCGGGACCGACCCGAAGCGCGGGCCGTGGCGACCGCCCTGGCCCGGCTGGCCGTCACCGGGACGGCCGTCGACTGGCCGGCCCTGACCGGGGTGACCGGCCGCATCGCCGACACGCCGGAGCTGCCCGGCTATCCGTTCGAGCACCGGCGCTACTGGCTCGACGCCGACGCCACCCCGGCGGACCCGCGTGAGGTGGGCCTCGACCAGGCCGACCATCCGCTGCTCGGCGCGGAACTGCAACTCCCGGACAGCGGTGGCCTGGTGCTCACCGGCCGGCTGTCCCCGGCCGCGCTGCCCTGGCTCGCCGAGCATGAGATCCTCGGCACCCCACTGCTGCCCGGAGCCGCCCTGGTCGAGCTCGCGCTCCGGGCGGGGCAGCGCGTCGGCGCCCCGCACCTGGCCGAACTGACCCTGGAGTCCCCGCTGCCGCTGCCCGCCGAGGGCGCCCTGCAACTCCAGCTCGCGGTCGGTCCGTCCGACCCGTCCGACCCGAACGGCTCGCGCGCGCTGGCCGTGCACACCCGGCCGGTCGGGGACGGGGACGCCCCCTGGACCAGGCACGCCACCGGAACCCTCGCCCCGGAGGCCCAGGGAGCACCAGGGTTCGCCGACTCCGCCGACTTCGCCGCCGTGCGGGTCTGGCCCCCGGTCGGCGCCGCACCCCTGGACACGGACGCCCTGTACCCGGAGCTCGCCGCCGACGGCTACCGCTACGGCCCCGCCTTCCAGGGCCTGCGCTCCGCCTGGCGGGCCGCGGACGGCACGCTCTTCGCGGAGGTCGAGCTGCCCGAGGGCCCGGCGGCCGAGGCCGGTGCGTACGGGCTGCACCCGGCGCTGCTGGACGCCGCCCTCCACCCGCTCGCCCGGTACGGCCGCGCCGCGGGCGCGGAGTCCGTACTGCTGCTGCCCTTCGCCTGGCACGGTGTCTCCGTGCACGCCACGGGCGCCACCGCGGCCCGGGTCGCGCTGCGACCGACCGACGGCGGCTACCGGCTGGTCCTCGCCGACGCCCAGGGCGCGCCGCTGGCCGAGGTCGCCCGGCTCGACCTGCGGCCGGTCACCCGCGAGGCGCTGGCCCGCAGCCTGCGGACCGTCGCCGACCGCTCGCTGTACGCGCTCTCCTGGGAGCCCGTGCCTCCGCCGCCGTCCGTACCGCCCGTCCCGTTCACGGATCCGGCCGCCGCCGCGGTCGCCGTCCTCGTCCCGGCCGGGCAGCGGCCGGACCTCGACCTGCTGCCCGCCGCGACCCCGGTGACCGCGCTCGCCGAGCTCCCGGAGCCGGTGCCGTCGACCGTCCTGATCCCGTACGCCACCCCGGCCGACGCCGGCTCCCCGGCGGAGGCCGCCCACGCCGCCGTCCGGCCCCTGCTGCCGGTGCTCCAGGAGTGGCTGGCCGAGCCGCGCACCGCCGGCTCCCGGCTGGTCCTGCTCACCCGGGGCGCCGTCACGACCGGCGCCGACGAACCGGTGCGCGATCTGGCCGCCGCCTCGGTGCGGGGCCTGTTCCGCTCGGCGGCGGCCGAACACCCGGGCCGGGTGGCGCTGTTGGACGCCGGGGAGGGCGAACGGGTGACGCCGGACCTCCTCCGGTTCGACGAGGAGCCCGAGCTGGCGGTCCGTCAGGAAAGGATGCTTCGCCCCAGGCTGACCAGGGCCGAAACCTCCGACCGGCAACCGGACCTCGGGGCGGGAACCGTCCTGCTCACCGGGGCCTCCGGGGCGCTCGGTGCGACGGTGGCCCGCCACCTGGTGCACTCCCACGGCGTCCGGGGCCTGCTCCTGCTCAGCCGCCGCGGCAGCGTGGAGCCGGGCCTGGTCGAGGAGTTGACGGCGGCCGGGGCCGCCGTGGCGACCGTCGCCGCCGACGTCGCCGACCCCCGGGCCGTACGGGCCGCGCTGGACCGGGCGCCCGCCGGGCTGCCGATCACCGCCGTGCTGCACGCGGCCGGCGTGGTCGACGACGGCGTGACCGAGGGCCTCACGGCGGAGCGGGTCGCCGCCGTGCTGCGGCCCAAGGCCGACGGCGCCTGGGCGCTGCACGAGGTGACCGGGGAACTGCCGCTGCACGCCTTCGTGCTGTTCTCCTCGGTCGCCGGACTGCTCGGCACCGCAGGCCAGGGCCCGTACGCGGCCGCCAACTCCTTCCTCGACGCGCTCGCCGCCCACCGGCGCGAACTGGGCCTACCCGGGCTCTCCTTGGCCTGGGGGCTGTGGGACGGCGACGGCATGGGGAGCCGGCTGTCCACCACCGACCTGGCCCGGCTGGCCCGGACCGGCATCGCCCCGCTGCCCCCGGCCGAGGCGCTCGCCCTGCTGGACGACGCGCTCGGCTCGCCGCAGTCGCTGCTCGCCCCGGTCCGGCTGGACCTCGCCACGGCCACGGCGAGCGGCACCGTCCTGCCCGCGCCGCTGCGCGGCCTGGCCCGCCCGGACCGCCCGGCCCCGCGCCGCGCGGCGCCCGCCCCGGCGGCAGCCGGGCCGGGCGCGACCCCGCTCGCGGACCGCCTCGCGGCCCTGCCGGAGTCCGAACGCGCCCTGCTGCTGGTCGAGTTGGTCCGCACCGCCACTGCCGCGGTGCTCGGGCACGGCGGACCGCAGGCCGTCGAGCAGGACCGCTCCTTCACCGAGCAGGGCTTCGACTCGCTGGCCGCCGTCGACCTGCGCAACCGGCTGAACGCGACCACCGGCCTGGCACTCTCCAGCACCCTGGTCTTCGACCACCCGAGCCCGGCGGCGCTGGCCGCCCACCTGGGCGACGCGCTGCTGCCGTCGGTCCCCGGCGTCGGCGAGGACCGGGCGGAGGACCGGTCGGCGAATCGGTCGGCGGAGCCGCCGGTCGAGGCCGCCGACGACCCGATCGCCATCGTCGGAATCGGCTGCCGCTACCCCGGCGGGGTGCGCTCCGCCGAGGAGCTGTGGCAGCTGGTCGCCGACCGGGTCGACGCGGTCGGCCCGTTCCCCGAGGACCGGGGCTGGCGCCTGGACCGGCTCTTCCACCCGGACCAGGAGCGGCCCGGCACGTCCGCCGCCCGCGAGGGCGGGTTCCTCTACGACGCCGCCGACTTCGACCCCGCCTTCTTCGGCATGAGCCCGCGCGAGGCGCTGGCCACCGACCCGCAGCAGCGGATCCTGCTGGAAACCGCCTGGGAGGCCGTCGAGCGGGCCGGCATCGACCCGGGCGCGCTGCGCGGCAGCCGGACCGGCGTCTTCGTCGGCGTGATGTACGACGACTACGGCTCCCGGCTCAGCCAGGCGCCCGAGGCGCCGGAGGGCTACGAGGGCTACCTGGTCAGCGGCAGCGCCGGCAGCGTCGCCTCCGGCCGGGTCTCCTACGCGCTCGGACTGGAGGGCCCGGCCGTCACGGTGGACACCGCCTGCTCCTCCTCGCTGGTCGCGCTGCACCTGGCCGCCCAGGCGCTGCGCAGCGGCGAGGCCACCCTCGCCCTGGCCGGCGGCGTCACCGTGATGGCCACCCCCGCCACCTTCGTCGAGTTCAGCCGCCAGCGCGGGCTGGCCCCGGACGGGCGCTGCAAGCCCTTCGCGGCCGGAGCCGACGGCACCGGCTGGGCCGAGGGCGCGGGCGTGCTCGTCCTGGAGCGCCTCTCCGACGCCCGCCGCAACGGGCATCCGGTGCTGGCCCTGGTGCGGGGCACGGCCGTCAACCAGGACGGCGCGTCGAACGGCCTGACGGCGCCGAACGGCCCCGCCCAGCAGCGGGTGATCCGGGCCGCGCTGGCCGCCGCCCGGCTGACGGCGGACGGCGTGGACGCGGTCGAGGCGCACGGGACGGGCACCCGCCTCGGCGACCCGATCGAGGCCCAGGCCCTGCTGGCGACGTACGGGCAGGGGCGCCCGGCCGGGCACCCGCTGTGGCTGGGCTCGATCAAGTCGAACATCGGCCACAGCCAGGCGGCGGCGGGCGTGGCGGGCGTGATCAAGATGGTCGAGGCCATCCGGCACGGCCGGCTGCCCGCGACCCTGCACCTGGACGCGCCCTCGCCGCACGTGGACTGGACGGCCGGCGCGGTGGAACTGCTCGCCGAGGCACGGGAGTGGCCGGAGCTCGACCGGCCGCGCCGGGCGGGCGTGTCCTCCTTCGGGATCAGCGGCACCAACGCGCACGTGATCCTGGAGCAGGCGCCGGACACCACCGTGCCGGCTGGGACCACTGCTACCGCTGCGACCGAGCCCGCCGCGCCGGTGGCCTGGCCGGTGTCGGCGCGCACCGAACCGGCGCTGCGCGACCAGGCGCAGCGGCTGCTGGCCTTCGCCGCCGACCTGCCCGAGGAGCAACTCGCCGCTGCGGGCGCCGCCTTGGCCGCCACCCGGACGGCCTTCGAGCAGCGCGCGGCGGTGGTCGGCGGCTCCCGCGCCGAACTGCTCGACGGGCTGCGGGCGCTGGCCGCCGGGACGGACTCCCCGGGCCTGCTGCGCGCCGCCGCCCGGGGCGGTCGGACGGCCTTCGTCTTCACCGGTCAGGGCAGCCAACGCGTCGGCATGGCAAAGGAGTTGTACGCGACCCATGCGGAGTTCGCGGCCGCCCTCGACGAGGTGTGCGCGGCCTTCACCCCGCACCTGGAACGGCCGCTGCGGGAGGTCCTGTTCGAGGACACCGGCCTGCTGGACCGCACCGCCTACACCCAACCCGCTCTGTTCGCGGTGGAGTTCGCCCTGGTGCGGCTGCTCGCCCACTGGGGGGTGCGGCCGGACGCCGTGCTCGGGCACTCGATCGGCGCCGTCGCCGCGGCCCACACCGCGGGGGTGCTCACCCTGGCGGACGCCGTCGCCCTGGTCGCCGCGCGCAGCCGGCTGATGGACGCGCTGCCCGCCGAGGGCGCCATGCTCTCCTTCCGGGCCTCCGAGCCGGAGGTCCTCGCCGCGCTGGAGGGGTACACCGAGCGGGTCTCGGTGGCCGCCGTCAACGGTCCGCGGGCCACCGTCGTCTCCGGCGAGGAGGACGCCGTGCTCGCGGTCGCCGCCCGGCTCGCCGCGACGGGGGCCAAGGCCCGCCGGCTGACCGTCAGCCACGCCTTCCACTCCCCGCTGATGGACCCGATGCTGGACGACTTCCGGGCCGCCCTCGGCGGTCTCGCCTTCGGCCGTCCGACCGTCCCGTTCGTCTCCGACCTGACCGGCCGCCCGGCCGGTCCGGAGGAGACCGCCTCGCCCGACTACTGGGCCCGTCACGTGCGCGGGACCGTCCGGTTCGCCGACGGCGTCCGGGCGCTGCGCGGGCTCGGCACCGTGCGCTACCTGGAGATCGGGCCGGACACCCTGCTGACCGCCCTGGTCGAGGACGTGCTGGCCGAAGGGCCGCAGGACCCGGAGAGCCCTCGGGATCCGCAGCACCGGCAGGACCCGCAGGACCCGCCCGCCGTCACGGCGGCGGTGCTGCGGCGCGGGCGCGGCGAGGCGGCCACCCTGCTGCGGGCCGTCGCCGCCGTGCACACCGCGGGCGGCAGCGTCGACTGGCCCGCCGTGCTGGGCGCGGCCGGGGCCCCGCACCCCGGCCTGCCGACCTACCCCTTCCAGCGCACCCGGCACTGGCTCGACGCCCCGGCCCCCGCGGGCGACGTGCGGGCCGCCGGGCTCAGCACCGCCGGCCACCCCTTCCTCGGCGCCGCCGTCGACCTCGCCGACGGCACCGGGACGGTCCTCACCGGCCGCCTGGACCGGCGCGAGCACCCCTGGCTCGCCGGGCACACCGTGGCCGGCGCGACCGTGCTGCCCGCGACCGCCCTGCTCGACCTCGCCCTGCACGCGGGCCGCACCGCCGGGCTGCCCGTGGTCGCCGCCCTCGACCTGGAGGCCCCGCTGCTGCTCCCGGCCGACGGAGCGCTGCGGCTCCAGGTCGCGCTGGACCGGGCGGACGACGCCGGCGAGCGGGCCGTGCGCATCCACGCCCGGCCCGACGGCGCCGCCGAGGAGCCCTGGACCAGGTACGCCACCGGCGTGCTCGCGCCCGCCCCGACGGCGCCCGCCCCGACGGCGCCGGTTCCGCCCGCGGGCAGCTGGCCGCCGCCCGGCGCCCGGCCGGTCGGCGCCGAGGAGCTGTACGCCGCCCTCGACGCCCACGGCCTCGGCTACGGCGGCGCCTTCCGCACCGTCACCGCCGCCTGGCAGCAGCCCGACGGCACCCTGTGGGCCGCACTCGCGGGCCCCGCCGAAGGAGCCAGGGACGGCGACCGGCGCTTCGCCGTGCCGCCCGCGGCCCTGGACGCCGCCCTCCACCCCTGGGCCCACGCCGGACTGCCGTCCGACGGGCGCACCACCCTGCGACTGCCCGCCGCCTGGCGCGAGGTCCGTTCGTACCGGGCCGTCCCCGCCGGAGCGCTGCGGGCCCGGATCGCGCCGGACGGGGAGCACCGCGCCGCCGTGACCCTCTACGACGCCGAGGGCGCCCCGCTGCTGCACGCGGCCGCCCTCGAACTCGCCGAGGTCCCGGCCGGGCGGTTCGGTGCCGCCCGCCCCGCCGACCCGCTGCTCGTCCCCGGCACCCGCCCGCTCGCCCTCCCGGCGGCCCCGCGCCCGGCGGCCCTGGTGGAGAGCCCGGCCGACCTGACCGGCCCGGTGCCGCCGGTCGTCCTGCTGCCCCTGCCACCGCTCCCGGCGGACCGTCCCGTGCCCGAGCAGGTGGCCCACGCCACCGGCTGGGCCCTGACCGCCCTGCGGACCTGGCTGACCGGGCGCCGGTACGAGGCCTCGCGCCTCGTCGTCGTCCTGCCCGCCGCGGCCGCGGGCGGCCCGGCGGCGCTCGCCGCGGCGGCGGCCGGCGGGCTGGTCCGCTCCGCCGCGGCCGAACACCCCGGCCGCGTCCTGCTGGTGGACACCGACCTCCCGGCCGACCGACTCGCGGAACTTCCCGCCGTGGCCTGGCCCGAGGACGAACCGCACCTCCTGCTGCGGGCCGGGCGGATCCTGGCCCCGCGCCTGACAGCGGCGGCTGCTGGAGCCGCACAGGCCGGCGCGACCGGCGCGACCAGCGCGACCGGGGCGTTCGGTCCCGGGAGCGTCCTGGTCACCGGCGCGTCCGGCGCGCTGGCAGCGGTCCTGGTGCGGCACCTGGTGGCGGCGCACGGGGTGCGCGGGCTGGTGCTGATGAGCCGGAGCGGGCGGGTGGCGCCCGGGCTGGCGGAGGAACTGGCGGCCCTGGGGGCCGTGGCGGTCCCGGTCGCGGGCGACGTGGCCGATCCGCAGGCCGTACGGGCCGCGCTGGCGCAGGCGCCGGACGGCCTTCCGGTCACCGGGCTGGTGCACGCCGCCGGCGTCCTGGACGACGGGCTGGTCGAGGGCCTGACGGCGGAGCGGGTCGCCGCCGTGCTGCGGCCGAAGGTCGACGGCGCCTGGGCGCTGCACGAGGCGACCGGGGAACTGCCGCTGCACGCCTTCGTGCTGTTCTCCTCGGTCGCCGGAGTGCTCGGGACGGCCGGGCAGGGCTCGTACGCCGCCGCGAACTCCTTCCTCGACGCCCTCGCCGGGCACCGCCACGAACTCGGCCTGCCCGCGCTGTCCCTCCCGTGGGGCCTGTGGGAGGGCGAAGGCATGGGGGAGGCCCTGAGCGCGGCCGACCGGGCCCGGATCGCCCGGACCGGGATCGCCCCGCTGCCCGCCGCGAGCGCCCTCGGGCTGCTGGACGAGGCCCTGGCGGCCGGCCGTCCGGTGGCGATCGCGGCCCGGCTGGCGGCACCCGGGGCCGGCGGGCCCGGCACCGGACCGGCGGCCGCCCTGCGCGAGCTGCTCGGCTCCCGGCCGACGGGCGCCGCCCCGGCGGCGGCCCCCGCCCTTCCGGCCCCCGCCCTTCCGGCCCCCGCCCTTCCGGAAGGCCGGGACGTGCTCGCCGGGCTCCCCCCGCAGGAACGCGGCCGGGCCGTCCTGGACCTGGTGCGCCGTTCGGTCGGCGAGGTCCTGGGCCACGCCGACCCGGCCGCCGTACCGGTGGAGCGGGGGCTGCTGGACCTGGGCCTGGACTCGCTGACCGCGGTGGAACTGCGCGGCCGCCTGGGCACCCTGCTCGGGCTGCGACTGCCCAGCACGCTGCTGTTCGACCACCCCACCGCCGCCGCCCTGGCCCGCCATCTCACCGCCCTGGTGACCCCGGCGGAGGACCGCACCGGGCCGGCCGGTCTCGCCCAGGTCGAGGCGGCCCTGGCCGAACTGACGGCCGGGGCAGCCGGAGCAGGCGAACTGGACCAGCTGGCGGCCCGGCTCCAAGCAGCCCTCGACCAGGTCCGCGCCGCCCGCGCGGCGAAGCCGGACGCCGACTTCACCGACCGACTGGAGGAGGCCGACGGCGACGCCCTGTTCGACCTGATTGACCGTCAACTCGGCCTGTAGCCAAGGGGGAAGGGCCCGACTCCGGCTGGCGCCGGGTTCTTCCCGCTCTCATCCCGCAGTCGCGCACGGGGCCGCCGGTGAACCGGCCGGACCGTGTGGGGTCGAGCGGGTGAAGGTGCGGCGGTAGGCGGTGGGGGTGGTGTCCAGGGTGCGTCGGAAGTGCAGCCGCAGGTTGGCCGCCGTGCCCAGCCCGCAGTCCCGCGCCACCTGGTCCACCGAGCGCTCCGTGGTCTCCAGCATTTCCCGTGCCCGGCCGATCCGGGCGTTGAGCAGCCACTGCAACGGGGTCGTGCCCGTCTCCTCGGTGAACCGGCGCATGAAGGTGCGCTGCGAGAGGCCCGCGTGCCGGGCGAGCACGCGCAGCGTGAGCGGCTCGCCGAGCCGGTGCAGGGCCCAGCCCCGGGTGCCGGAGAGCGAGGCCTCACCGGCCACCGCGACGGGAGCCGGCACGTACTGGGCCTGCCCGCCGTCCCGGTGGGGGGCGGCGACCAGAGCGCGGGCGATCCGGTTGGCCGCCTCCGCCCCCAGGTCGCGGCGCACGATGTGCAGGCACAGGTCGATGCCGCAGCACACCCCGGCCGAGGTGAGCACGTCGCCCTCGTCGACGTAGAGCACGTCGCGGTCGACCGTGACGGCCGGGAAGCCCCGCTCGAACTCGTCGATGTGCTTCCAGTGGGTGGTGGCGTGCAGCCCGTCCAGGACGCCCGCCGCGGCCAGTGCGAAGGCGCCCGTGCAGATCGACACCACGCGCCTGCCCCGGCCATGGGCTTCGGCCAGGACGTCGAGCACGGCGTCCGGCAACGGGAGGAGCGGTTCGAATCCCGGCACGACCACGGTGTCGGCGGCCCGCACCTGCTCCAGACCCCCGTCGGCGACCAGGGCGAAGCCCGCACTGGTGGCCACCCGCGCGGTGGGCGCGCACAGGGTCATCTCGTAGGGGGTCTCCGGCCGGCTGGAGAAGATCTGCGCCGGGATCGCCAGGTCGAGCGGGGTGACCCCGTCCAGCGCCAGGACCGCGACTCGATGCACCGTCATGGCAGGATCCTAGCGAAGTATGGAAATTTTGCCTCTCACCAGGTCAGGGGCGTCGCGGCCAGGCTGAGCCCATGACCGGACCCACCCACGAGGCGACCGCCGACCTGATCACGCTGCCCGGCACACCGCTCGCCGACGCCGTCGTGAACCTCATCCGGCCGGTGGAAACGCCGTCCGTCTTCAACCACAGCATCCGCAGCTACCTGTTCGCCCGGCTGGTGGCCGACCGCCTCGGCCTGGCCGCCGGCCACGACTACCAGGACGACCTGTTGTTCGCCGCGTGCGCGATGCACGACCTCGGCGTGGCGGCGGACGGCCCGCACAGCCAGCGGTTCGAGGTCGAAGGCGCCGACCGGGCGGCCGCCTTCCTGACCGACCGCGGGGTCCCCGCCGCCGAAGCCGACCAGGTCTGGCAGGCCATCGCCCTGCACACCTCCCCGGGCATCGCGGAACGCCGCGGCACGCTGTGCCTGCTCGTCCGCGAGGGCGTCGCCCTCGACTTCGGCCGCTCACCGGGCACCGACCACCTCGACGCCGTCACCGACGAGCAGGCCGACGCCGTGCACGCCGCCTACCCGCGGCTGGACATGATCCGCGCCCTCACCGACGCGATCGTCGCGCAGGCCGCGAAGGACCCCGGGAACGCACCCCGGTACACGATCCCCGGCGAACTCCTGCGCGAACGCGAGACCTTCGGCCGGACCCGGCTGGAGCACACCGGCCGCTCGTCCCGCTGGCGCGACTGACCCCACCGGACCCACCACTCCCGTCACCGAGGAAGGGCAAGCACCGCCATGACCGTCCACACCGTCGAGGTCCCCGAGGACAACGCAGTCTTCGGGCAGACCACCAGCGCCTTCGCGAGCTTCGGCTACTCCGCCGCGGTCCGCGCCCACGGCCTCCTGTTCATCGCCGGAACGATCGGCCGCCGCGCCGACGGAACCATTCCGGACGGGATCGAGGAGCAGACCGGGATCGCCCTCCGGAAGATCGAGGAGATCCTCCGGCTGGAGGGCCTCGACATGTCCGCCCTCGTCGACGTCACCAGCTACCACGTCGACATCCACCAGCACCTGCCCGGCTTCGTCGAGGCCAAGCGGCGCCTCGTCGAAGCCCCCTACCCGACCTGGACGATCATCGGGGTCAGCGGCCTCGCCAGCCCGGGACTCCTCGTCGAGATCCGCGCGACCGCCGCGTACCCCGCCGCACCCCGGTAGCCCCGCACTCCTGGGCCCGCTCCCGGGCCCAGGAGCCCGCCACCGGCGGAGAGCCCCTATTCCCGGCGTGCTGCCTCCCCGGCGTCGCCCGCGGTCCGAGCGCGTCGTCGACGGTCGGGCCAGGGGTAGCCGAGCTGGTCGGCGAACGCCTTCGAACCTCCGCAGACCTCGGCGGCCTCGCGGGGATCCTCGGCCGTGAGGCGCGCCTCAAGGCGTTCGGCCTGGTCGGCCGGGTCGTCTCCGGAGATCGCAACGGTCATCCTGAACTGGAGCCAGGGGCGGCCCTCCCTGATCGCGGACCGGCCGGGATGGAACAGGAAGACGGTGATCCGGTCGGGTTCCCAGGGCCAGGCGGAGACGCCGTCCAGCTCGCAGTCCCACGCCGCCGGCCAGTCGGTGTGCTCCCGGAGCCGCTCTTCCAGCAGTCGGGCGACCGTTCGGGCCGGCCACTCCCAGCTGCGGTCCGTCGTGGCCCGGTGGATCTCCGCCTCGTACTGACCGGCGTCGAAGCGGAACTCCGGGAGATCGACCTCCTCGGTGACCGGGTTGCGCCAGCCGCTCCAGACCACGTGCTGCCCTTCGCGCCTGATCGTCACGTAGACCGCACCGCAGCACCCTTCGGTGCACCCGGCCTCGGCCAGCCGAACCTCACGAGGGACGTCGGTCGCATGCAGCGGCGCGCTCGGGCCCACCAGGTAGCGAGGATCCTCTGCGGGCCCCTCGTCGAACACGTCGGTCAGGACGTCCCGCCCGTCGACGACCGGTCGGCATTCGGCGCCGGCCCTGGTTCCGAGTGGTGGCACGACGATGCGGAGGGACAGCCGATGCGGTTCTGTGGTCATCGCCTGATGGTCGCGGAGTCATCAGCGGTTGTCAGCCGGGTTTCTGCTCGGGGAGAAGCCTCCGGCTCCCGGCTCCCGGCTCCCGGCTCTGGCGGGAACGGCGGAAGCCGGAGTGGGAAGTCGGCGGGGTCGACTTCCCACTCCGGCGGGGCGCGGTGGGCGGTCAGCGGCGGGCCGTGGTGAGGCGGTCGTCGAGGAGGGCGAGGAGTTCCTGCCGGCGTCCGTCGAGGTAGAAGTGGCCGCCGGGGTGGATCCCGAGCTCGAAGGCGGCCGTGGTGTGGCGCTGCCAGGCGGCGGCCTCGGTGGGGGTGACCCAGGGGTCGGCGTCGCCGATCAGGGCGAGGACCGGGGTTGCGACGGTGACCTCCGGGCCGGCGAAGTAGCCGCCCACGGCGGCGAGATCGGCGCGGACGGCCGGCAGGATCATCTGGAGGGCCTCCTCGTCCGCGAGCAGCCGTGGGTCGGTTCCGCTGAGGTCCCGCAGGTGGGCGGCGAGGGAGCGGTCGTCGGTGAGGTGGGCGTACTCGCCGTCGCGCCGGGTGGAGGGGGCGCGGCGGCCGGAGACGGTGAGCAACTCCGGGGCGCGGCCGTCGCGTTCCAGTCGGCGGGTGAGTTCGAAGGCCAGCAGGGCGCCCATGCTGTGGCCGAACAGGGCGTAGCGGCCGTCGCCCACGGCGGCCCGGACGGCGGGCGCGGCCAGGTCGGCGAGCCGGGTGAGGTCCGCGACGGCGGGCTCCCGGTAGCGGTCCTGACGGCCCGGGTACTGCAGGGCCAGCACCTCGACGTCCGGCCCGGCCGCGGCGGCCCAGGGTCGGAAGACCGAGGCCGAGCCGCCGGCGTGCGGCAGGCAGAGCAGGCGCAACGGCGGGTCGGCCGAGCCGGCCGGGTCGGCCGGGTCGGGGATGCGAGGGGTGCCGGGGGCACTGAACCGGCGTACCCACAGGGAACTGTCGACGGAAGCGGCCGCGGCGCTCACGCCGCCGCCCGCCGTTCGGTCCGGTCGGCCTGGTCGCCCGACTCGGCGGGCCCGGAGCGCTCGCCCCACTGCGGGCGGAGCAGGTCGAGCCGCCGGTCGGACAGCAGGATCGCCCGCTGCACCTCGCGCAGCGCCCGTCCGGGCTCGATGCCGAGTTCGGCGGTGATGGTGCGGTGGGCCGCGCGGTACACCCGCAGGGCGTCCGCCTGCCGCTCGGAGCGGTAGAGGGCGATCATCAGCTGCCGGTGGAAGGCCTCGTGCAGCGGGTGCTCGGCGACCAAGGAGTAGAGCCGGCCGATGAGTTCGCGGTGGCGCCCGGTGGCCAGGCCGGTCTCGACGTGCATGCCGACGCACTCCAGCCGGGCCTCCTCGGCCCAGGTGGTGAAGCCCTCCAGGACCGGCCCGGAGCGCAGGTCGCCGAGCGCGGGGCCGCGCCACAGGGCGAGGGCCTCCTCGAAGGCGGCGGCGGCCTGCTCGGTGCGGCCGTCCCGGGCGGCGGCCCGTCCGGTCTGCATCAGGTGCTGGAAGTCGTCGGAGTCCAGCCGGTCCTCCGGGCCGAGGCGCAGCACGTACCCGGGGGACTGGGTGACGATGGCGCTCTCCGGGCGGCCGTCGGCGAGCAGCTTGCGCAGCCGCGAGATGTAGACGTGGATCGCCGCCAGGTGGCGTCGGGGCGGGGCGTCCCCCCAGATCTCGAAGCCGAGTTGCGGGACGGGCACCACCTCGTTGGCGCGGACCAGCAGGGTCGCGAGCAGCACCTCCATGTTCCGGGCCTTGACGGCCGAGGTGCCGTGCTCCGTGGTGACGTGCAGGCTTCCGAGCAACTGGTATCTCACCGTGGGCCTCCTGAGGGCGTGTCGTCCGGCTCAGGGTGTCCCACGGGGGCCGTCCGCGCATCAGCGGAACTACGTACGTACGTGCGGACGGCCCCGGTGCCGCTCCTCCGTTCCCTGCCGCCCGTCGCTAGCGCCGGTCCAGCGCGCGCAGTTCGGCGCCGAGGGCGAGCCGGCGGTCCAGCGGGCCGCCGCTCATCCGCAGCACCGTGAGCAGCGTCCACAGCCGGGTCTGCGGGAAGAACCGGGGCGAGCCGTGCACGTCGTCGTGCACCCGCAGGCGCAGGCTGCGCAGCGAGCGCCGCAGCCGGTCGGTGTCGGAGGGCGGGATGATCTCGTCCCGGGCGCTGGCGACCAGGGCGACCGGGACGTCGACGGCGCTCAGCCGGTCCGGGTCCAGGGCGAGCGGGGCGAGGGCGTCGAACACCGAGCCGGCGTCGGTGCGGGCGAGGTGGGCGAGGGTGTCCACGGTGACCCGGGGAACGGTGGCGTGCCACGCCCGGTCGGTGAAGAAGTCGTGCACCGGCAGGCCGGCGCCGACCACGCCGCGGATGCGCGGGTCGCCGAGCGCGGCGTGCAGCGCCAGGTTGCCGCTGAAACTGAGCGCCAGCGCGTACGTCCGCGCGGTGTCGGCGCGGTCGGCGACGGCGTCCAGGACGGCGGGCAGCAGGGCGGGCGCCGTCAGGTCGTACGGCAGCGGGTTCTCGCCGACGCCCGGCATCTCGGTGACCACCCCGGCCAGGCCGAACTCGGCCAGCTGGAGCAGGACCGGCGCCCACTGCTCCTTGAGGCTGATGATCCCGCCGGACATCAGCAGCAGCGGTCGCGGCTGCTCCGCCGACAGCCCGCCCGCCCAGGCGGCGACCGGGCCGGCCGGGGTGGGCACCTCGATCCGTTCGATGCCGGGGAAGTCGGCGGCCCAGCGGGCGAACACGTCCCGGGCGCGCTCCTCGGCCTCCCGGCGGGCCGAGCCGGACGGGTAGGGGAAGCGGGCCATCGTGTAGTAGCGGCCGGCCTCCAGCAGCCTGCCCTCGCGTTCCAGCCGGTCGCCCGCCTCGGTCCAGCGGCGCACCCAGGAGCCGGGGCCGCCGTCGCCGTCGTCCACGACACCGTCCAGCACGGCCCCGTACCGGTCGGGGGTGATGCCCTGGGAGGTCGCCTGGGCCACCACGAACTGCTTGAGTTCGGCGAGGTCGTTCGCCGGGGGGCGGCCGGTCATGCCGTTGCCTCCGAAGGGACGGGCGTGCCGGCCTGACCGGCTGTCGCCTCGCCCGTCGCCCCGCGCGGCGCTCCGTCGTCCCCGGGAGCGGGCCACTCCTCCAGTGCGGCCCGGATCTCGGTCAGGACGTCCGCCGCCTCCGCGCCGTCGATGACCCGGTGGTCGAAGGCCAGGCTGAGCCGGAACACCGGTGCGGCGACGATCGCGCCGTCCCGGACCACGGGGCGCTCGACGATCCGGCCGACGCCCAGGGTGACGGTGGTGCCGCCCACCGAGTGGAAGCCGTCGACCGGCCGGTGGCCGAGCGAGGTGACCGCGAAGGTGCCGGTGATCAGCGGGCGCAGCCGCAGGTCGCGGGCCGCGCGGGCGAACCGCAGGCGGCCGCGCAGCCAGGACAGCCGGTGCAGGGCGCGGATGCCGGCGAACTCGGGGAGCTCGGCCGGGTCGCCGTCCAGCACCCGGTCCAGCCGGCGCTGCACCTCGGCGAGGCCGGCGGTGTGCGGCTCGGGGACGACGGTGGACAGCACCACCCGGGTGCCGCCGAGGGTGCGGTCCAGGGTGACCTTGCCGGACACCGTGGGGAACGCGGCCACCCGGGGGCGCGGGCCGCCCCGGTAGGCGGAGTTGGCCGCCGGGTGGCGGGCCAGCACCCCGCCGGCGGCCACCAGCAGGTAGCCGACCACCGAGCGGCGCTGTCCGGCCGCGCGGGCCGCGGCCCGGTCGGCGAGCAGCCGGGTGGCGTCCACCTCGGTGTCCAGGAAGACCGGGGAGAAGTCCCGGATCGCCTCCAGGAAGTACAGGGTGTGCCGCCGTTCGCGCGGCGGCGGTGCGAGCCGCGGATCGGCTCCGGTCGGACTGGTCATGGCGGGCCCCTCGGGTCGGATCGGTCCGGTCGGTCGGTGGTCACGGGCCGGACCGGTGGAGGGGCCGAGCCTGGCGCACGGCGCCAAACAGGTTCTGAAACGCGAGCTCCGCAGCGGTCGCCGGAGCGGTCGCGGGAATCGTGAAATCCTTGTTTCGTCCGGCCAGTTGATCGGTGTTCGAAGCTACGATCGACCGAGGTTGGGGGGATCCGCCAGTTCCGCCCGCCACGGGGGAGGGGGAAGGGGCAGCAACCGTGATCGCAGTCCAGCAGACCCGAGACATCCGCGAAGCCCGAGAAGCCCGGGACGATCGAGAGGCCCGAGAGACCCGCGTCGTGACCCGCGACCGTGCCCGCACGGACACCGTCAGACGCGCCGAACTGAACCAACTCCAGTCCGTCCTCGACGAAGTGGCCAACGGCCGGCAGCAGGTGGTGGAGCTCGCCGGAGACCCGGGCAGCGGCAAGTCCCGCCTGCTCACCGCGCTCGCCGAGGAGGCCGCCGCCCGCGGCTTCACCGTGCTGCGCGCCCTGGCCGACCCGGCCGAACAGGGCATGGCCGGCAGCCTGTTCGTGCAGGTCCTGCGCGCCTGGATCGGCCTCGCCGACCGGGCCGGGCTGCGCGACGAACTGCTCGCGGTGATGCGCCGGATCGCCGGGTCGGTGGACCCGGCGGGCGGCTGCCCGGTCCCGGAGCGCCTCTGCGCGCTGCTCGAACAGCACACCTGCCGGGGCCTGTTGATCGTGCTGGACGACGTCCACGCGGCCGACCCCGGCTCGCTCGCGCTGCTCGACCGGCTGATCCGCTGGCCGGTGCGCGCCCCGCTCGCGCTGGTGGTCGCCCACCGGCCCCGGCAGGCCCCGCAGGGGCTGCTCGCGGGCCTGGCCCGCGGCAGCCAGCTCGGCACCACCCGCCGGATCGAGCTCGGCCGGCTCGACCTGGCCCGGGCCGCCGAACTGCTCGACCTGCCCGCCACCGACCCCCGGACGCGCGCCCTGCACCGGGACGCCCACGGGAACCCGCTCTACCTGCTGGCCCTCGCCAGGGTCTGCCCGGGCCGGCTCTCCGGCCGCCCCGAGGGCTCGCTCGCGGACCTGCGGGGCCTGCCGCCGGACGCCGCCCTGCCCGACCGGCTGGCCCGCCACCTGGTGACCGAACTCGCCGTCCTCGGCCCGCGCCAGCGGCTCGTCCTCGCGGCCGCCGCGGTGCTCGGCACCGAGCTGGACCCGCACGGGGTCGCCGCGGTCGCCGGCACCACTCAGGACGAGGCCTGCCGGATCCTCGACGAACTGCGCCGGCTCGACCTGCTGCGACCGCTCGCCGGCAGCCCGCACAGCGGGTTCCGGCACCCGCTGGTGCGCTGGCTGGTCTACGACGGCGCCGACAGCTGCTGGCGCGCCGACGCCCACCGCCGGGCCATCGAGCTCCTCACGGCCCGCGGCGCCCCCGCCGACCGGCTCGCCCCGCACATCGAACGGGCCACCCCCGGGCTGGACCCGCGGGACGCGGCCGTGCTCACCGCGGCCACCCGTACGGCGCTGCGCACCGGGGACACCGAACTGGCCGGGCACTGGCTCGGCGCGGCCCTCACCGCGCTCGGCCGCGGGGGCCCGGCCGACGACCGGGTCGCCGGCCAACTGCTGGCCGCGGCGGACGAGATGGCGGCCCGCACCGGATCGCGCGCCCTGCTCACCGAGGCCACCGTGCGGCTGGGCGGCGAGGACCGCCCCGACGGGGCCGACCGGGCCGGGTCCGGCCGTCCGCCGGGCGGCGCCCCGCCGCCCGCGACCGGCGGGCCGACCGGCGGGCCGACCGGGGCCGGTCCGTACGGCAGCCCGACCCTGGACCTGCTCACCGGGCGGGAACGGGAGATCGCCGAACTCGCCGGCACCGGGCTGCGCAGCCGCGAGATCGCCGACCGGCTCGGGCTGAGCGCCCGTACCGTCGAGGTGCACATCGCCCGTACCTACCGGAAGTTGGGCATCGGCTCCCGCGCGGCGCTGGTCCGCCTGGTGGTCGAGGAGCACCGCCGGGCGTCGTGACCGGGCCGGTCCGGGCCCGCCCGGGCCCGGACCGGCCTCCGGGAATAGCCGTCCACCAGGGGCTGTTGAGGCGCTGGACGGCCGCCGGCCACGGTCGCGCCGGTGCGCACGGCGCGGAGGGCGGTGGGCAGGGTGAGCGCGGAGGAGGAGCACCGGTGAGGTACGAGGTACTCGGCCCGCTCAGGGTCGGCGACACGGACGGCCAGGTCGTCATCACGTCCCGCAAGACCGAGACGGTGCTGGCCGTCCTGCTCGCCCGGATGGGCCAGGTGGTCTCGGTGGACGACCTGGTGCGCGAGCTGTGGCCCGCCGATCCGCCGCAGCGCGCCCGGGACGCCGTCTACGTGTACGTCTCGCAGCTGCGCAAGCTGCTGACCCGCCCCGGCGAGCCCGATCCGGTCATCACCCGGGCGCCCGGCTACGTCCTGTGGACGCCGCCGCGGGCCGTCGACTTCCAGGCCCTCCAGGAGCAGCTGCCGACCGCCCGGGCGATGATGCGCGAGCGGCGGTACGAGGAGGCCTGCGAGCTGCTGGAGCGGATCGTCGCCCTGTGGCGCGGCCCGGTGCTGGCCGGGCTGCAGGCCGGTCCGGTGGTCAACACCTTCGCGGCCTGGCTCCAGGAGCTCCAACTGGAGTGCAGCGAACTGCTGGTGGAGTCCAAGCTGATGCTCTCCCGGGACCGCGAGGTGGTCTCCCAGCTGCGCTGCCTGATCCGCGAGCACCCGTTGCAGGAGAGCTTCTACGCCCAGCTGATGCTGGCCCTGTGGCGCTCGGGCCGGCAGGCCGAGGCCCTGGGCGTCTACCACTCCGCCCGCGACACGCTCAACCGGGAGCTCGGCCTGGAGCCGGGCTGCTGGCTGCGCAACCTCCAGCGCACCATCCTGGAGGTGCGCGGCGAGGGCCCGGCCCGGCGGACGCCCGCGGCCGTACGGGCCTGACACCGCCCCGTCACCGGCACCGCCCCGTCACCGGCACCGCCCCGTCACCGGCACTGCTCCGCCACCGGAACCGCCCCGCCACCGTTTGGGTGTGGTTTAGCCCCCTTCGGCACGCTTGGGGGAGGCAGTACCGGAACCCCGAGCGATGACGGAGCGATTCGAGTGAACGATGTCCCCACCCGCCGCCTGGGCGGTCTGGAAGTCGGTGCCCAGGGGCTCGGCGCCCTCGGCCTGAGCGAGTTCTACGGCCCGACCGATCCCGAGCAGGCCGTCGCCACCATCCGTCGGGCGCTCGACCTGGGGGTCACCCTGATCGACACCGCCGACGTCTACGGGCACGGCCTGAGCGAGGAGTTGGTCGGCCGGGCGGTGGCCGGCCGGCGCGACGAGGCGGTGGTGGCCACCAAGTTCGGGGTGCTGCGCACCGGCGACGGGATCGGGCAGGCGGTGCGCGGCGACGCCGCCTACGTGCGGCAGGCCGCCGACGCCTCGCTGGAGCGGCTCGGGCTGGACCACATCGACCTCTTCTACCCGGCCCGGATCGACCCCTCGGTGCCGATCGAGGAGACGGTCGGCGCGCTGGCCGAGCTCGTCCGGGCCGGGAAGGTGCGGTACATCGGGCTCTCCGAGGCGGCCCCGGAGACCATCCGCCGCGCCCACGCCGTGCACCCGCTGGCTGCCGTGCAGACCGAGTGGTCGCTGTTCTCCCGCGAGCTGGAGACCGAAGTCGTGCCGCTGGCGCGTGAGTTGGGCATCGGCATCGTGCCGAACGCGCCGCTCGGCCGGGGCCTGCTCACCGGGCGCTACCGGGCCGCCGAGGTGTTCGGGCCGACCGACTTCCGGACGGTCGCCCAGCCGAGGTTCACCCCGGAGAACTTCCCGGGCAACCTCGCGCTGGTCGACCGGCTGGAACCGCTCTCCATCGAACTCGGCGTCTCCGTCGGTCAGTTGGCGCTGGCCTGGGTGCACCACCGGGGCGAGGACGTGGTCCCGATCCCGGGCACCCGACGGATCGACCACCTGGAGGAGAACCTCGCCGCCGCGACGCTCGCCCTCGGCGCGGAGGAACTGGCGGCGATCGAGGCCGCGGTGCCCGCCGGGCAGGTCGCCGGTGACCGGCTCACCGAGTTCAGCCGGCAGTTCGTCGACCGCTGACCGGCGGCCGACCGCACCTACGGCACCCACCGCACCCACCGCACGAACCCGCGCGCACCGGACGGACCCTCGGGCCCGTCCGGTGCGCGCCGCTGTCCGCCGGTCAGGAGGCCACCGGCTCGCCGCTGTCCTGCGGGCTGACCTCCTCCAGCACCGGGGCGGCCGCGAAGGCCTTGGGCCGGCCGGGCAGGAGCAGGCCGACGGCCACGATGACCGCGGTCATCGCCAGCTCCCACCAGAAGGCGGTGGAGTACGCGTCCCGGACCGAGTCGCCGTTCGCGACCCCGCGCTGGACCAGCAGCGCGACCAGGGCCACGCCGAAGGAGCCGCCGACCTGGTTCAGCGACAGCATGGTGCTGGTCGCCCCCGAGGTCTTCTCCAGCGGCACGGTCCGGTAGAGCGAGGCGAGCGTGGGCGCGCCGACGCAGCCCAGGCCGAGGCCCGAGACCAACGCGTAGAGTCCGAGCACCAGTTGGCCGGTGGTCCCGGAGGACAGCGCGTTGCCCAGGGTGCCGAGCACCACCAGCGCGGCGCCGACCGGTACCAGCAGGTTGGCGCCGACCTTGTCGCTGAGCCGCCCGGCCAGCGGCATCCCGAGGAAGGTGCCGACCCCGAAGGGCGCCAGCAGCAGCCCGCTGGCCATCAGGCTCTGCCCGTGCACCTGCTGCTGGTAGAGCGGCAGCAGGACGTACAGCGAGAACACCGCCGCGCCGGTGAGCGCCATCGCCACGACCGCGGCCGTGAAGCCCTTGTTGGCGAGCAGGCGCACGTCGATCAGCGGGGTGCGGCGGGTGGTGAGCGCGTGCACCACGAAGCCGGCCACCAGCGCCACCCCGACCAGCAGCGACACCAGCACGGTGGGGGAGCCGAAGCCCTCGTGGGCCGTCTGCGACAGCCCGTACACCAGGACGGCGAAGCCGGGGCTCAGCAGCACGGTGCCGAGCACGTCGAAGGTCGCACGCTCGCCCTCGGCGGGGACGTCGGCGGGAACCACCTTGAACGAGAACACCAGCGCCGCCAGCACGATCGGCACGTTCACCAGGAACAGCCAACTCCAGTGCAGGTTGTCCGCGATGACCCCGCCGAGGATCGGGCCGATCACCGGGCCGAGGGTCATCGGCAGTGCCAGCAGGCCCATCACCTTGCCCAGCCGGGCCGGGCCGGCCGCGCGGGCGGTGAGCGTCATCATGACCGGCTCGATGATGCCGGCCGCCACGCCCTGGAGGATGCGGAAGGTCACCAGCGCGCCGATGTTCCAGGACAGCGCCGAGGCGACGGCCGTCACGGTGTAGAGCACCAGGCCGAACACCCAGACCTTCTTGCCGCCGAAGTGGTCCACCGCCCAGCCGGTCACCGGGATGGTCGCGGCCACCGCCAGCAGGTAGCCGGTGATGACCCATTCGGCCGTGGTGAGCGTGGTGTGGAAGTTGTCGGCCAGCGGGCTCAGTCCGACGCCGACGATGGTCGCGTTCAGCGTCGCGGTGACCGATGCGAGCGCCATGACGACGATCAGCTTGACCAGCGGACCGTCCAACCGATTCTCGGCCGATTGCGTCATTTCAGTCCTTAGCGATAGCAGGGGAGGAGAAAACGGAGGCGGGGGCGGTCGCGATTTCGCGTGGCGCCCCGTGGCCGCGGAATGCGGCGGGTGGAATTCCGGCGGAGCGGCGAGTGGTAAGAGGCCCCCGGCCCGGGAGGCCGTCACATGGGATGGGTCGGCGTACCGGAAGGGCCGGCGTTCTGAGCACCGGCGTCCCGGAACCGGCTTCCTGAGAACGGGCGTTCAGAGAACCGGCGTGCTGAAAGAGCGTATAAACAAGTCAGGGTCGGCGGCCATCACCCCTTAGACACCGTTAAGGCCGTCGGCCCGGAATGCGGGCCGACGGCCTTCGGCGGGGCGCCCGGCCGCCGGTCGGGCATCGGTGACCTGCGGAGACGCCCCGCCGGCCGGGAGTCGGGAGGGTTCCCGGCGGCTTTAGGTCCTGCCCGCTCAGGACGGTTCCGGTCGGGCGGCCTCCACGGTCAGGGCCCGGGCCGGGCAGAGCTGGTGGGCGAGCCGGACGTCCTGCTCCCGCTCGGCCGCGGGCTCGGGCTCCAGCAGGGTCACCAGCCCGTCGTCGTCGTGCTCGAAGACGTCCGGCGCGGTCAGCACGCACAGGCCCGCGCCGATGCAGCGGTCCCGGTCGGTGGAGATTCGCACCCCGGCCCCGCTCACCAGGCCACCGGCAGGCGCTCGACGCTCTGCATGGTGCCGGTGCGGCGCATCACCAGCTCCTCGGACGGCACCGCCAGCCGCAGCCCGGGCAGCCGGCGGACCAGCGTCTCGAAGGCGATCTCCAGTTGCAGCCGGGCCAGGTTCTGCCCCAGGCACTGGTGGATGCCGTAGCCGAAGGTCAGGTGCTGGCGGCTGGCCCGGGCCAGGTCGACCTCGTACGGCTCGGCGTGCACCCGGTCGTCCCGGTTGGTCATGGTGGAGGAGACCACCAGGCCGTCCCCGGCCTTCAGCAGCAGGCCGTCGATCTCGATGTCGTCGGTGATCCAGCGCACCCCGGCGAAGTCCGTCACCGCGGTGATCCGCAGCAGTTCCTCGATCGCGATGGCGGCCGGCACCACGCCGTCGCGCAGCGCCGCCAGTTGCTCCGGGTGCTCCAGCAGGGCCAGCACGCTGATCGGGATCATCGAGGAGGTGGTCTCCAGACCCGCGATCAGCAGCACCATGGCCAGCTGCACCACCTCGTCGTGGGTCAGCTCGCCGCTCTCCACGTGGGCCACCAGCCGGCCGACCAGGTTCTCGTCCGGCTTGCGCTCCTGGGCCGTCACCAACCGGTCCAGGTAGCGGACGAGTTCGGCGGCGGAGGCCTCGGTGTGCTCCGGGTCCCGGCCCTGCATGACGCCGGCGGTGGCGGTCTGGAAGAAGGCGTGGTCCTCGTACGGGATGCCCAGCAGCGCCGACATGACGAGCGAGGGGATGGGCGCCGCGAAGTGCTCCACCAGGTCGGCGGGGGAGCCGAGTTCCTCGATCCGGTCGATCAGTCCGTTGACGATCCGCTCGATGTCGGGGCGCAGCGCCCGGGCGTGCTTGAGGCTGAACTCCGGGTTGAGCAGCCGTCGGTGGTGGTGGTGGACCGGCGGGTCCTCGCCCACCAGCACCAGCTTGCGGGCGGCCGGCGCGCCCAGGTGCGGGGCCATGGTGGGGTAGGCGTCGTAACTGCGGTCGGAGGACAGCCGCTCGTCGGCGAGCAGCCGGCGGGCCTCCGCGTAACCGGTGATCAGCCAGACGCGGCGGTCGTCCCACAGGGTGACCTGGTTGATCGGGCCCCGCGTGCTGATCTCCCGGTAGACGTCCGGTGGCTGGTAGGGGCAGGAGCGGCGCACCGGGAACGACGGTGCTTCGACGGAACTGGCGGACAACGCGGCCTCCCGGTCGGATTTCCCGGAACGGTTTTCCGGGGGGAATTCTGGTTGCTCCGGCGCATGCTAGTTCCGCACCTCGGGCGCGGGCCACGGCAGTTCCGACCGGAATCAACGGCAATTCAATGGGCGTTTGTCGCCGGTTAAGCGGCGCATTCGCCGGGCGGCGGAGATCGGTTCAGCGGCCGCGCCGGGCCGGTTTAGCGCCGTTGCCTAGCGTGATCGGTGCGCCGTTCCGCCGGCGCCGTCCCGTCCCTGTGCTGAACGGAGTTGTGGCATGGCATCGATCTCCCTCCCCGGCCCGCTGGCCCCCGTCGCGGCGGCCCTGCGGGGCCGGCTGCTGGCCTGGCTGGCGGTGCCGCCGCTCGGCCCGACCGGGCCGAACCCGCCGGTCGGCGACCCCGCCAACCTGCTCCACCTCACCGACCTCGCCGAGACCCTGATCAGCTACGAGTCCACCAACTCCGACTTCAGCGGGGCCACCCCGACGCTGGACGACCTCGCCCACGTCCGCTACGAGCTGCGCGACCAGCAGGGCGCACTGGTCGGGACGACCAAGGGCATCGGGCGGATGCTGCGCAAGGGCCCGGAGGGCAACTTCCTGGGCTACTTCTCGGAGGAGATCCGGCTGATCGACGGCAACGTCATCCGCACCGGCGGCATCGTCGACGACGCCCGGCTGACCCTCGGCGAGCAGCAGACCATCAAGGCCGTCGCGGTGGCCGGCCCGCTGCGCGGGGCGATCGGGTTCCGCCAGTTCCGGCCGGTCGAGACCCACAAGGCGTACGCCTCGGCGATCGTCCTCTACCGCTGAGCACCTGCTGAGCACCTGCTGAGCACCTGCTGAACACCTCTGCGCCGGACCGCCGTTCGGCCCGACGCGCACTCCGACCCGACAAGCACCCCGACCCGACGTGCACTCCGACCCGGCTGGGAGCAGACCGCAGATGGACCCCGCAGAGATCCGCCTCCTGGCGGCCGGCACCGCGTTGCCGGGCCCGCCCATCGACAACGCCGCCCTGGGCCGCCGGTTCGGCATGGACGCGCTCTGGGAGCAGTGGGTGGACGCTTTCATCGGCACCCGCACCCGGTACCTCGCCCTCGACCTGGAGACCGGCGAGCAGCGCGACACCCTGGCCGACCTGGGCACCACCGCCGGCGGGCGCGCGCTCGCCGCGGCGGGCACCGACCCCGCCGACGTGGACCTCGTGGTGCTCGGCACCGCCACCCCGGACACCCTGATGCCCGCCACCGTCAACGTGATCGCCGACCGGCTCGGCATCGACGGCGTGGCCACCTACCAGTTGCAGTCCGGCTGCTCCGGCGCCGTCCAGGCGATCGACGTCGCCCGCCAACTGCTCTCCACCGGCCGGCACCGCACCGCCCTGGTGCTGGGCGGCGACGTCATCGCCAAGCACTACGACCTGACGGCCGACCTGCGCGCCGTCCCTCCGGCCGAACTGGTCAACTACGTGCTGTTCGGCGACGCCGCCGGGGCCGCCGTGCTGAGTGCCGACCCGGCCGCCGGGCCGACCGCCGTCCGGGCCTCCTTCGTCGAACTGGCCGGCCGGGGACGGGAACCGGGCCAGGTGCTGGAGTGGTTCGGCCCGGTCGACCGGCACAGCGGTCGGCCGACGGCCCGGGAGGACTACAAGGCTATCGAGGAGACCGTCCCGCTGTTCGCCGAGCAGATCCTGCACCGGCTGCTCGCCGAGGCCGGCTGGCAGGAGGGCGAGGTGACGCACCTGCTGCCGCCGCAGCTGTCCACCCGGATGACCAGCCGGATCGTCGAGCGCCTCGGGCTGAGCGGCGCCGAGGAGGTCAGCTGCGTCGGCGAGACCGCCAATACCGGGAACGCGCTGGTCTTCTTCCAGCTCGAACAGGTCCTGCCGAAGCTCTCCCCGGGTGACCGGGCCGCCGCGATCGCGGTCGAGTCCAGCAAGTGGATCAAGTCCGGGTTCGCCCTGGAACACGTCTGACCCCTCCCGGCCCCGCCCCGCCGCCGGGCCCGCCGTCACTCCGTCCGGCCCCGCCACACCTCGAACCATCGAAGGGCAGAGCACGCATGTCGAACGACGAGAAGCTCCGCGACTACCTCAAGCGGGTCAGCGCCAGCCTCCAGGACACCCGCCTGCGACTGGAAGAGGCCGAGGCCAGGTCCACGGAGCCGATCGCCGTCGTCGGGATGGCGTGCCGCTACCCGGGCGGGGTGGGCTCGCCGGAGGAGCTGTGGCGGCTGGTCGCCGAGGGCCGGGACGCGATCTCGGAGTTCCCGGCCGACCGGGGCTGGGACCTGGACGCGCTGTACGACCCGGACCCGGAGCGCACCGGCACCTCCTACACCCGGCACGGCGGCTTCCTGGCCGCGGCAGCCGGCTTCGACGGCGAGTTCTTCGGCATCAGCCCCCGCGAGAGCAGCACCATCGACCCCCAGCAGCGGCTGCTGCTGGAGACCACCTGGGAGGCGTTGGAGAGCGCCGGCCTGGACCCGGCCGCGCTGCGCGGGACCCCGGTCGGCGTCTTCACCGGGATCATGTACAACGACTACGGCTCGCGGCTCAACCCGCTGCCGGCCGCCGTCGAGGGACAGGTCGGCATCGGCAGTGCGCCGAGCGTGGCCTCGGGGCGGATCGCGTACACCTACGGCTTCGAGGGTCCGGCGGTGACGGTGGACACCGCGTGCTCCTCCTCCCTGGTCGCCCTGCACCTGGCCGCGCAGGCGCTGCGCTCGGGCGAGTGCACGCTGGCGCTCGCGGGCGGGGCCACCGTGATGGCCACCCCCAACACCTTCGTCGAGTTCAGCCGCCAGCGCGGGCTGTCGCCGGACGGCCGCTGCAAGGCGTTCTCGGCGGGCGCGGACGGCACCGGCTGGGGCGAGGGGGTGGCCCTGCTGCTCCTGGAACGGCTCTCCGACGCCCGGGCGAACGGCCACCCGGTGCTGGCGGTGGTGCGCGGCTCGGCCGTCAACCAGGACGGCACCAGCAGCCAGCTCTCCGCCCCGCACGGGCCTTCGCAGGAGCGGGTGATCCGGGCGGCGCTGGCGGCGGCCGGGCTGGGCGCCGCGGATGTGGACGCGGTGGAGGCGCACGGCACGGGGACGCGGCTCGGGGATCCGATCGAGGCGCAGGCGCTGCTGGCCACCTACGGTCAGGGTCGTGACGCCGAGCGGCCGTTGTGGCTGGGGTCGGTGAAGTCCAACATCGGGCACGCCCAGGCGGCGGCCGGGGTGGCGGGCGTGATCAAGATGGTGCAGGCGCTGCGGCACGGCGTGCTGCCCGCCACCCTGCACGTCGACGAGCCGACCGGGGAGGTGGACTGGTCCGTCGGCGGGGTGGAGCTGCTGCGCTCGCCGGTGGACTGGGCGCCGGGCGAGCGGCCGCGCCGGGCGGGGGTCTCCGCCTTCGGGATCAGCGGCACCAACGCGCACGTGATCCTGGAGGAGGCCCCGGCCGCCACCGGGCTTCAGGCGGAGCCGGTTCCTACGGTCGCCCCGGTGCTGCTCTCGGCGCGCTCGGAGACGGCGTTGGGCGCGGCGGCCGAGCGGCTCGCGGACTGGCTGGAGCACGGCGAGGGCGCGCAGGCCGGGCTCGCGGAGGTCGCGGCCTGGACACTCACCCGCAGTGCCCGGCACCGGTTCGGGGCCGCCGTGGCCTCGCCGGACCGGGCTGAACTGATCGGCGGACTGCGGGCGTTGGCCGGGCGGTCGGCACACCCGGCGGTGGTGTCGGGTCGGGTGGCGTCCTCGCCGGGTCGGGTGGCGCTGGTGTTCCCGGGGCAGGGTTCGCAGTGGGTGGGGATGGGGGTGGCGCTGGCCGGGTCCTCTCCGGTGTTCGCCGCGTTGCTGGCGGATGCGGGTCGGGCGCTGGCTCCTTATGTGGATTGGGAGTTGGCGGAGGCGTTGCGGGATCCGGTCCTGTTGGAGCGGGTGGACGTGGTGCAGCCGGTGCTGTGGGCGGTGATGGTGTCGCTGGCGGGGCTGTGGCGTTCGTACGGGTTGCCGGTGGACGCGGTGGTGGGTCATTCGCAGGGCGAGATCGCGGCGGCGGCGGTGTCGGGGGCGTTGAGCCTGGAGGACGCTGCGGCCGTGGTGGCCCTGCGCAGCAAGGCGATTCGGGTGGTGGCGGGTGACGGCGGGATGGCGTCGGTGCCGCTGCCGGTGGCGGAGGTGGAGGCGCTGATCGCCCGCTGGGACGGTGCGTTGGAGGTCGCGGCGGTCAACGGCCCTTCCTCGACGGTGGTTTCCGGGACCGCGACGGCGATCGGCGAGCTCGTGACCTGGGGTGAGCAGCAGGAGGTGCGGGTACGGCGCGTCCCGGTGGACTACGCCTCGCACTCCGCCCAGGTCGAACCCCTTGAGGCCGAACTCCTCGACCTGCTGGCACACATCAACCCCCAGCCCGCCGACATTCCGTTCTACTCCACCGTCACGGGAACCCTGTTGGACACCAGCGCCCTTGACGCCGGGTACTGGTTCCGCAACCTGCGCAGCCGGGTCCGCTTCGAGGACACCGTCCGCGCCCTGGCCGAGGACGGCTTCACCACCTTCGTGGAGGCCAGCGCCCACCCGGTGCTGACCGTCGGCATCCAGGAAACCCTGGCCGAACACCCGGACGCCCCGGACACCCTGGTCACCGGCAGCCTGCGCCGCAACCGCGAGGACGACCAACCGCTGCTCCAGGCCCTGGCCGCCGTCGAACTCCACGGCCACCGCCTCGACTGGCCCCTCACCACCCCCACCACCCCACCCGGCCTCCCCACCTACCCCTTCCAGCACCGTCGCCACTGGCTCGACGCCCCCACTCACGCGGGCGGCCCGGACGCGTCCGCCCACCCCCTGCTCGGCGCGAGTGTCGAACGCGCCGACGACGGCGGGCTGGTCCTCACCGGCCGCCTCTCCCCGCGCAGCCACCCCTGGTCGGCCGAGCACACCGTCGCCGGGACGGTCCTGTTCCCGGGGACGGGCTTCGCCGAACTCGCCCTGGCCGCCGCCGAGTCGGCAGGCTCCTCCGGCGTGGACGAACTCGTCCTGCTGGCGCCGCTGACCCTCGGCGGGGCGGTGCTCGACCTCCAGGTCCTCGTCCCGGCCGCCGACCGGGACGGCCGTCGGACCTTCGACGTCTACTCCCGCCCCGAGCACGGCGGCGCGGGCGACTGGACCCACCACGCGACCGGCACCCTGGCCGCCGAGCCGGCCGAACCGGCCACCCCCATCGAGGACTTCCCCACCGAGGACTTCCCCGCCGACTGGCCCCCGGCCGAGGCCGTCCCCCTCGAACTCGCCACCGCCGCAGCGCGGTTCGCCGCCGCCGAGGTCGGCTACGGCCCGACCTACCAGGGCCTGCGCGCCGCCTGGCAGCACGGCGACGTGCTCTACGCGACCGTCGAACTCCCCGAGCCCGCGCACCCCGACGCCGCCCGCTACGGCATCCACCCCGCCCTGCTGGACGCCGCCCTCCAGGCCGAGGCGGCGGCCGACGGCCCGGACCGCCCCGCCGAACTGCGGCTGCCGTTCGCCTGGAACGGCCTCGGCCTGCACGCGGTCGGCGCCACCGCGCTGCGGGTGCGGCTGGACCGCCTGGACCAGGACACCCTCCGCCTCCGGGCCGTCGACCCCGAGGGCGCCCCCGTCCTCACCGTCGACACCCTGGTGCTGCGCCCGGTCGCCGTCGACCGGCTGACCGCCCCCGCCCCCCGGGGCCCGGCCCGGCCCACCCGCACCCCGGCCCGCCGGGCCGCCGGGCGCACGGCGGGGGAGGGCAGTGCCGTCGAGCGCCTCCGCCGACTGTCCGGCGCCGAGCTGGAGCGGCAGCTGCGCGAGCTGGTGCGCGGCGAGGTCGCCGCCGTCCTCGGCTACGCCACCCCCGCCGAACTCGACCCCGACCGGGCCTTCCGCGACCTCGGCTTCGAGTCCCTCACGGCCGTCCAACTGCGTGACCGGATCGCCGCCGCCACCGGACTCAAGCTGCCGCCGACCCTGGTGTTCAACCACCCCAGCCCGCGCGCCCTCGCCGAGCACCTCGGCGACCTGCTGCGCCGCAGCGGCAGCGCACCGGCCACCGCGCCCGCCCGTACCCGGGCCGCTGCCGACGAACCGCTCGCGATCATCGGGATGGCGTGCCGCTACCCGGGCGGGGTGGGCTCGCCGGAGGAGCTGTGGCGGCTGGTCGCCGAGGGCCGGGAGACGGTCTCGGAGTTCCCGGCCGACCGGGGCTGGGACCTGGACGCGCTGTACGACCCGGACCCGGAGCGCACCGGCACCTCCTACACCCGGCACGGCGGCTTCCTGACCGGCGCGGCCGACTTCGACCCGGCGTTCTTCGGCATCAACCCGCGCGAGGCCGTCGCGATGGACCCGCAACAGCGGCTGCTGCTGGAAACCTCCTGGGAGGCGCTGGAGAGCGCCGGCCTGGACCCGGCCGCGCTGCGCGGGACCCCGGTCGGCGTCTTCACCGGCCTGATCTACACCGAGTACGGCGGCCGGGTGCGCGGCTCCGCCCCCGAGGCGGAGGGCTACCTCGGCACCGGCAGCGCGGGCAGCGTGGCCTCGGGGCGGATCGCGTACACCTACGGCTTCGAGGGTCCGGCGGTGACGGTGGACACCGCGTGCTCCTCCTCCCTGGTCGCCCTGCACCTCGCGGGCCAGGCGCTGCGCTCCGGCGAGTGCAGCCTCGCCCTGGTCGGCGGCGCCACCGTGATGTCCACCCCGGACACCCTGATCGAGTTCAGCCGCCAGCGCGGCCTCTCGCCGGACGGCCGCTGCCGGGCCTTCGCGGCCGCTGCCGACGGCACCGGCTTCTCCGAGGGCGTCGGGCTGCTGCTGGTCGAACGGCTCTCCGACGCCCGGGCGAACGGCCACCCGGTGCTGGCGGTGGTGCGCGGCACCGCCGTCAACCAGGACGGTGCCTCGAACGGCCTGACCGCCCCGCACGGGCCTTCGCAGGAGCGGGTGATCCGGGCGGCGCTGGCGGCGGCCGGGCTGGGCGTCGCGGATGTGGACGCGGTGGAGGCGCACGGCACGGGGACGCGGCTCGGGGATCCGATCGAGGCGCAGGCGCTGCTGGCCACCTACGGTCAGGACCGGCCCGCCGAGCGGCCCTTGTGGCTGGGGTCGGTGAAGTCCAACATCGGGCACGCCCAGGCGGCGGCCGGGGTGGCGGGCGTGATCAAGATGGTGCAGGCACTGCGGCACGGGGTGCTGCCGAGCACCCTGCACATCGACGAGCCGACCGGCGCCGTCGAATGGGGGAGCGGTGCGGTCGAGCTGCTGCGCGCGCCGGTGGACTGGGCGCCGGGCGAGCGGCCGCGTCGGGCGGGGGTCTCGGCCTTCGGGATGAGCGGCACCAACGCGCACGTGATCCTGGAGGAGGCCCCGGCCGCCACCGGGCCTCAGGTGGAGCCGGTTCCTGCGGTCGCCCCGGTGCTGCTCTCGGCGCGCTCGGAGGCGGCGTTGGGTGCGGCGGCCGAGCGGCTGGCGGACTGGCTGGAGGGCCCGGGTGCCCGGGTCGGCCTGTCCGAGGTCGCGGCCTGGACACTGACCCGCGTCGCCCGGCACGGGTACGGCGCCGCCGTCGCCTCGGGCGAGCGCGCCGAGGTGGTGGCCGCACTCCGTGCGCTGACCGACCATCCGGCGGTGGTGTCGGGTCGGGTGGCGTCCTCGCCGGGTCGAGTGGTGCTGGTGTTCCCGGGGCAGGGTTCGCAGTGGGTGGGAATGGGGGTGGCGCTGGCCGAGTCGTCTCCGGTGTTCGCCGCATTGCTGGCCGACGCCGGCCGGGCCCTGGAGCCCTATGTGGAGTGGGAGTTGGGGCAGGCGCTGCGGGATCCGGTCCTGTTGGAGCGGGTGGACGTGGTGCAGCCGGTGCTGTGGGCGGTGATGGTGTCGCTGGCGGGGCTGTGGCGCTCGTACGGGTTGCCGGTGGACGCGGTGGTGGGGCACTCGCAGGGCGAGATCGCGGCGGCTGCGGTCTCCGGGGCGTTGAGTCTGGAGGACGCTGCGGCCGTGGTGGCCCTGCGCAGTAAGGCGATTCGGGTGGTGGCGGGTGACGGCGGGATGGCGTCGGTGCCGCTGCCGGTGGCGGAGGTGGAGGCGCTGATCGCCCGCTGGGACGGTGCGTTGGAGGTCGCGGCGGTCAACGGGCCTTCCTCGACGGTGGTTTCCGGGACCGCGACGGCGATCGGCGAGCTGGTGACCTGGGGCGAGGAGCAGGACGTACGGGTGCGGCGGGTCCCGGTGGACTACGCCTCGCACTCCTCCCAGGTCGATCCCCTGCGCACCGAACTCCTCGACCTGCTGGCACACATCAGCCCCCAGCCGTCGGAGATCCCGTTCTACTCGACCGTCACGGCCGGGCCGCTGGACACTGCGGAGCTGGACGCCGGGTACTGGTTCCGCAACCTGCGCAGCCGGGTCCGCTTCGAGGACACCGTCCGCGCCCTGGCCGAGGACGGCTTCACCACCTTCGTGGAGGCCAGCGCCCACCCGGTGCTGACCGTCGGCATCCAGGAAACCCTGGCCGAACACCCGGACGCCCCGGACATCCTGGTCACCGGCACCCTGCGCCGCAACCGCGAGGACGACCAACCGCTGCTCCAGGCCCTGGCCGCCGTCGAACTCCACGGCCACCGCCTCACCTGGCCCCTCACCACCCCCACCACCCCGCCCGGCCTCCCCACCTACCCCTTCCAGCACGAGCACTACTGGCTCGACCCCGCCCCGGACATCAGCGACCCGGGCCACCTCGGCCTCCAGAGCGCCGACCACCCACTGCTGGGCGCCACCACCGACCTGCCGGACGGCACCGCGCTCTACACCAGCCGGATCTCCACCGGCACCCACGCCTGGCTGCTCGACCACGCCGTCACCGGCACCCCACTGCTGCCCGCGACCGCGCTGGTCGAACTCGCCCTGCACGCCGGCCACCGCGCCGCCGTCCCGGCCCTGGCCGAACTGACCCTGGAGGCACCGCTGTTGCTCGACGACGGCGCCGTGCACCTGCAGACCACCGTCCAACCGCCGGACACCGACGGCGCCCGTGCGCTCGCCGTCCACTCCCGCCCGGCGGCCGCCGGCCCGCAGGAGCCGTGGACCAGGCACGCCACCGCCCTGCTCCTCCCGGACCACCCGTCCGCCGCCGCCCCCGAGGACCGGCCCGAGGACCGGCCCGCGGCCTGGCCCCCGCCCGGCGCCACCCCCGTGGACCCGGCCGACCTCTACCCCGGCCTCGCCGACCGCGGCTACGACTACGGCCCGGCCTTCCAGGGCGTCCGCGCCCTGTGGCGCGCCGGTGACGCCGTCTACGCGACTGTCGAACTCCCCGAGCCCGCGCACCCGGACGCCGCCCGCTACGGCATCCACCCCGCCCTGCTGGACGCCGCCCTGCACCCGCTCGCCGCCGGCCTCACCGCCCCCGCGGACGGCACTCGCGAGGAGAGCGACCCCGAGGACGCCGACCGGGGAACGGCACTCCCCTTCGCCTGGACCGGCGTCACCCTCGCCGCCACGGCCGCCACCACCCTGCGGGTCCGGCTGACCCGGCACGGCGCCGACTCGGTCGCGCTGACCGCCACCGACCCGCTCGGCGGGCCGGTGCTCACCGCCGAGCGGATCGCCCTGCGCCCGCTCGCCCCGGGCGCCCTGGCCGCCGCCCGGCCGGTCGGGCGGGCCGACGGCCTGTACCACCTGGACTGGACGCCCGTGCCCCCGTCGGCGGCCGTCCCCGCCGACCGGGCGGTGGTCGAACTGCCCGAGCACCACCTCTCCGCCGACCCCACCGACCCCACCGACCCCGCAGAACTCCCCGACCCCGCAAGCCTGTTCACCACCGACCCGCCCGCCCTCGCCGTCCTCCCGCTCACCCTCCCCGAGCCGACGGCCCCGAACCCGAACCAGGACCAGGACCAGGACCCCGCCGCCGCCACCGCCGCCCTGCTCGGCTTCGTCCAGCGCTGGCTCGCCCAGGACCACCTGGCCGACACCCGGCTCGCCGTGCTGACCCGCGACGCCCAGCACACCGGCCCCGCCGACCGCCCGGTCCGGCCGGTCGCGGCCGCCCTCTGGGGCCTGCTGCGCAGCGCCCAGACCGAGCACCCCGGCCGGTTCCGCCTGCTGGACACCGACGGGCACCCCGACTCCCGGGCGGCGCTGGGCACCGCCCTCGCCCGGGACGAGCCCCAACTCGCCCTGCGCCGGGGCGCGCTGCTCGCCCCGGCGGTCGTCCCGCTGCCCGCCCGGCCCGAGCTCACCGCCCCCGGGGACGGCCCCTGGCGGCTCGCCCCCACCGGGGACACCCTGGACGCGCTGGCCCTGCTCCCCGCCCCGGACGCCGCCCGCCTGCTCGCCCCCGGCGAGGTGCGGATCGCCGTGCGGGCCGCCGGACTGAACTTCCGGGACGTGCTGATCACCCTCGGCGTCTACCCGGACCGCGCCCTGCTCGGCACCGAGGCGGCCGGCGTGGTCACCGAGGTCGGCCCGGGCGTGACCGGCCTGGCGCCCGGCGACCGGGTCACCGGCCTGGTGTCCGGGGGCATCGGCCCGGTCGCGGTCACCGACCACCGGCTGCTGGCCCGCGTCCCGGCCGGCTGGAGCTTCGCCCAGGCCGCCGCCGTCCCCGCCGCCTACCTGACCGCCCACTACGCCCTGGTCGACCTGGCCGGGCTCCGCGCGGGCGAGCGGCTGCTGGTGCACTCGGCGGCCGGCGGCGTCGGCATCGCCGCCGTCCAGCTCGCCGCCCACCTGGGCGCCGAGGTGTACGGGACGGCCGGGCCCGGCAAGTGGGACACCCTGGCGGCGCTGGGCGTCGACCCGGCCCGCACCGCCTCCTCCCGCACCCTCGACTTCGAGGGGCTCTTCCTCGCCGGGACGGACGGCGCCGGGGTGGACGTGGTGCTGAACTCCTTCACCGGGGACTTCGTCGACGCCTCGCTGCGGCTGCTGCCGCGCGGCGGCCGCTTCGTCGAGATGGGCAAGGCCGACCTGCGCGACGCCGACCGGATCGCCGAGCAGTACCCGGGCGTGCGCTACCGCTCCTTCGACCTGCTGGAGGCCGGTCCGCAGCGGATCGGCGAGCTGCTGACCGAGCTGCTGGCGCTGTTCGAGCGCGGGGTGCTGACCCTGCCGCCGATCACCGCCTGGCCGGTCGCCCGGGCCGGGGAGGCGCTGCGCCACCTCGGCCAGGCCCGGCACACCGGCAAGGTCGTGGTGACCGTCCCCGCGCCGCTCGACCCGGCCGGCACCGTGCTGGTCACCGGCGGCACCGGCACCCTCGGCGCGCTGACGGCCCGGCACCTGGTGACCGAGCACGGCGCCCGGCACCTGCTGCTGGCGGGCCGGCGCGGCCCCGAGGCGGCGGGCGCCGCCGAGCTGGCCGCCGAACTCGCCGCACTGGGCGCCGAGGTGACCGTCGCCGCGGTGGACGTCGCCGACCGGGCGGCGCTGGCCGCGCTGCTCGACTCCGTCCCCGCCGAGCACCCGCTGACGCTGGTGGTGCACGCCGCCGGCGCCCTCGCGGACGGCGTCCTGGAGGCCCTCGACCCGGCCGCGCTGGAGGCGGTGCTCGCCCCCAAGGCCCGGGCCGCCCGCCACCTGGACGAGCTGACCCGGCACGCCGACCTCGCCGACCTGGTGCTGTTCTCCTCCGTCTCCGGGGTGCTCGGGGGCGGCGGACAGGCCAACTACGCGGCGGCCAACGCCTACCTGGACGGCCTCGCGCACCGCCGCGCCGCCGAGGGCCTGCCCGCGACCTCGCTCGCCTGGGGCCTGTGGCAGCGGGCCAGCGGACTGACCGGACAGCTCACCGACGGCGACCGGGCCCGACTGGCCCGGGGCGGCCTGGTGCCGCTCACCGACCGGGAGGGCCTCGCCCTGCTGGACGCGGCCCGCGCCACCGGCCGGGCGGCCGTCGTCACCACCCGCTTCGACCTGCGGGCGGGCCGGGCCGCCGGGACCGTACCCGCGCTGCTGCGCTCGCTGGCGGGCGCCCCCGCCCGGCGCAGCGCCGCCGGCGCGCCCGCCGCCGGAGGCCCGGCCCCGCTGTCGGACCGGCTCGCCGGCCTGGACCCGGCCGGGCGGGCCGAGGCCCTGCTCGACCTGGTGCTCGGCCAGGCCGCCGCCGTCCTGGGCCACGGCGGGGCCGGAACTGTCGCTGCCGGAACCGTCGCCGCCGACCAGGCCTTCAAGGAGATCGGCTTCGACTCGCTCACCGCCGTCGAACTGCGCAACCGCCTGGGGGCGGCCACCGGCCTGCGGCTGGCCCCGACCACGGTGTTCGACCATCCGACCCCGTCGGCGCTGGCCGCCCACCTGCACCGGGCCCTGGCCCCCGAGGACGAGGCCGCGCCGGACCCGTTCCTGCGCGAGCTCGACCGGCTGGAGTCCCTGCTGCCCGCGCTGGCCGCCGCGGACGGCGTCCGGGGAGCGGTCGGCCGGAGGCTGCGCGAGCTGCTCTGGCGCCTGGACGACACCCCGGCCGAAGGCGACGGCGAGGGCGAGCGCGCCGAGGACCTCGCGACGGCCAGCGACGAGGAACTGTTCGCCGCGCTCGACGACGAACTCAACCATCCCGGAACGGAGGTCTGAGATGCCCGGGACGACCGAACCCGCCGCCACCTCCGGCGGCGCCCCCACCGCCACCCCCGGCGGCACCGAGGAACGGCTGCGCGACTACCTGCGCCGCGCGACCGCCGACCTGCGCCAGGCCAGGCGCCGGATCGAGGCCCTGGAGGAGCGCGCGCACGAGCCGGTCGCGATCGTCGGCATGGCCTGCCGGCTGCCCGGCGGCGTGCGCACCCCCGAGGACCTGTGGCGGCTGCTCGCCGAACGCCGGGACGCCATCGGCGACTTCCCCGCCGACCGCGGCTGGGACCTCGACGCGCTGTTCGACGAGGACCCGGCCACCCCCGGCACCTCCTACGCCCGCCAGGGCGGCTTCCTGGACGGCGCCGGCGAGTTCGACGCCGCCTTCTTCGGCCTCGGCCCGCGCGAGGCGCTCGCCATGGACCCCCAGCAGCGGCTGCTGCTGGAGACCGCCTGGCGGACCTTCGAGTCCGCCGCCCTCGACCCGGCCGCCCTGCGCGGCAGCCGGACCGGCGTGTACGTCGGCATGATCGGCCAGGACTACGCCCCGCGCCCGCACGAGGTGGCCGGCGAACTCGACGGCCACTTCATGACCGGCAACGCCGGGTCCGTCGCCTCCGGCCGGCTCGCCTACCACTTCGGCCTGCACGGACCGGCCCTGACCGTCGACACCGCCTGCTCCTCCTCGCTGGTGGCGCTGCACCTGGCGGCCCGCTCGCTGCGCTCGCGCGAGAGCGACCTCGCCCTGGCCGGCGGGGCCTGCGTGCTGGCCCACCCGAGGGTGTTCCTGGAGTTCAGCCGCCAGCGCGGGCTGGCCCCGGACGGGCGGTGCAAGGCCTTCGCGGCGGGCGCCGACGGCACCGGGCTCGCCGAGGGCGTCGGCCTGCTGCTCCTGGAGCGCCTGTCCGACGCCCGTGCCAACGGCCACCGGGTGCTGGCCGTGCTGCGCGGTTCGGCCGTCAACCAGGACGGCCCCAGCAACGGGCTCACCGCCCCCAGCGGGCCGGCCCAGGAGGCCGTCGTCCGGGAGGCGCTGGCCGACGCCCGGCTCACCCCCGACCAGGTCGACGCGGTCGAGGCGCACGGCACCGGCACCACGCTCGGCGACCCGATCGAGGCCCGTGCCCTGCTCGCGGTGTACGGCCGCGCCGAGCGTGAACGCCCGCTGCGGCTCGGCTCGTTGAAGTCCAACATCGGTCACACCCAGGCCGCCGCCGGAGCCGCCGGGGTGATCAAGCTGATCCTCTCCCTGCGGCACGACACCCTGCCCGCCAGCCTCCACCTGGACACGCCCACCCCGCACGTCGACTGGTCGGAAGGCGCCGTCGAACTGCTCGCCGAGGCCGCGCCCTGGCCGCGCGGGGAGCGCCCGCGCCGGGCCGCCGTGTCCTCCTTCGGGATCAGCGGCACCAACGCCCACCTGATCCTGGAGGAGGCCCCCGAGCCGCCGGCCGCCGAACCCGGTCCCGAGCCCGGCGCCGGCCCCGCCGACCGGCCCTGGCTGCTCACCGCCCGCACCCCCGAGGCGCTGCGCGACCACGCGCTGGCGCTGGCCGCGCACGCCGAGGCCGGCGCCACGGACGGTATCGGGAACGGCGCCGCGGACCGTGCCCGGGACACCGCCCACTGGCTTGGCCACGGCCGGGCGCGGTTCCCGCACCGGGCCGCCGTGCTGACCGACCGCCCGGCGGAGATCGCCCCGGCCCTGCGCGCCCTGGCGGCCGGCGGCACCCACCCCGCCCTGGTGCGCGGCACCGCCGTCGCCGCCCCCAGGGCCGCCTGGACCTTCACCGGCCAGGGCTCCCAGCAGCCCGGCATGGGGCGTGAACTCCACGCCGAGCACCAGGAGTTCGCCAAGGCGCTGGACGAGGTGTGCGACGCCCTCGACCCCCACCTGGACCGCCCGCTGCGGGACGTGATGTTCGCTGAACCGGGCTCCGCCGCCTCCGCACTGCTGGACCGCACCCGGTACACCCAGCCGGCCCTGTTCGCCCACCAGACCGCGCTGGCCCGACTGCTGGGCACCCGGCTGCCCCCACCGGTCGCGGTGCTCGGCCACTCGATCGGCGAACTGTCCGCCGCCCACCTGGCCGGGGTGTTCGACCTGGAGTCGGCGGCCGCGCTGGTCGCCGCCCGGGCCCGGCTGATGGACGAACTGCCCGCCGGCGCGGGCGCGATGCTCTCCGTCCAGGCCCCCGAGGAGCGGCTCACCGCACTGCTCGCACCGTACGGGCAGGCGCTCGGCCTGGCCGCCGTCAACGGACCGGCCTCCACGGTGGTCTCCGGCGACGCCGACGCGATCGCCCGGCTCGACCGCGAGCTCACCGGCCTCGGCCTGCGCACCCGCCGGCTGCGGGTCTCGCACGCCTTCCACTCCGCCCAGCTGGACCCGGTGCTGGAACGCTTCCACGCCGAGGCGCGGCGGATCGGCTACCGCGCCCCGAGCCTGCCGGTGATCAGCAACCTCACCGGCGAGACCGCCGACCCCGAGCGGATCGCGAGCCCCCGCTACTGGACCGAGCAGATCCGCGCCACCGTCCGCTTCGAGCAGGGCGTGCGCACCCTGCGCGAGCGGTACGGCGTCACCGCCTACCTGGAACTCGGCCCGCACAGCACGCTCGCCGCGCTGACCGCCGCGATCCACCCGGAGGCCGTCCAACTGCCCGTGCAGCTGCGCGAACGGCCCCCGTCGAGGGCGCTCGCCGCCGCGCTGGCCGGGGCCGAGGTGCACGGGCTGCCGGTCGGCGGGCCGAGCGGGCCGGCGCCCGCCGCCGACCCCGACACCGTGCCCGGCCACCCCTTCGCCCCGACGGTCCACTGGCTGGCCACCCCCGGCCCCTCCGGCGCCGGCCGCGAACCCGCGCCGCTGCCCGGGGCCACCACCGCGGAACGGGAGCCCGCCGAGGACCCGGCCGCCCTGCTGCGGCGCTGGGCGGACGCCGGGCCCGGGCACCGCACCGCCCTGCTGCTCGCTCTGGTCAGGGAACAGGCCGCCGAGGCCCTCGGCTACGCCGACCCGGCCCGGATCGGCGAGCGGGAGCGCTTCCAGGACCTCGGCTTCTCCTCCTTCACCGTCCTGGACCTGCGCAACCGGCTCGTCGCCGCGACCGGGCTCGCGCTCCCCCCGGTGGTCGCCTTCGACCACCCCACGCCGGTCGAACTGACCGCCCACCTCGACCACCTGCTGGCCGAGTCCGTCCTGCCCGCCGCCTGAGGCACCGAGCCCGTCCACCCCCCACCGAACGACCAAGCCCGCCGAACCTTCCAGAGGAGCGAACCCCGGTCATGCGCGTCGGAATCACCTACCTCAGCATCTCCCCGTCGGTCGACCGGTCGTCCGCCCGGCAGAAGTACCTGGACTTCGCCCGGCAGGTCGAATGGGCCAACGACCGGGGCTTCTCCGGCATCTGGATCACCGAGCACCACTTCTCCGGCTACAGCCTCAGCTCCTCCCCGCTGCTGCTGCTCGGCCAGGCCGCCGCGCTCGCCCCCGACCTGCGGATCGGCACCGGCATCCTGGTGCTGCCGCTGTGGGACCCGGTCCGCCTGGTCGCCGACGTCAACACCCTGGACCAGCTGTCCGGCGGCCGCCTGGACCTCGGCATCGGCCGCGGCTACCAGCCGCACGAGTTCCTCGGCTTCGGCCGCGACCTCGACCGGAGCCGGGCCGCCTTCGAGGAGTCCGCCGACCTGGTGCTGCGGCTGCTCACCGAGACCGAGGTCACCCACAAGGGCGAGTTCCACCGGATCGACGCCCCGGTGACCGTCCTGCCGCCCTCCCACCAGGCCCCGCACCCGCCGGTGTGGGCCGCCGCGGTCTCGCCCGAGTCCACCCGCTTCGCCGTCCGGCGCGGCTTCCACCTGCTCGGCCTCGCCCTGTCGACCCCGGCCGAACTCGCCGCCCAGTGGCGGACGGTGGCCACCCTGGCGGCCGAGGAGGGGGTCGCGGCGGAGGGCCTGGAGTACGCCGTCAACCGCTTCGTCCACGTCGGCACCGACCCGGCCGGGCGCCGGGCCGCGGCCCGCGAGGTCGCCCGGCAGATCCAGACCTCCCGCGCCCTGGCCGAGGGCGCCTACCCGACCGGGGGCCGGCCACCGGTCCCGGCCGCCGTCGACCCGGCCGACGAGGAACTCGCCTACCAGCGGCTGCTGGCCGGCTCGCCCGAGCAGATCGTCGAGCAGATCGCCGAACTCGCCGCCGCCGGCGTCACCCGGGTCAACGCCGCCTTCGAGTACGGCACCCTGCCCGCCGACACGGCCTTCGCCGCGCTGCGCACCTTCGCCGCCGAGGTGCTCCCGGCCCTGCGGGAGCTGCCCGTACGGCTCTGAACCCCCGCCCCGCAGCCCCACCCCCCAGCCCCCACACGCCGCAGGGGTGGGACACCGGCCGGTGTCCCACCCCTGCGGCACGTCCGGCGGTCAGGAGCTCAGGAGGCCAGGCCCGCGAGCTCGGCCAGCCGGGTGTAGGACTCCCGGCGGTCCGCCGGGTCGTAGGTGTTCGCCACCACCATCACCTCGTCCGCGCCCGACTCGGCCACGAAGGCCTTCAACTTCGCCGCCACCGTGTCCGGCCCGCCGACCACCTCCGAGCGCAGGTCGTTCAGCGGCCGGGTGCGCTGCGCGGCCTGCTCGGCCGGGGACGGCCGGTGGCCCAGGGCCTCCTCGACGGACAGCAGCGGCGCGGAGCGGCCCACCGCGTGCTGGGCCAGCGCGAGCCGCCACGGGGCGGCCAGCTCCTCGGCGTGCCGGTCGTCCCGGCCCACCACCACGGTCAGGGTCAGGACGGCCCACGGCCGCGCGCCCTCGCGGGCCGGGCGGAACTGCTCCCGGTAGCGGCGCAGCGCGGTGAAGGCGTTGGCGGGGTCCTGGTAGGCCGCCAGGTACGCGTAGCCCAGGCCCAGCCGGGCCGCGGTGCCCGCCGAGGCGGGGCTGCCGCCGAGCAGGAACACCTCGGGCAGCGGCGCGTCGGTCGGCACGGCCCGGACGGCGGCGAGCTCGTGCCCGTCCGGCAGGGCGGTGTGCCCGCCGAAGGCCAGCAGCTGCGCCAGCTGGCCGTTGAAGACGTCCGGGGCGAGCGAGGAGCGCTGCAGCAGGGCGGCGGTCGGCCCGTGCCCGGTGCCGGTGGAGCGGCCGATGCCGAGGTCGATCCGGCCCGGGTGCAGCGCCTCCAGGGTGCGGAACTGCTCGGCGACGTGCAGCGGCGAGTGGTTGGGCAGCAGCATCCCGCCGGCGCCGATCCGCAGCCGGGTGGTGCGGGCGGCCAGGTGGGCGATGACGATCTCGGGCGCCGAGATGCCCACCGCTGCCTCGGCGTGGTGCTCGGCGACCCAGTACCGGCTGAAACCCAACGCCTCGACGTGCCGGGCGAGTCGGACGGCCTCGTCGAGCAGCTCGGAGGTGCCGGTGCCGGCCCGTCGGGGGCCCTGGTCGAGGACGGAGAACGCGGTCATGCCTGTTTCCTCAGGAGTCGGCCCCCGGTGCGCCGGGGGCGGGTGGACCGGGTCCGGGCGGCGGTGGTCACACGCCGGCCGGGGCGGGGGTCGGGTACGGGTGCGGCAGTCCGTAGTGCTCGCGCAGCGTGCTGCCCCGGTAGGACGAGCGGTAGACGCCGCGCTTCTGCAGGATCGGCACCACCAGGTCGACGAAGGCCGGCAGTCCGTCGGCGAAGACGTCCGGCATCAGGGTGAAGCCGTCCGCGGCGCCCGAGACGAACCACTCCTCGGCGACGTCGGCGACCTGCTCGGGCGTGCCGATCGCCTCGATGTGCGCCCCGCGCCAGGGGGCGTGGCCGGCCAGCTCGTCCAGCCGGCGCAGCCGGGCCAGCGCCTCGCGCCGGCTGTCGGCGACGGTGGTCATCAGCCCGGGCAGGATCTTGACCGACCGGGGGTCGCGGCCGTGCCGTTCGGCCCGGGCCCGGACGTCGGCGGCGTAGGCGTGCGCGACGTCCGGGGTCTTGGCCCCGGAGAACACCACGTCGGCCGTCCGCCCGGCCAGTTCGCGCCCCGGCTCGGAGGCGCCCGCCTGCACCACCAGCGGGTGGCCCTGGGCGGAGGGCGGCAGCGGCAGCGGCCCGCGGACGCTGAAGTGCTCGCCCTGGTGGGAGATCGGCCGCAGCCGCCCCGGGTCGGTGAACCGCCCGGTGCGCACGTCCGCGACCAGTGCCTCCGGCTCCCAGCTGCGCCACAGCGCCTTGACGATGTCCACGAACTCTTCGGCGCGCGCGTACCGGTCGGTGCGCGGGGCCAGGCCGCTGCCGCCGAAGTTGGCCGCCACCTGGGGGATGTAGGTGGTGACGGCGTTCCAGCCGGCCCGCCCGCCGCTGAGCACGTCCAGCGACTTGAACCGGCGGGCGATGTTGTAGGGCTCGTTGGAGGTGGTGGAGGCGGTGGCGATCAGTCCGATCCGGGAGGTGGCGGCGGCGATCGCGGTGAGGATCAGCGTCGGCTCGTGGTAGTACGCGCCGTGCGGGCTGGTCTGGATGTCGGCGAAGACCCCGGGGGTGTCGGAGAGGAAGACCGCGTCCATCAGCCCGCGTTCGGCGGTCCGGGCGGCGTCCACCCAGGTCTCCACCCGGGCGAAGCCGTACGGGTCGGAGCCGGGTTCGCGCCAGGCGGCGGGGTGCACGCCCATGGCGCCGCCGACCATGTGCAGGTTGAGGTGGAGCTCGCGTTCGGTGCTCATCGGGCCTTCCCGGGGTTCGGGCCGTCCAGGTGGGGGACGGCGTCCAGCAGTTGGCGGGTGTAGGGGTGGCGCGGCGCGGTCAGGACCTCGGCGACGTCCCCGGACTCGACGACCTCGCCGTCCTTCATCACCAGCACCTCGTCGGCGACGTGGCGCACCACGCCGAGGTCGTGCGAGACGAACACGTAGGCCACGCCGAGTTCGGCCCGCAGCTCGGCCAGCAGGTCGAGGACCTGGGCCTGGACGGAGACGTCCAGCGCCGCCACCGGCTCGTCGAGCACGACGATCCGCGGGCGCGGTGCCAGCGCCCGGGCGATCGCGACCCGTTGGCGCTGCCCGCCGGACAGTTCGCGCGGACGGCGGTGCAGCAGTTCCGGGCCCAGCCCGACCTGGGCCATCAGCTCGGCGACCCGGCCGGCCCGGGCCCGCCGGGGCACCCCGGTGGCGGCCAGCGGCTCGGCGATGATCCGGGCGACGGGGTAGCGCGGGTCGAAGCTGCTGAGCGGGTCCTGGTGGACGACCTGGATCCGCCGGTGCAGGGCGCGCCGCCGGGCGCCGCGCAGGCCCTGCCAGGACTGCCCGTCCACCTCGACGCTCCCGGTGTCCGGCGCGGCCAGGCCCAGCAGCAGGCGCCCGGTGGTGCTCTTGCCGGAGCCGGACTCGCCGACGATGCCGAGCGTGCGGCCCTCCCGCAGGGTCAGCGAGACGTCCCGGACGGCGGCCACCGGGGCGTGCCCCGGGACGGCGAAGGACTTGCCGAGGCCCTCGGCGCGCAGCACCACCCGCTCCCCGGTGCGCGGCCGGGGCAGTTCGGCGCCCGCCCGCGGCCCGGACAGCCGGGTGCCGCGCGCCCCCGGCCGGGGCACGGCCGCCAGCAGCTGCCGGGTGTACGGGTGCCGGGGCTCGGCCAGCACCTCGGCGGTGGGGCCCTGTTCGACCACCTCGCCGTCCTTCATCACCAGCACCCGGTCGGCGACCCGCGCCACCACCGCCAGGTCGTGGCTGATCAGCAGCAGCGCCCGGCCGGCCCGGCGCCGCTCGGCGAGCAGTTCCAGGATCTGCGCCTGGACGGTGACGTCCAGGGCGGTGGTGGGCTCGTCGGCGATCAGCAGCGCCGGGTCGGCGGCGAGCGCGGAGGCGATCAGGGCGCGCTGGCGCAGCCCGCCGGACAGCTGGTGCGGGAACTGCCGGGCCCGCAGCCGCGGTTCGGGCACCCCCGCCTCGGCGAGCAGGGCCAGGACCCGCGCGGGCACCTCGGCGCGCGGCACGGTGCGGTGGGCGCGCAGCGCCTCGGCGATCTCGTCGCCGACCCGGCGCAGCGGGTCGAGCGAGACCAGCGCGTCCTGGAGCACGAAGCCGATCCGGCGTCCGCGCAGCGGCCGCCACTGCCGGTCGGTCAGTGCGCCCGCGTCGCGCCCGTCGATCCGGAACAGCTCGGCGGTGGTGCGCGCCCCCGGCCCGGTCAGCCCGACCAGGGCGCGCGCGGTGACGCTCTTGCCGGAGCCGGACTCGCCGACCAGGGCGACGCTCTCGCCGGCGCCGACGGTCAGCGACAGGCCGCGTACGGCGGTGACCGGGCCGCGCCGGCCGGGGAAGGCGACCTGGAGGCCGCGCACCTCGACCACCGGCGGCGCGGGCTCGGTCCGCGGGTGCGCGGGCTCGGACCGGGTCTCGGTGCTCATCGCGCCACCCGCCCCTCGGCCCGGTCCTGGAGCCACTGCCCGACGGCCGAGACGGCCAGCACCGTGAGGGTGATCGCCGCCCCGGGGAAGACCGCCGTCCACCAGGCGACCTGGACGTAGTCGCCGCTGCCCGCGAGCATCGCGCCCCACTCGGCGGTGGGCGGCTGCGGGCCCAGCCCGAGGAAGCTGAGCGCCGAGCCGGTGACGATCATGCCGCCGACGCCGACGGTGGCCAGCGCCAGCAGCGGCCCGACGGCGTTCGGCACGACGTGCCGCAGGACCACCTGGAGCCGCGACCAGCCGAGCACGGTGGCCGCCTCGACGTAGCCGGTGCCGCGCACCCGCAGCACCTCGGCGCGCACCAGCCGGGCGTACCCGGGCAGGGTGACCAGGGCGAGCCCGGCCACCAGGTTCCCGGTGCCGGTGCCCAGCACCGCGACGACCAGCAGCACCAGCAGCACGCCCGGGACGGACAGCAGCACGTCCAGCAGCCGGCCGGCGATCCGGTCGACGGTCCGTCCGCCCTGGGCGGCCAGCACGCCCACCAGGGTGCCGGCCGCCAGCGCCAGGGCGGAGGCGGCCAGGCCGATCAGCAGCGAGGGCCGGGCGCCGTGCACGACGCGGGAGTAGACGTCGCGTCCGTTCTCGTCGGTGCCCATCCAGTGGGCGGACCCGGGCGGCAGCAGGGTGTCGGCGGGGTTGGCGGCGTCCGGCCCGGCGCCGCCGAACAGGCCCGGCGCGAGTGCGGCCAGCAGCAGGAGGACGCAGACCGCGAGCCCCAGCGCGAGGCCGGGGCGGATGCGGGGGATGACCACGGGGTTTCCTCCTCAGCTCTCGCTGGTGCGCAGCCGCGGGTCGACCAGCCGGTAGGACAGGTCGACGGCGGTGTTGACGACGGTGTAGACCAGCCCCGCGACCAGCACGATGCCGATGACCAGCGGCAGGTCCTTGTTGCGGACGGCGGTGACGGCGAGCGTGCCCAGCCCCTGCCGGGAGAAGACCGACTCGACCACCACCGCGCCGCCGATCAGCGAGCCGGTCAGCCAGCCGACCAGGGTGGTGACCGGCAGCAGGCCGTGCCGCAGCGCGTGCCGCAGCCGGACGGCGGCCTCGCCGAGGCCCCGGGCCCGGGCGGTGGTGACGAAGGGTTCGTCCAGGGTCCGTTCCAGGCCGCGGCGCAGCACCCGGGTGATCACGGCGGCCGGCCCGGCGGCCAGTGCCAGGGCGGGCAGCACGAGCCCGTCCAGCCCCGGCGCGCCCAGCGCGGGGAACCAGCGCAGCCGGAAGGAGAACAGGGCGAGCAGCAGGGTGCCGAGCCAGAACGCGGGCACGGCCACGCCCAGGCCCTCCAGCAGGGCGACGGGGGTGCGCACCCAGCGCGGCCGGCCGGCCGTCAGCAGGGCCGCCGGGACGGCCAGCGCGACGGTCACCAGCACGGTGGCGCCCAGCAGTTGGAGGGTCGGGCCGAGTTGCTGGCCGATCGCGGTGCGCACCGGCAGGTGGAGTACGTAGGAGTCGCCGAGGTCGCCGCGCAGCACATGGCCGAGGAAGGTCAGGTACTGCACCGGCAGCGGTCGGTCGAGCCCGTACTCCCGGGTGATCTCCTCGCGCAGCCCGTCGCCGGTGCCGCGCAGGCCGGTGAGCAGGTCGACCGGGTCGCCGGAGGTGAGGTGCAGGGCGAGGAAGGCGAGCGTCACCGCGCCCCAGAGCACCAGGACGGCGCTGCCGAGCCGGCGCAGGGCGGCGCCGCCGAGGCGGTTCTGCGCGGCGCCGCCGGGGCGGCGGTCCGCCAGGGCGCCGGTCACCGGGCGAGCCAGGCGTCGGCGAAGTTCGGGAAGCTCTGCTGCTCGAAGGCGACGCCCCGCACCCGGGCGGAGGTGCCCAGCACGTAGGCGTTGCTGAACACCGGCAGGATCGCCGCGTCCTGGCTCACCTTCTGCTGGACGGCGGCGTAGAGGGTCTTCTGCCGCTGCACGTCGGTGGTCGCGAGCGCGTCGGCGAGCTGGGCGTCGACCTGGTCGTCGTGGTAGCGGGCGGCGTTGTTGTCGATCTTGGCGGTGGGGATGTGGGCGCTGCCGAAGACCAGCCGCAGCGCGTCCGGGGAGGAGTTGTTGGCGCTGCTGTTGAGCAGGTCGTAGTCCCCGGCCAGGACGCGCTTGACGTAGGTGCCGGTGTCCAGGTTCTGGTTGCGGATCTCGATCCCGAGGTCCTTCGCGGCGGCCTGGATCTGGGTGGCCAGGGCGGTGTACTGGCCGAAGTACTCGCCGATGTACAGGAAGTCCAGGCTCAGCCGCTTCCCGTCCCTGGTGCGGTAGCCCTCGCCGTCGCGCGCCGCCCAGCCGGCCTCGTCCAGCAGCTTCCCGGCGGCCGCCGCGTCGTACCGGTACTGGTCGGCGACGCCCGCCGCGTACTGGGGGGTGGACGGGGAGAGCGGTCCGGTGGCGGCCGGGAAGACGCCGAAGTAGAGCTTCTGGACGATCAGGTGCCAGTCGATGCCGTTGCGCAGCGCCCGGCGCAGCCGGACGTCGGCGAGCGGGCCCTTCTCGGTGTTGGGGTTCAGGCTCCACGGCACGCCGGGGGAGACGGCGCTCTGCACGGTGAACTTCGGGTCGGCCTTGAGCCTGGCGACGTTGACCGGGGCGATCGCGGCGGCGGCGTCGGCCTGACCGCTGGTCAGCGCGCCCTGGCGGGAGGAGCTGTCGGGGACGATCCGTACGGTGAGCCGGTCCAGGTGGGCGGCGCCCCGGTTGGCGGCGCCCTCGGGGGCCCAGGCGTAGTCGGCGCGGCGCTGGTAGGTGATGCCCTGCTGCGGGGTGAACCCCTCGGCGCTGGTGAAGGGGCCGGTGCCGACGATCTTCGAGCAGAGCGCCTTGGGGTCGCCGGCCAGGGTGGCGGGCGACTCGATGCCGAGGCTCGGGGAGGCCAGGCCGGTGAGGAACGAGGAGGCGGGCGCGGCGAGGGTGACCTCCACGGTCTGCGGGTCGACCACCCTGGCCGAGCGGTAGTTCTCGATCAGCTGGGCGGCGCCGGCGGACTTGGTGGCGGGGGCGACCACGTGGTCCAGGTTGGCCTTCACGGCGGCGGCGTCGAAGGCGGTGCCGTCGCTGAAGGTGACGCCGGTGCGCAGGGTGAAGGTGTAGGTCTTCTGGTCCTCGGAGATCTTCCAGGACTTCGCCAGCCAGGGCTGGACGGTGCCGCTGTCGTCCTGCCACACCAGGGAGTCCAGCGCGGCCCGGGAGAACAGGGCGTCGGCCTGGCCCTGGTGCGGGTCGAGGCAGGTCGGGCCGTAGGGGACGGCGAGGGTGAGGGTGCCGCCGGCCACCGGCCGGTCGCCGCCGGCGGCGTCGGCGCCGCCCGGTGTGGTCGCGGAGCCGGCGCAGGCGGCGGTCAGCGGGAGCACGGTGAGGGCGGCGACGAGGCCGAGTCTGGAGCGGAACCCCCTGCTGTGCACGGCGGTTCGGTGCCGGGTCGCGGTCCTGGCGGCGGCGGCGGGGGCGGCGGCGGGGGCGAGGGTGTCGGGGTGCGGTCGCATGGCGGGGCTTCTCTCCGAGGCGCGGACGGCGGCGGGGCCGCCGGGGACGGGTCGGGGTCGCCGCGAGGGCCGTCGCGCCGGCCGGTCAGTGGCTGCCGGGCCGCGCGGGGGCACAACGCGGCCGGGTACAGAGCGCGCTGTCGGTACGGGAGAGGTCGATCGCCCGGCGGGTGGCGGCGAGCAGCGGGCGCATGCCCGGCAGGCCACGCGTGGCGGACACCCCGTACTCCTAGGAGACCGGCTCCGGAACCGGAGCGCCGATGAATGGTCAGTTCTCGCCCAGGGACTGGCGCGAAACGATTCCCACTGACCCGGGTAGTTAATCAGACTGAACTAGGTTGTTCAATTGCCGTCCGCTCCATGGGAGGTGGAACCCGAGATGGCACCCGCCCCAGCAAGGCCCCTGGTGCGCAGCCTCCCCTGAGACTGAACTCATGAGTTCAGATCCGATTTAGCAAGCACCTGTGCGCTACTGTGAGGAACGTGAACGAACGTGAACTCCCGGGTACGGGCCGTGGCCGGATCGACAAGCGCAGCGCCATCCTGGACGCCGCGGTCAAGGTGTTCACGCGCGAGGGCTACGCCCAGGCGGGCATCGACGCCATCGCCGCGGCGGCCGGAGTGGCCAAGCCGACGCTCTACAACCACTTCGGGGACAAGGAGAACCTCTTCCGGGTGGTGATGCGGGACGGCGCCGAACGCACCGCCAACCGCATCGTCGCCGCCCTCGCCAGCCTCCCCGACGACGGACAGGACCTCGCGGCCGAACTGGAACGGGTGGCCCACCGCGTGGTCGAGTGCCAGCTCAGCGACGAGGGCTGGGCCCTGCAACGGCTGCTCTACGCCGAGGCCTCCCGACTGCCCGACCTCTACGACCAGGTCGTGGCCCGCGGCTCCCAGCCCGTCCAGGACGTCCTGGCCGGCCGCCTCTCCAGCCTGGCCAACCGCGGCCACCTGGACCTCGACGACCCGGCCGTGGCGGCGGCCCAGTTCATCGCCCTGGTCTCCGGCAACCTCCCCGGCCTCTCCGCCCTCGGCACCCGGCCCGTCGCCCCCGCCGACCTCGCCACCGCCGTCCGCACCGGCGTCGACACCTTCCTGCGCGCCTTCGGCACCCCGCGCCGCCGTCCGGCCCGCCGCTCCTGACCGGCGGCGGCGCCCCCCGGACGATCGGCTTCATCGCCCTGTCATCGCCCGCTGCGATGGTCCTCCGGTGACCTGGGCCCACCACGCACCGCAACGGAGCGGGCGGGCGGGCCGACCTCGTGGGGAGGAAACGCCATGCAAGCACGAAAGATCGCCGCCGCGTCCGCCGGGCTCCTGCTGACGGTGGGGCTGACGGCGGCCCAAGGCGCCACGGCACAGGCGGCGACCACGCGCGTGGCCGCCCCGTGCGAGGGCACCTACACGATCGTCGTCGGGGGCACCGGCAGCTCCTGGAACAACGACGGCTTCTACGGCAACATCCAGCAGCACGTCGGCTACCCGACGCAGATCCCCAACGGGGCGAGCACCCGGGCGGGCGTCAGCGAGCTGAACCGGCTGGTCCGCGACCAGCGCGCGGCCTGTCCCGACCAGCACGTCAAGATGGCCGGGTACTCGCTGGGCGCCGGCGTGGTGCACGTGTGGGTGACCGAGAACTGGCAGACCTTCGGCAACGTCAACGCCATCCTGGTCGCCGACCCCAAGCGCCAGGGCCCGCCCGGGGCCAACGGCGGGGCCGTGCCGTTCGGCGGCATCATCGGCGCCCCGCTGGCGGGGGCCGACCGGTTCTTCGGCAACGTGCCGGTCAAGACGATCTGCCACTGGGACTACGTCTGCGACGAGTCCGCCGGCATCTGGACCTACCCGAACAACCACGTCAAGAACTACCCCGAAGACTTCAACATGGACCACCACAACGACGGCGCCAACGAGCAGTGGTACAACGGCGCCTGGTACCCGGCGAGCTGGTAGCCGCCCGTACCGCCAGTAGCCGCCGGGCCCGCAACCGGCCCCCTCACCACCTGTCAGTGCCCGGGCGCCGCCCGGCCGCCGGCAGGTGGTGAGTCGTCTGCGGGGGGCGGTGGCGGGGGCGGGGGCCTGCGTCATCGGTCTGTCATCGCCCCTCCCTAGCGTGGCCGCGTACGGACAAAACCCTCGGATGACAGGGAAGGGACGGCCCGATGGCGCGGAGGGGACTCACAGCGAGGCTGCCGGTGGCGGTCTTGGCCGCGGTGGCACTGATGGGCACGACGGTGGCCGCCGGAGCACCGGCCGCCGGACCGGCGGCCACCGCCGGCGCACCGGACAAACCGACGATCCGCTACACCGAGTACGGCATCCCGCACATCATCGCCGCCGACCTGGCCGGGCTGGGGGAGGGCTACGGGTACGCCGCCGCCAAGGACAACATCTGCACCCTGGCCGACACCTACCTGATGGTCAACGCCCAGCGCTCCCGCTACCTGGGCCCGGACGGCAAGGCCAGCCCCGGCCAGAACCAGAACGTCACCACCAACCTCAACAGCGACCTCTACTTCCAGCGGATCAACGACAACCGGGTGGTGGAGGGGCTGATCGACCAGCCCGCGCCCAGGGGCCCGGAGCCGGAGGTCAAGGAGGCCATCCGCGGCTACGTCCAGGGCTACAACCGGTACCTGGCCGAGACCGGGGTCGGCAACATCACCGACCCGGCCTGCCGCGGCGCCGCCTGGGTGCGGCCGATCACCGAACTGGACGTCTACCGGCACGCCCACGCCGAGATCATCATGGGCAGCGCCGACCCGCTGGTGGACGGCGAGGTCAACGCCGCACCCCCGGGCGCCTCGGTCGCCGCCCAGCCCGGTGCCGCCCAGCCGGCCGCAGCCGCGCCGCAGCTCTCGCCGGAGGAGACCGGCAACCGGATCCGCGAGGCGATGGCCGCCGCCCGGCAGCAGGGCAGCATGGGCAGCAACGCCCTGGCGGTGGGCGCCCAGGGGGTGTCCGGGGGCACCAGCATGCTGCTGGCCAACCCGCACTTCCCCTGGCAGGGCAAGAACCGGATGTGGCAGGCCCAACTGACCATCCCGGGCCGCTTCAACGTCTCCGGGGCCAGCCTGCTCGGCCTGCCCGCCGTGAACATCGGGCACAACGACGACGTCGCCTGGAGCCACACCGTCGCCACGGTGGCCCCGTTCGGCCTCTTCGACGTCCAGGTGGACCCGCTGCACCCCACCAACTACCTGGTGGACGGCGTCTGGACGCCGATGACCTCGCAGCAGGTCGGGGTCGACGTGCTGAACCCGGACGGCTCGGTGGGCCGGGTCACCAGGACCCTCTGGGCCACCCGCTACGGCCCGATCACCACCTCGGTCCAGGGCATCCCGCTGCCCTGGGTCGTGAGCGCGCACGCGGTGCGGGACGCCAACATGGACAACCTGCGGGCGCTGAACACCTGGTTCCACCTCGACCAGGCCAAGGACGTCAACGAGGTGGTGAACGTCCTGGAGACCACCGAGGGCGTCCCCTTCTTCAACACCGTCGCCTCGGACCGCAAGGGCAACGCGCTCTACGCGGACATCCAGGCCACCCCGAACATCACCGACGCCCACGCGCAGTCCTGCCTCACCCTGACCGGCCAGATCCTGTTCAACCAGTCGCTGCGGCAGCCCAACGTGCCACCGGTGTCGATCTTCGACGGCAAACGCAGCGAGTGCGACTGGCCGAACGACCCGAACGCCGTCGCGCCGGGGCTGATGGACCCGCACCGGCAACCGCGGCTGATCCGCTCCGACTTCGTGGGCAACGCCAACGACAGCGCCTGGCTGGCCAACCCCGAGCAGCCGCTGTCCTTCCCCCGGGTGATGGGCGACAGCGCGGCACCCCGGACGCTGCGCACCCAGCAGCTGATCCTCACCGCCCAGAACCGGATCAACGGCACCGACGGCCTGCCGGGCCGGGGCTTCACCCCGGAGACCATGCGGCAACTGCTGTTCTCCGACCACAGCAGGGCGGCCGACCTGGCCCTCAACGCCACCGTGAGCGCCTGCCAGGGCGCGCCGTTCGGGCTCGTGCTGGTGGACGGCAACCTGGTCAACATCAGCGAGGCGTGTCCGATCCTGGCCGCCTGGAACCACGACTTCACGCCGGACAGCCGGGGTTCCTGGCTGTTCGAGAACGTCTGGTTCCTCCTGGGCGGCGGGCAGGCGATCGAGAAGCTGCCCTGGCGGGTGCCCTTCGACCCCAAGGACCCGGTGCACACGCCCAATTCGCTGGACGCCGGCAACGACGTCGTCCGCAACTCGGTCGCCCGGGCCGTGCTCTCCCTGCGCAACGCCGGCATCGCGCTGGACGCGCGGCTGTCGGACGTCCAGAAGGTCACCCGCAACGGCGAGCAGATCCCGGTCCCCGGCGCGATCCACGAAACGGGCGTGCTGAACGTGGTCACGCCCGGCACGGTCGACGGCAAGTTCGACATCACCTTCGGTTCCAGCTTCATCCAGGAGACCCGGTTCACCGCCGACGGGCCGCCGCAGGCCTCCTCGGTGCTGGCCTACTCCCAGTCCGCCAACCCGAACTCGCCGCACTACGCCGACCAGACCAAGCTGTTCTCGACCGGCCAGTGGGCGCCCGAGCGCTACACCGAGGAGCAGATCGCGGCCTCACCGGCCCTGGAGGTCAAGGTCCTTGACTGAGCCCCCGGCCGAGACCGCGCCGCACCCGACCACACCCACGAGGGGGACCACCATGACGAGGACACCGCACCGCCGGCGAAGGCTGGTGGCCCTGCTGGCCGCCGTCGCCGGCATCCTCGGGACGGCCACCACGGCCGCCCCGGCCGCTCCTGCCCAGGCCACCGCTCCGGCCCGGGCCACCGCCGCCGTCGGCACCGGGCTACCGCCGCGGATGACGGACGGGTACGGCCTGACCCAGGTCGACACGAGCGTGGGCGGCCCCACCAACTTCTACCTCACCGTCACCACCCCCGAGGTCACCGGCAAGCACCACATCAAGATCATCCTGCCGAGCGGCTACGGCGACGACCCGACCCGGCGCTACCCGGTGCTGTACTTCCTGCACGGTTCGCCCGACGACCCGATCCAGCAGAACTACCCGGCCCTGACCACGTCCAACGCGATGATCACCGTCATCCCGGACGGCGGCGCCCGCGGCTGGTACGCGAACTGGCTCAACCAGAACACCCAGCTCGGCGCCCAGAACTGGGAGAACTTCCACCTCAACCAGGTGATCCCGTTCATCGACGCCAACCTGCGCACCGTCGCCACCAAGAAGGGCCGCGCCGTCGCCGGGGTCTCCATGGGCGGGTTCGGCGCCCTCCACTACGCCCAGGACCGCCCCGACCTGTTCAGCCAGACCGCGTCCCTGTCCGGGGACATCGACCTGTCGGCCGACTCCATGGACCTGCGACTGGCCGTCGTCGCCTCCCTCATCGACGCCCAGGGCGCGCTCTGCGGCTCGGCCACCGGGTCCTGCGGCGACCCGAACAACGACCCCTACAAGCCGGGCGTGGACAGCGACGCCCTGTTCGGCACCCCCTACCCGGTGTTCAACGCGGACTGGCGGTGGAACGCGGCCGACCCCTCCCAGCACATGGACCGGCTCGCCGGCGTCGGGGTCTCCATCTACGTCGGCAACGGACACGGCTCGCCCACCGACCTGGAGTTCTGGCTCGAAGGCGCGTCCAAGCACGTCAAGGAGCACATGGACGCCCTGGGCATGCCCTACTACTACGTCGACTACGGCGACGGCTCCGCCTGGGGGAGCCAGTGCAACGGCGGCCACAACGCCTACTGCTGGGAACAGGACCTCCGGGACCTGATCCCCCGGCTGGAGCGGGCCTTCGCCTCCTGACCCTTCCTGAGCCTTCCTGACCGTGCCGGCCGTGCCAGGTGGTGCGGTGACGGGCCCCACCGGGAACCTCCCCGGTGGGGCCCTCGCCGTACCGTTCGCCGGGCGGGCTCAGACCCCGCGCAGGATCAGCCGCTGCGTCCGCCGCAGCACGGGGCTCGGCGGGACCCCCAGCTCGTCGGCGAGCCTGCGGCGGGTGCGGTCGAACACGGCCAGCGCGTCCGCCTGGCGCCCGCCGCGGAACAGCGCACCCATCAGCATCGCCGCCACCGGCTCGTTCAGCGGGTGCTCCCCGGACAGCGCCATCAGCTCCGCGATCGCCCCGGCGTACTGCCCCAGCCGGAGCCGCCACTCCGAACGCCGCTGGGCGACGGTGATCCGACGCTCGGTCAGCCGCAGCCGCTCCAGTTCGGCGAGCGGGCCCGGCAGCCCGGCCAGCGGCTCCCCGCGGAACAGGTCCAGCGCCCGGGAACAGAGCCGGACCGCCTCCGACAGGTCGCCCGCCCGGTGGGCCGCCCCGGCGGCGGTGACCAGCTCCTCCATCCGGGCCAGGTCCACCTCGGTCGCCCCGGCGACCAGGCGGTAGCCGTACCGGTCGTGCTCGATCACCGAGCCCGGACAGTCCCCGAGGCGCAGGGCCTTGCGCAGCCGGTACACATGGACCGGCACCACATTGGTGACCGGCGGCTCCGACCCCCACACGCCGTCCAGCAGCTCCTGCTGGCTGACGGTCCGTCCCCGGTGCAGCGCCAGCGCCGCCAGCACGGCCTGCTGACGCAGGTGCCCCAGGTCCAGGTCCCTCCCGCCGTGCTGCGCCCGGAGCGGGCCGAGCACCGAGATCCGCACCTTCGCGGCGGCCGTCCGGACCGTGGCGCCGTTGGGCACCGACGCCGACCCGGGTGCCGAAGCCGAAGCCGACCCCGGCGTACGGGGGCCGCGGCCGGGCGCCACCAGTCCGCAGTCGAAGGCGTGCACGATGGCGGCGGCCCGGTCGCGCAGCCCGAGCTTCCCGAGGACCCGCGCCAGGGCTCCGGCCACCGCCTCCTCGGTGACGGCGAGGGCGGCCGCGATCTCGTCGTCTCTCAGACCGCAGCCGACCGCCCGGAGCACCGCGCGCTCCTGGTCCCCGAGTTCGGCGCTGCTCGGCCGGGTGGTGATGGCGGTCGTCGACATCGCTGCTCCCTGCACTCCGCGCCGCCCGGTCCGGCCGGCGCCGTCGACAAGGTAGTGGCGGCCCCGCCGGGCCCGGAATCCGGAACGATCCGGAGTGGCACGCGGGACGCCCCCCGGTGCGCCGCGGCGCTCAGGGGCAGTCGACGAGGGCCGGGCGGTCCTTGGTGCGGACGGCCGGGAGCCAGGCGGCGGCGGTGTCGGGGAGGTGGACCCGGTACCAGAGGGTGGAGGTGCGGTCCTCCTCGTCCACGATCGGCAGGCCGGTGGTGAGCCGGCAGTCGGCGTCGAGGGTGTCGCCGTGCCAGACCCGGGTGGGCACCACGTTGTCGGCCGTGTACGGGCGGTGCGGGTCGACGGCCAGGCCCAGGCTGCACGCGGGGTCGCGGTCGGCGCGGTCCTGGCAGCTGCGCTCGGCGTTGAAGACCCGGATCCGGCCGGGGTGCCCGGGCGACTCGGCGCGCGGCCAGAGCGCCGCGGCGGAACCGGCGGCCGTCGCGGCGGCGACCAGCGCGAGCAGGGCCAGGCGCAGCCGCGGGCGGCTGCGGCGGCGCGGCCGCCGTCCGGACCGGTGGTCACGGATCCGGGCCAGCAGGCTCTCCGCGGTGTGCGGGGCGCGGGCGGCGTGGCTCGGGGCGAGGCAGTCGGCGGCCAGCTCGCGCCAGAACGGCGGGACGTCGGAGGCCAGGCGCAGCGCGGCGCGGCCCTCGGCGTACTGCTGGGCGGCGGCGCTGCGCGCGGTCGGGGTGGCGCCGGGGAAGGGCGGGACGCCCGCGGCGAACACCTCGTGGATCACGATGCCCAGCGCCCAGATGTCGGCGGTGGTCCGGATCTTGACGCCCTGCTCGCCGAGCGGCTCCTTCCACCGCTCCGGCGGGAGGTAGTCGGGGGTGCCCATCGGGGCGCAGTGGCCGTGGGTGCCGGTGAGTTCGATGGCGAGGCCGAAGTCGGAGAGGCGGACCTCGCCGTCCCGGCCGATCAGGACGTTCTCGGGCTTGAGGTCGGTGTGCACCCAGCCGGAGCGGTGCAGGTGGGCCAGGCCCTCGCAGATGCCGGCCACGATCCGGCCGCCCCGGTCCTCGTCGACGCCGGTGGCGAGCAGTTCGCGCAGGGTGCACCGGGCGCGCTCCATGACCAGGACGATCGCGCCGTCCAGCGCGGGGTGGTCGGGGGCGGCCAGGGTGAGGGTGTCGAGCAGCGGGACCAGCCGGGGGTGCGGCGCCGTCCGGGCCAACTCGACCTCGCGGCGGGCGGCTTCGGCGACGCTGCGGGCCTGGCGGGGGGCGAGCCCGGCGGTCGGCAGCACCTTGAGTGCGACCGTGCCGTCCGCGTCCCCTCCGTCCCCTCCCGCGTTGCCGCCCGTCCCGCTCCGGCGCGCGGCGTAGACGGTCGCCCAGCCGCCCTCGCCGATGAGCCCCGTCACGGTCCACTCGCCGACCCGGTGGCCGGGTGGCAGCAGGTCCTCGCCGTCCCCGTAGAAGGCCGGATCGTGCATGCTCGCTGCCCTCCCTACCGTTCCCTAGCCCTACCGTCCGGGCCCGGCGTCTCGGGGCGCGGCAGCAGCGCGAGGTGCTCCTCGCGGACGATGCCGAACTTCAACGCCAGCCCGACGACGGCCTCGCGCTTGCCGCTGCGGCGGTCCGGGCGCCCCGCGCCGTCGGGCAGCTCGACGCGGAGCTTCTCGTCGGCGAGGTAGTCGAGGTGGGAGCTGACCGCACGCGCGGTCAGCCGGGCGCAGGCGGGGTGGCTGCGCAGCCGCGCGACCACCTGGGGGGTGGTGGGCACGGCGGCGGGGGAGAGGTCGCGCAGCCACGGCTCGCAGAGCGCGACCAGCACCAGGAAGTAGGTGGCCGTCTCGTCCAGCGAGTACGCCGTCATGGTGCGGCTCTCCCAGGAGCCGCCGCGGGCGTGCGGGTCGAGGTAGACGTGGTCGGGCGCGAACACCTGGAAGGACAGCGGGGTTTCGCGCCGCGAGGGCAGCACCACCCGGGCGAACTCGAAGGGGATCGGCGCGCCGATCCGGCGCGGCGGCACCCGGAGGTACTCGCCGGCGCCCTCCGGGTTCTCCACCAGGTAGGCGTGGGTGTTGCTGAGGTTGCTCAACTGCCAGTGGTCGTCCGTCGCGTGGATCTCCCCGGCCAGCCGGGACACCGACTCGTCGCCGAGCCGGAGCTCCACCGGCGTACCGGCCGAGCCCCGCCCGAAGCGCGCCCGCTCCCCGGGCCCGAGCCGCAGCGTCACCGCTTCGTCGCCGTTCCCCTCCGGCAGGTGGACGAGAATCCCACTCACCGTTCCCCCGTCCCGCGCACTGCTGTCCTGTGCCGCACCCCGACCGTTGCCCTGACGGACGGAACGTTACCTCCTTGAGCATGACAATAAACAGAATGGTGGTGCAGGCCACGTGACGGCGCGGACCGGCAGGCCGTGCCTGCCGATCCGCGCCGCCGGGGACTGCCGGGGGTGTCAGCCCACGGCGGGGCCGGCGGTGGTGTTGAGCCAGGCCCAGTCGGACCAGGTGGAGAAGCCGGTCTGCCACTTGTGGTAGACGCCGGCGCTGCTGGTGCCGAAGACCTCGATCCGGCCGTCGGCGTTGGCGGCGGCGAAGATCTCGGTGCCGCCGCCGCCGAAGCCGTCCCACTGGCCGTAGGGCGCGTTCACGCCGGTCTGCCAGATGTGCTGCGCGGTGGTGCCGTTGATGGCGAAGGCCTCCACCCGGCCGTCCGGGGAGCGCTCACTGGTGATCCGGGAGTCGGCCGGTCCACCGGCGGCCTCCCAGCCGGACCAGGTGGTGGGGTTGGTCTGGTACTTGTGGAAGACGCCGGTGGGGCCGGAGGCGAGGACTTCGAGGCGGCCGTCCTCGTTGTGGTCGACGGTGAGGGCGCGTCCACCGCCGCCGAAGGTCTCCCAGGCGGACCAGCCGCCGCTGGGGGCGGTCTGCCACTGGTGCTGGAAGGTGGTGCTGTTGAGCGCGAAGACTTCGAGTCGGCCGTCGGGGGCCTTGCCGAGGCGGACCTCGCTGTCGGCCGGTCCGCCGCCCGCCGATTCCCAGTCCGACCAGCCGCTGTTCGGCGCCGTCTGGTACTTGTGGAAGAGGCCCGCCGGTCCGGAGGCGAAGACCTCCAGGCGTCCGTCCTGGTTGGCACCCGCCGCGAGGTCGTGGCCGCCGCCGCCGAAGGTCTCCCAGTTCGACCAGGTGCCGGAGGGTGCGAGCTGGTAGCGGTGTTGGAGGGTGCTGCCGTTGAGGGCGAACATCTCCAGGCGTCCGTCCGCGTTCGGGCCGATGGCCAACTCGGCGCCGCCCGGGCCGCCCAGGGACTCCCAGTCCGACCAGGCGCCGTTCACCGCCGTCTGCCAGGCGTGCGAGACACCGTTCGTGCCGGCCGCGAACACCTCCAGGCGGCCGTCCGCGCCGCGCGCCGACACCACCTTCCCGGACTTCGCCGGGTAGACCAACGGCGCCGGGCCCGGGTCGTGGTGGCCGAGCCGGTCCACCGCGGCCTGCGCCGCACCGAGGTAGCGCTCGTGCGCGCGCTGGTTGTAGGTCGACCAGGGCTGCCAGTTGGTGCCGCCGTTGGAGATGCGGTACGCCGCGTTGGCGTTGCACTGGGCGTCGAAGGCGCAGGCGTCGCTGACCTCGGGGTGCCAGTAGTCGTTGATCTCCCACAGGCCGCGGTCGCGGGACGGCGGGGTGTTGTTCTGGACGTTGGACGCCGAGGGGTTGCAGCTGGACTCGGCCATGCCGACGGCGATCGCGGTGACCAGGGCGTCGCCCCGGAAGCCCGCGGTGTAGCCGACCTCGGCGCACAGGTCGATGCCGGTGGCGGCCGGCGCGGGCGTGGCGCCCGCCGTCAGGCCCGCCGCCACGCCCAGCGCGGTGAGCGCGGACAGCAGGACGCGGCGGGGCGCCCGACGGGCGCGTGGTGTGCTGGTCACGTGAGCTCTCCTCAGTTGACGGCGGGGCCGGCGGTGGTGTTGAGCCAGGCCCAGTCGGACCAGGTGGAGAAGCCGGTCTGCCACTTGTGGTAGACGCCGGCGCTGCTGGTCCCGAAGACCTCGATCCGGCCGTCGGCGTTGGTCGCGGTGGTGATCCCGGTGCCGCCGCCTCCGAAGGTGTCCCACTGGCCGTACGGGGCGTTCAGTCCGGTCTGCCAGATGTGCTGCGCTGCGCTGCTGTTGATGCCGAAGACCTCGACGCGGCCGTCCGCCGTCGGCTGGCTGGTCAGCCGGGAGTCGGCCGGTCCGCCCGTGGGCTCCCAGTCGGACCAGGTGGTGGGGTTGGTCTGGTACTTGTGGAAGACGCCGGTGGGGCCGGAGGCGAGGACTTCGAGGCGGCCGTCCTCGTTGTGGTCGACGGTGAGGGCGCGTCCGCCGCCGCCGAAGGTCTCCCAGGGGGACCAGCCGCCGCTGGGGGTGGTCTGCCACTGGTGTTGGAAGGTGGTGTTGTTGAGCGCGAAGACTTCGAGTCGGCCGTCGGGGGCCTTGCCGAGGCGGACTTCGCTGTCGGCGGGGCCGCCGCCGGCCGATTCCCAGTCGGACCAGCCGCTGTTGGGTGCGGTCTGGTACTTGTGGAAGAGGCCCGCGGGGCCGGAGGCGAAGACCTCCAGGCGTCCGTCCTGGTTGGCGCCCACGGCGAGGTCGTGGCCGCCGCCGCCGAAGGTCTCCCAGTTCGACCAGGCGCCGGAGGGTGCGAGCTGGTAGCGGTGTTGGAGGGTGCTGCCGTTGAGGGCGAACATCTCCAGGCGTCCGTCCGCGTTCGGGCCGATGGCCGACTCGGCGCCGCCCGGGCCGCCCAGGGACTCCCAGTCCGACCAGGCGCCGTTCACCGCCGTCTGCCAGGCGTGCGAGACGCCGTTCGTGCCGGCCGCGAAGACCTCCAGGCGACCGTCCGCGCCGCGTGCCGACACCACCTTCCCGGACTGCGCCGGATACACCAGTGGTGCCGGACGCGGACCGGTCCCCGGTCGGCAGGGCATGGTGATGCCGCGGTCCGCGAGGTAGGGGACGGGGTCGGTGCGCACGGTCGCGTTGGCGTCGGCCCAGACCCGCAGGTGCAGGTGCGGTCCGCTGGCCTGGCCCTCACTGCCCATCAGCGCGATCTGCTGACCGGCCGTCACGTGCTCGCCGACGGCCACGTCCCGCTCGCGCATGTGCCCGTACTCGGTGATGGTCCCGTCCGGGTGCAGGATGCGGATCCACTGGCCGTAGCCCTGTGCCGGCCCGGAGGCCGTCACCTCGCCGTCGCCCACCGCGTAGATCGGGGTGCCGTAGTCGTTGGCGATGTCGATGCCGTTGTGCTCCTGGCTGTAGCCCTGGGAGATCTGGCCGCGGGCCGGGCAGGACGCCGCGAACCCGGCCACCGCCGTCGGCGCGGCCCCGGCGGGCGCGGCCGGTACGGCCACCGGCAGCAGCAGCGCGGCCGCCATCAGCGCCAGCCGGGGAAGGGAGCCCGGCACCGCTCGGCCCCTCACGCCGTACACCGGCGGCGAGCCCTACGACCGGGGTGGTGCGCGGTCATCCTGACCTCCTGAAGACGCGTGGCAGCGGCCCCTCCGGACCGCCCGGGGCACGCTAACCACCCGCCACCCACCCCGGAACCCGGAACCATCCGGACTGACACCACCGCCCCGCCCCACCGACACTGCCCCCCGGGCGCGAGGACGCCGCCCCGTCTCCTCCCGGCAGGCCGCGACACGTCATCGGGTGAACCCACCGGAACGACACGCCCCACGCCTTGCCGAAATTCCGGAGGGAAATGACCGAGAACGCCGTGCGCCAAGGTCTGTTCGATTGACCCTCATAAAGGCGTTCCGGATACTGATCGAGCACGACGCAACGGAAACTCGTTGTGGAGCGGACTCCGATTATTCATGTGATCCGACTGGGGAGAATCCATGTTCTCGAATGTCAAGAAGGTCGTGGGCTCGATGGCCATGGCCTTCGCCGCGGCGGCCACCCTCACCGTGGCGGTGCCGTCCGGCAGTGCCTTCGCCATCGACCACATCCCGTGCGACGGGAGCCGTAATGACTTCCTGAAGATCTGGTCGCACCTGGACGGTCGCGACAGCGTGGACTGCTATGCGAACGGTGGGGAGATCGGCTTCGGCGGGTGGTGGGTCGACCGGATCTCCACCGGGAACAACGACCTGGTCTACTCCGACGCCAACGGCGACTCGGTGCGGGTCAACCGTTGGACGGACATCTCGTACCCGAACCACCCGCCGAAGGTGAACTCCATCAAGATCCTCTGACGAACCGGCGGAGCGGGCCCCCGAACGGCAATTCTCCGACCGTAGTACCGCCACTCCCGGAAGAACCCGGGACTTGGGTCGCCGTCGAACTCTCCGTAACGTGAATTCGCTCCCCCCGGCTCACCGGTGCCGGCCACGCCCTCCGGGCGCGGCCGGCACCGGCCTGTGCTGCCGTGCTCTTCCGGGGCCGGTGGCTGCTCCTACGTCAGCGCGTCGCTGCCGCCGAGCGGGGTCCAGGTGAGCGCCAACCACGCGCCCGTGCTCCCCTTCTGCGCGGTGACCCGGATCGTCTGCCCCTTCTTGACGGGGACGACCACGCTGTCGCCCGGGAACGTGCCGTTGTCCTTCCACCCCGACTGGGCGGTCGAGGACTGGTAGTCCACGCCGCCGACGTTGACGGTGATGCGGTGGTGGGCGTGCAACTGCCAGGCGCTGGACGACGTGTCCGCCCGCAGGCTCTGGAGCCGGACGTGGACGAATCCGTCGCCGCCCGCGGCCGTGTAGGTGCGGTCGGCGAAGCCCGACAGGTAGTCCGAGAACAGTGTCTGGGCGGCGCCGATGGCGGTCACGGCCTGTTCCACGGCCAGCTTGCTCTTGACGGTGACGGTGCCGGTCGTGGTCCCGTCGGCGGCGTAGATCTTCGCCGCCTTGAGGGAGTAGCCGGAGTCGATGGTGACGTCCCGGTTCGCGGTGACCGTGTTGTTGGCGGTGACCGGCTGCTTGAAGTCGACCTTGCTCTGGAGGTTGACGGTGCCGGTCGTGCTCCTGCCGGAGGACCAGATGTGATCGGTCCGCAGGACGTACGCGGACTCGACGATCACGTCGGCTTTCGCGGTGACGGTGCCGTTGGCGTTGAGGGCGCCGCTGGTCGTGAGGGTGGTGGCGTTGACGCCGCCGTTGGCGTTGATCTGCCCGGCGACGGTCAGGGTGTTGCCGGTGGTGACGGTGACGTTGCCGTCGAAGGTGGTGGCGCCGATCGTGGTCTTCTTCCCGGCCTTGTTGTCGGCGGTGAAGGTCTCCGTCACCGTCACCTTGTCGCTCGCCGTCACCGTCCTGGCGACGATGTCCGGGTCCTTCACCGTGACCGTCGTGGACAGGTAGTGGTGGACGTCCTGGCCGTCGGCGCCCTTGGTGCGGGCGTCCAGGACGAACGTGGTGGTGTCGGTGAGTTCGTGGCTCTGGTGGCTGAGGCCGGTGACCTTCACCGGTGCGCCCTCGTCCCAGGACAGCCAGTACTCGGTGCCCGCCTCGCTGCCCTCCCACCGCAGGGTCGCCCTGCCCTTGTTCGCCACCCGCGGCTGCACGCTGGAGAACGCGCGGAAGAAGAACGCGGAGGCGTCCTCACGGTGTTTCCCGACCTCGGGCGTGTCCACGGGGCGGTCCTCCCAGTCGTTGTCGGTGGCGGTGTGGGCGGTGACGGTGAGCCGGACGTCGCCGGGGGTGCGGGCGACGGGGATGGCGGAGATCTTGAGCGTGAAGCGGCGGCCCGCGTCGAAGGTGACCTGGTTGCCGGGGGCCTCGGGGGTGCAGACGAAGGTGAGGGAGTTCTCCTTCGAGGGGCGCTGGACGATCAGCCAGGTGCCCTGCCCGCCGTCCTGGTTGCCGTCGATCGGCACGGGGTTGTCCGTGAGGTCGGTCGGCGCCGTCCCGATGGGCAGGGACACGGTGATGGAGCGGCACTCGACGTCGGGGCTGCCGTCGGGCTTGGAGAAGGTCAGGCGCAGGACGCCGTTCTTGGTCTTGCTCGGCGTGGAGACCGGAAGGGGGTTCGGGCTGGGCACGCACTCGGCCTGGAGGCGGCCGTCGGGCGCGAGCGGACTGGTTGCCATGGGATGGGGGCGCCTCGGGTCGTCAGCTGATGGTCACGTCGCCGGTGAAGTCCGTCGTGCGGGCCCACGTCCTGCGGGCGTCGGTCCGGTCGGCGGTGAAGGTGTCGTGGACGGCGAGCCTGTCGGCGGCGGTGAGGGTCCTGGCCAGGACGTCCGGGTCCTTCACGGTGACGGTGGTCGAACGGTAGTGGTGCACCGTCTGGTTGGCGGCGTTCCGCGTCTGCGCGTCGAGCACGAAGGTCGTCGTCCGGGTGAGCGCGTGGGTGGTGTAGGTGAGCGGGACGGTGGAGGGGAGCCGCTTCGCGGGCTCGTCGTCCCAGTAGAGGTAGTACTCGCTGTTCTGCGGGGTGCCCTCCCACTCCAGGACGGCGGCCTGCCCGTGGGCGACCCGGCCGACCCGGCTGGAGAAGTTCCGCACGTAGAACTCGTTCGCGAGCTTCTCGACCACCGGCACCCCGGTCGGCCGGTCCGCCCAGTCGGTGCTCCCCGAGCCGGGCCGCGTCGTCTCCGTCACGGTCAGCCGGGCGGCCCCGACCGTGCGGTTGACCGGGATGTTCGACAGCAGCAGCGTGAACTCCCGCCCGGCGCCGAAGGTGGTCTCGCCGGACGGCGGGGTGCAGGTGAAGGTGATCGAGGTGACCTGCCCCGGTGCCGTCGGCTCGGGCGGCACGGTGGTGCGCTCGATGTCCCACTCCGGCCCGCCGTTGTCGCGCGGGTAGTCGTCGATGTCGTCGGCGTGGGCCGCGTCGGTGTTGAGGGACAGGTCGCCGGCCGCGGTGCCCACCGGAACGGTGACCCTGAGCGCGCGGCACTTGACGTCCGCGCTCCCGGCCGGCCTGCGGAAGGTCAGGAAGACCGTCGCCCGCTCGGTCTCGGTGGCGGTGGAGACGGTGACCGGGTCGGGGTTGGTGTCGCAGACCAGGTCGAGCAGGGCCCCCGCGGCGGCCATGACCTCGATCACTCGCCCACCACCGCCACCGGCAGCACGGTGCTGCGCCGCGCGTAGGTGCCGGAGCCGGTCGCCGTCTCGTCGCTGATGCGCAGCTGGACGGTGCCGGGCGGGCCGGTGAGCGGGATGCGTTCCAGGACGAGGGTGAAGTCCTCCCGGTCGTCGAACCCGGCCTTGCCGCGCGGGCCTTCGGGGGTGCAGGTGAACACCGTTCGGCCGGGCTCCGGGGTGGTCGCGCGGATGTGCCAGCTGCGGCCGTGCGGGGCCCGGTAGGCGGTGTCGATGCGCTCGGCACGGGCGGTGAGGGCGTCGGCCCCGTCCCCGGTCGGCACCTCGACGGTGATGCTGCGGCAGTCGGGGACGCCGTCCGCGGCCGGGTTGCGGGTGACGGCGATCTCCAGCCGGGCCTGCCGGGGGTGGCCCGCGGTGGCCCGGACGAGGTCGGGCGGGGAGGTGGTGAGGGTGTAGCGGAGCAGGTCGGTCGTGGCGGTCACGGCCATGCGGCGCGGTCCTTCCGGTGGTGGGTGGCGGCCGGGGTCGGGGTTCGGCGGGTCAGCGGACGAGCGGTCGGCGGGTCAGCGGGCCGGGGGGTTCGGCGCGGCCGGGTGGAGCTGGAGGTAGCCGGCCCGGGCGGTGGGCGCCGGGTCGTCCGGGTGGCTGAGGTGGTCGGCGGGGAACAGCGGCCGCTCGTCCCAGTCCAGGTCGTCCGTGGCGGTCGCCTGCGGCTGGGCCCAGCTCCAGGTGCCGTAGCGGGCGGACAGCGGCGGCAGGAGGAGAGCGGCGTCGTCCGGGTCGCAGGTGACGGCGAAGCGCCGCATGCCGAAGACGCCGTCGGCGCCGGTGGTGAGCCGCAGGCGGACGTACCGCGCGGGGACGGCCTCGTCGAGGGTGTGCTCGTTCACCGCCTGCTCGGCGTCGTAGGGCAGGTGCCGCCAGCCGTTCGGCTCGCCGCGCTCCGAGTACTCCAGCACCGGGTTCCCCGGCCGGTGGGAGCCGTCGGCCGTGCCGGTGAGCAGGGAGTACCCGGCGAGCCGCTGGACCGACCCGAGGTCGAGCACGACGGTGCTCCCGGCGGCCGGTGCGCCGAGGCTGCGGAACTCGGCCGCCGCCGGGGCGCGTCCGGCGATGTTGCCGAGCGGGTGCGCCGGGTCGACGGCCATGGTGGTGTCGAAGCGGCGCAGGTCGCGCGTGGTGGCGAGCAGCGGGTTGAGCCGGAACGAGGCCCGGATGGCGCCGAGCGCGCGGTGCACCTGCTCGGCGTCCAGCCGCAGGGCGTGCACGGGCAGGATGTCGGTGGTGGCGTGCACCGGCAGGTGCGGGTGGGCGATCATGGTGACGCGCCGGAAGCGGCGCCGGACGGGCGGGCGCGCGGGCAGCGCGAGGTCGCCGCCGTCGGTGACCGGGTCCAGGTAGTCGCTGTCGGCGGCCGGGTCGAGCGCGCGCAGCAGGCCGTAGTCCACCCGCTCGCCGGGCGCGCCGGCGAAGTAACCGATCAGGCCGTCGTCGAGGCGCTCCGGGTCGCCGAGCCGGATGTTCCAGTCCTCGTCCTCGTGGGCGCCGGTGACCGGTTCGAGGACGGTGTCCCAGGACGGGTCGGTCGGCAACTGGTGGTGGAGTTCGAGGTCGAGGGTGGCGTGGACCAGGGCGACCGGCCGCCCGATCAGCCGGGCGGGCAGCGGCCCGGACTCGGGCGCGGTGTCGACGATGCCCGCGACGCTGCGGTCGACGGTGGCGACGAGCGCGCGGAACGCCCCGGCCGAGTCCGGCCGGTCGATCAACCCGGCCAGGAAACCGGCGAGTTCGGGATGGTCGGCGAGGAGCCGGGGGTCGGTGTGCCCGGTGTACGGGGAGTGCGGCAGCGGGACGCACCTGGCGGCCTCGCCGGAGTCCGGGGTGAGCACGATCCGTACGTCCCCCACGGCGGCGCCGTCCGGTGCGTACACGCCGAGGGCCTGGTCGAGGTGGTTGACCAGCAGCCAGCCGGCCAGGCCGTCGCTGCGCCCGGACGGCTCCTGGGTGAAGGCCAGCCGGGTGTCCTGGAGCAGCCGGGGCGGCAGCTGGACGAACCGCTCGGGGTTTTCCATCCTGGGCTCGGTGTAGAGCGGGTGGCTCGGGGTGACGGAGGCGGTGAGCACCGGGTACTGGCCGTACCAGTTGCCCTCGTCGCCCGAGGTGACCAGGTCGACGCAGCGGCCGAAGCGGTCGAGCAGGCGCAGGTCGGTGAGGAACAACTGCCCTGCGCGGATGGGCTGGTGGCGGTCGGTGAACGCGCCGGTCGCCGGGTCGGGCACGTGGTTCTGCGGCCCTGCGAGCCCGGCGACCGCGCCCTCGACGGGCACCTGCGCGCCGCCGTCGAGCTGCAGCAGCCAGTCGTTGAACCCGTCGAGCGTCTGCGACAGCACGTCCAGCGGCTCCAGCTCCCGGCGCAGTCCGGCCAGCGCGGCGCGGTCGGCGCCCGGGTGGCTGGCCCGGTAGCGGGCGAGCTGTTCGCGCAGCACGTACACCGTGGTGGGCGCGAGGTAGGCGCGGGAGCGGAAGAGGCGGTTGAGGACGTCGCCCTCGCTCTCGAAGTCCGCCGCCAGGGTGCCGGTGCCGTCCCAGGTGTAGTGGTGGGCGTCGATGCCGTCATCGGGCGGGCTGAACGTCCAGTGCGTGGTGCCGTCGCTGCGGTAGGGGGTGGGGAACCAGCTGAGCTTCCACATCAGCGTCATCGGCAGCCAGGGCTGCCGCCAGGGCGCGGTGTACTCGGCGAGCGGACCGCGCGCGCGGGTGGCCGGGCTCTCCACGACGGCGTGCAGCGCGGTGCGGGCGCCGTCGGCGGTGCGGGCGGCGCGCTCCAGGAGGGCGAACTCCTTGAGCAGTGCCGCGCAGGCGGCGGGCAGGCCGGTGAGGCCGGGGTCGGGTGGACTCGCCTCGACCGGGCTCCAGGAGGAGCCGATCATCACCTCGCGCAGCAGGTCGGTGCCGAGTCGGCAGGGCAGCGGGTTGTCGCGGTCGCGGGTGAGCGGGACGGTGCCGCCGCCGCTGCCGTTGATCAGCAGGACCGGGTCGGCGGGCTTGTAGAAGGCGTCACCGGGCTGCCGCCGGAGCTGCAGGCCCGGGTCGAGGCCCCGCTCGGCGGCCCAGGTGTCGGCGACGTCCTGGAGGTCCTGGCCGGGCTCGGGCCACGGGATCAGGCCGCGGAGTTCCTCGATGCGTCGCAGGGCGTCGTCGGCGTCCTTGGCCGGGCCCTCGTTGGCGGGCTCCAGCAGCCGGTCGCACTCGTCGTCGAACCCCTCGGGCAACTGCGAGGGCCGCTCGCCCTCCGGCAGGTGGCGCAGCCAGTGCAGGGCCCACACCCGCCACTGGTGCTCGGTCAGTTCACGCAGCCGGGAGTCGTGTTCGGCCTGGTCCGCGTTGAGTCGGGCCAGCCACTCCGGCGCGACGGCCGGCGCCCGGCGACTCCCGGCCCCGGGGTCCTGATCGGGACGGGCGAGGATCTGCCAGCGGTGACCGCCCTCGCTGCCGGAGAACCAGCTGCGCCGGGTGGTCTCGGCGAGGTCGCGGTCGCCGTCCGGGCCGTCGAAGGTGTCCAGGGTGCCGTGGTAGAGCGCGTTCAGCAGCTGCGCGGTGCGCGGCGAGTCGTGCTGCGGGTCGCTCTGCCGGTCGAACAGCTCGGCCGCGGCCTCGCCGGTGCTGTGGCCGAACGCGACGTCGGTGCGGTTGGGGTCGGGCCGACTGTCCTCGGGGGCGTCGCCGTCGTGCCGCCACTCCAGGCCGAGCGCGGTGCCGTGGTAGACGCTGCGCCCGAGGGCCGGTGCGGCGGTCACCTCGAAGGTCCGGACGGCGACCGGCTCCGGTCCGGCCTCCAGCAGCCACAGTTGGACGTACCGGGCCCGGACGGGCGTGGCGGGGGAGTACTCGAGGACGGGCGTGCCGGCGTCGTAGTCCTGGTGGTGCGCGGCGGGCCAGTCGGTGCCGTCCACCGAGGTCTGGACCCGGACGGCGGGCAGCAGGTGGGCGTCGTCGGGGTCGCCGGCCAGGACGCGCAGCGAGCTCACGTCCTGGACGGTGCCCAGGTCGACGGTGATCCGGTCCGAGCGCACGGGGGCGTTCGCGCTCAGGTAGTAGGTGTCGTCCTGGTGGTCGAGGAGGTGCTCGACGCCGTGCCCGGCCGCCGTACCCAGGCCCCCGGCGACGGCGGCGCCGCGCCCGGCCAGGGTCCAGCCCAGCGCCGCGACGACCTCGGCGGCGGAGTCGGGGGAGGCGTCCGGTGGCAGCAGCCCGGGGATGGCGGCCGCCGCCCGGAGGAAGTCGTGGTCGGTGTCGCTGTACCACCCGGCGACCAGGTAGGAGAGTTCGGCGTCCGGCGGGTAACTGTCGCCGTGTGCCGGGTCCCTGAGGTCCTGGAGGTCGTCGTGGAGGGCGAACACGTTCTCGTGGTACGGCTCGAAGGCGGCGAAGTTGGGCAGTCCGGCGCCGGCGGCGTTCAGGAACAGCGACCGCTTGGCCTCCGGCTCCCGCCAGGGGGTGCCGGGCGTCAGCACGTGGCGGCGGCCGAGCCAGTCGACCTCCGGCTCCTCGCGGCGCGGGTCGACGAAGCTGTTGATCGCCTCCTTGTCGTCCCAGGAGGCGCCCTCGTCGTCCGAGTACAGGTAGTCGCTGTGCACCACCCAGCCGCGGACCTTGCGCGCGCCGCGCACCCACGCGTAGCGCACCACCAGCCAGCGGTTGGGCACCAGCGGGAAGCGGGTGTCCTGGCCGTCGTCCGGTACGAAGCCGTCGGTGAGCGCCTCGGGCAGCTGCCACTGGAGGTGCACGCCCTCGAAGCCCGCGTCCCCGCCGACCTCCTTGCCTCCGGTGAAGGCCTCGGGTTCGGCGGCGCCCCGGCCCTTGGTCTTCGGCTGGGTGCCGAGCATCCGGTCGAAGCTCGGCTGGGGGCGGTGGAAGGGGTGCAGGGTGCGCACCTTCCGGTTGACCAGCAGGGCGTGCACCTGGACGGGCACGATCAGGTCGGTGTCGCTCATCGGTCGGAGTCCCCCGCGTTCGAGGTCGGCGTGGTGGTGACGATCAGGGCGGGGCGGTGCGAGGTGCCCTCGCGGGAGGTGATCACCGCGAGCTCCCGGGCGGCCTGGGCCTTGGTGAGCGCCACCGAGACCCGGCCGCCGGTGCGGGCGCGGACGTGGTCGGTGACGTCGAACTCCAGCCAGGTCCAGGCGTCGACGGCGCCCAGGCGGGCCCGGGCGAGCGGCTGCGCGGAGAGTTCGGGGCGGTCGGCCCAGGCGAGCGCGGACTCCGCCCAGTCGTTGCCGGTGCCGTGCAGCAGCAGGTCGAAGCCGCCCGCGTCCCTGGCCGCCGCGTGCACCCGGACGACGGCCCGGGCGATCCGGTCGGCGGGCGGGAGCCCGGTGGCGTCGAAGCGCAGGTAGGCGATCCTGGTGACGGAGCTGGCCGGCCCCTCGTTCTTGACCATCAGCTCGTGGCGGGTGCCGTCGACCGGGCCCTGGCCGTACTGGACGAAGGTGTCCGCCTCGCACGGCAGGTCGGTCCGGGGAGCGGGCAGCAGCAGCTGCTCCAGCGGCGCGTTGACGAGTTGCAGGGCGAAGCGCCCCGGTGACAGGTCGCTCCCGCAGGCGGTGGCGAGGGCCGGCAGCAGCCCGCCGTCGCCGTGCAGGGTGAGCACGTCCGGCAGGCGCCCGCCCTGGCCCGGGCGCAGGTGGTCGAAGACGGTACGGCCGCTCGCCGGGTCGGGGAACTCGGTGCCGGTCGGGTAGCCGACGGCGCTGCCGGTCAGGTGGCGCAGGCTGATCCGGGCCTCGGAGTTGACGCCGAAGTGGATGCCCTGGCCCGGCTCGCGGATGCTCACCGAGTCCGGGACGGCGTCCCACAGCACCAGCAGGAGGTCGGGGGCGAGGTGGTCCCGGCGCAGTTCCTCGACGGGTTCGCCGGCCCGGGTGGCGATCAGGTCGAACACCGGCCAGGCGCGCACGAGTTCGGAGTGCATCAGCAGCCCGGCGGCGGGCAGGCGGGTGCCGTCGCGGAACCGGCGTTCGCGCAGCAGGGGCGCCAGCGCGTGGTCCGTCGAGGTGTGGGCGCCGACGTCGGCGGCGCCCGCGACCAGCGCCTCGATCCAGCCCTCGTCGATCCGGAACGCCCGCAGGCTCTCCGGCGGCAGGAGACGCGGATCGGGCACCAGGTGCGGGAAGGGCACCCCGCGCAGCAGGGCCAGGCGTTCCAGCCAGTCCGGCGCGGTCGGGGTCACGGCCTCGGCGACCGCGGCCAGCGAGGCGCGGGCGCGCGGGTCGGCGAGCAGGGCGGCGGGCCGGACGCGGGCGGGTCGGACGCGGGCGGTCCGGGCGGCGGGGGCCGGGGCCGGTGCGCGGCGCGGCTCGCCACCGAGGGCCTGGACCAGCCGGGCACCGAGGCCGGCCGCGGCGAGTGCGCCGAGGGCGGTGTCGCCGGGCAGGGCGTCCGGGTCCTGCCGGGCCCGGACCGGGTCGGCGCCGAGCGCGGCCAGGGTGGCGGCGCGGTTGGCCAGGGCCCGCCGGGCTTCGACGATCTCGGTGCTGTACTCGGGGTCGGCGAGCGCGATGGTGCGGCCGAGCGTCCAGGCGGCGGCGTAGCTGACGTCGAAGACGCCGTACGCCGGGTCGTAGACCAGCGCGTGGTCGGCCGTGCTGTGCGGGCCCTCGACGGCCTCGCGCGGCAGTTCGGGGGCGGTGAGCGGGGTGAACGGGCCCCGGTACCAGGCGTACGTGGACTCCCCGGCGAGGGTGCGCTGGGGGAGGGCGGTGTAGCCGTGGTGCAGCCGGGTGCGGATGTGGCGCTCGGCGGCGGTGTCGCCCCCGCCGGCGGGCGGGGTGTGCCGCAGGGCGAGCCGCTCCGGGTCCGCGGTGCCGGGCGCGACCAGGTCGCGCAGCAGGGTGCCGGGGTCGAGGGTGCCGTCGGGGGCGTTGGTGAAGGACCAGGACCACAGGCTGCAGAGCCGGATGTGCCCGGCGTCCGCGAGCGTGCCGGGTTCGAGCCGGTCGAGGTGGCCCTCCAGCGAGACCAGGTGGACGGCGTAGCTCCCGGGCGTGCGCGGGAAGCGGTTGGCGGCCAGGACGGCGTACGCGCCCTCGGTGAGCACTTCGCCGTCGTCCCGGCGCTGCGGGGCGAGTTCGACGTCGCGGACGTGGGTGAGGTCGAGCAGTTCGGCCTTGCGCGGGGCGATCGCGTGGAACACCCCGATCGGCAGGTCGATCGTCCGGCAGGGCAGGGTGTCGTCGATGTCCCCGCCCAACTCCGGCCCGACGGTGCCGGGTTCGGTGGGGCGCCGGAGTTCGCCGACCGGCCGGTCGGTGAACTCGCCGGCGGCGGCGGGGTCGTCCAGCGCCTCCCCCTCGGCGAGCAGCAGCAGTGCCAGCCAGGGGGCCGGTACGGACCGCTTCGCCAGGGTCCGTTCCCAGGGCAGGACCGCGCGGGTGAGCGTGACGTGCGGCAGCACGTGGGTGTACCGACCGGCGGCGCCGGCGGCCGGGTAGAGGGCGTGCACCGAGCTCGGGTCGAGGTGGAAGCGCGCCGCGCGGATCTCGTACCGGCCCTCGGCCGGGGGGAGCTCGGCGGCGGTGTCCAGGGGCCGGCCGTCCTTGCTGAGCCGGTGCTCGACGGTGACGGTGTAGACGCCGGCGGTGGCCTTGGGGACGAGGTGGTCGTAGAAGCTGACGTCCAGGTCGGGGCGGGTGGGCACGGCGGTCACCTCTGGGCTTCGGTCAGCATCGGGGCGTCGGTCAGGGAGTGGCCGAGGAGCTCGGCGGTGCGGTCCAGCGGGCCGTCGCTCCCCGGGGCGAGGCCGAGGGCGGCCAGCGCGTCGTGCACGGCGGTGCGCTCGGCGGCCGCCCCGGTGAGGGTGCGGGTGATCACACCGACACCGTCCTCCTCGAAGACCGGGGCGGGCCCGGCCACGGACCCGTCGCGCAGCGGCATCCGGCCGGGCGGCAGCCCCTCGACGTCGAGGGCGGCGGAGGGCACCGGGCCGACGCCGAGCTGCCGGGTCGGGCCGGGGACGTCGATGGTCAGCCCGGTGAGGCAGCCGTCGACCAGGCCGTCCTGGTCGAGCGCCTGGTTCGGGTTCGCCAGCGGCCGGCCCCAGAGCGCCTGCGGCAGGCCCTCGCGGGAGGCGGTGATCTCCCAGCCGGCCTCCTGCCAGCCGTAGCGCCGGCCCTGCTCGTCGAGGATCTCGACGATCTGCTCGCAGACCACGCCGGTGAGCTTCATCGGCCGGATGTCGATCCGGGCGGTGTCGCTGCCCGCGAACAGGTCGCCGTTGAGGGTGATCCTGGACGCGGGCAGGGCGGACTCGACGGCCGTGGTGAAGCCGTCGATCCGGACCAGCTCCGGGGCGGCCGCCGCCTGCCGGGCCGCCGTCTCCGCCTCGGTGACGTCGGGCAGCTCGCCGCCCTGTTTCAGCGCGGCGCGCGAGGGTGCGGGCAGTTGGAGCTGGAACTCCTCCCAGTCGGCGGCCGGCGCGCCCTTGCGGTCGGCGCCGAAGCCGAGGGTGAAGGAGATGAACCAGACCTTGACCTTGGCCCGGCCGCCGATCGGCGGCAGCCACAGCTGGAGGTCGACGCCGACCTCCAGCGAGACCCGGATCCGGACGAAGAGCACCTTGACGGTGGCGGCGACGCCGATGCGCAGGCCGAGCGCGAGGTCGGCGTAGAACGGCTTCCACTGCACCAGGGCGTGCACGTAGGCGGTGAACCAGGCGCGCAGGTTGATGCCGTGCCCGTTGTCGTAGACGGCGGCCAGCTCGCCGCCGATCATGAAGGCGCCGTCGGTCAGCGCGGCGTAGGCCTCGGCCCGGATCGACACCGGGCCGCGCTCCCACAGCCAGCCGATCCGCGGCGGCCTCGGGTAGTGCGCGGGGACGCGGAAGCGCGGGTGGTAGCCGCCCGCGGTGAGCACGAAGCCCTTCGGGACGCCGGGCAGGCTCTTGCCCCACACGTAGAGGGAGATGCCGCCGGTGAGCCTGGCCTGCGGGTCCAGCAGGTAGGAGCCCTCGGCGATGACGGTGTCCATGGAGAAGCGGCCGAGCGCGGAGTCGTAGGCGAAGACGAAGTCGACGACGACCTGGCCGAGCGGCTTGCCGAAGAGGAGCGGTGCGGCCCCGTCGTGCGGTGCGGCCTCCCCGTGCGGGGAGACCTCGCCCCGCCGCGCCGCCGTGCTCCCGGCGCCACGGGTGGGCGGCAGCGCGAGCGAGGTACTGCCCGCCAGGACGGCCTTCCAGCCGGCCGGGCCCCACTCGACCAGGGCCACCGCGCGGGCCTGGATGAACCGGTAGACGGTGAACTCCATGCCGCCGGCCACCCAGTACTGGCCCTGCGCCGGGGTCACCCAGCCGCCCTGCCCGACCAGTCGGTCCAGTGCCTCGGTCGGGGACAGCTTCTCGACCTCGCCGCCCGGCTCGCCGGGCGCGGCGCCGAGCCGCTTGACGAAGGGGAACTCGCTCACCTCGTGGGTGGCGGGCAGCCGGACGGTGCTGTTGACGCCGAAGCCGAGCACGACGCCGGTGAAGGTCACCGGGCCGACCGTGAAGAGCCCGTTGATCCGGTTGCGGCCGGCGACCAGTTCGGCGTAGCCGAAGACCGAGTCCCAGCCGGCCTTGTTGCGCGCCCAACTCCCGGCCAGCTGCAGGACGATGAGGTCCTGGATCTCGATCCGTCCGGCGGCGGCGAAGGCCGGCTCGAACTCCGGGCCCGCGTCGATCCGGGTGAAGGCCCCGGCGATGACCACCCGGGGCGGGCCGGTCCGCTCCAGCGCCAGGCTCGCGCCGCGCAGGGTCGGGGTCAGGGACCAGTCCGTGTCCAGGCCGAAGCCGAGCCCGAGCAGGTCGACGGTGAGCGGGCCGACCGCCATGGTGGCGTCCAGCGCGATCACCAGCCGGCCGTCGACGACGGCGACGCCCAGCCGGTGCAGCCGCACCGGGCCGAGCACGACGCCGAGTTCGCGGGCGGAGCCGTCCTCCTGGGCACGGGCGGCGATGGCACGGGCGGCGATCGGGCCGCGCGCGGTGAGCGCCCGCCCGGGCGGGGAGGTGACCGGCAGGACGAGCGGGTCCTGCGGCTCGCCGCCGATGCTCAGTTCGATCTGGACCGCGACCCCCGGCCGGGCCGCCTCGCCGACGGCGAAGCGGGGCAGGCGGCGTTCGGCGGCGCCGTCCAGCCCGTCCAGCAGGGTGTTGAGGGCGCGGGCCTGCTGGTCGTTCCACCCCTCGGGGGCGGAGGTGACGGCGAGCCCGGGCAGCGCCAGGTCCGAGCCGGGCGGGACGGCGTCGCCGACCAGGGGCAGCCCGGAGGCGCGGGCGTCCAGCCGTACCCGGGCCGCGGCGGTGGTGCGGCGCGGCTTGCCCTGGCCGGAGCCGGGGCGGGTGGCGTACACCCAGCCGGTGTGCTCGGTGGTGGCGGTGAGCAGCACCTGGCCGGTGGCGGAGTCGTAGCGGACGGCCAGGGCGGTGAGCGCCGGCTCCAGGGCCTCGGGCAGTCGGGGCAGGTCGATGCCGAGCGCGGCCACCAGATCGGTCGGGCGGACCCCTTCGGGGGAGGACCAGGTGCCGGTGACGGTGGTGCCGGTGGCGTCCTCGCGGTAGTCGACGGCGAAGACCAGGGTGCGCGGCCCGGCCGTCCGTACACCGGCCGGAGCGTCCTCCTGGCGCAGGTCCTCCCCGAGCAGCTCCTCCCCGCCGTCCGGCTCCTCGGTGCCCGCACCCGGGACGACCACGGTGAGCAGGCCGGTCACCTGCTTCTCGTAGCCGCCACCGGTGGGGCGCCGGGTGAGCACCGTGGTGAGGGTGAGCACGGCGTCGGCCTCGCCGATCGGGAACGCCAGGGCACCGCCCAGCGCGATCTCCTCGCCCGAGCCGTCGAACTCCACCGACAGCGAGAGCAGTTCGAGTTCGTCGAAGAGCGCCGGGACGTCGGCCTCGAACACGCCGAAGAGGTCGGCCGGGGTGAGGCCCGTCGCCTGGCCGAGGAAGCGCCAGACGCCGTCCTGGTGCTCGGCCGACACGCCGACCTGGCCGCCGCCCAGCTGCCAGGCCGTCTCCAGCTCGCCGGTCCAGCCGTCACCGTCGACGGTCAGGGCGAGGTCGAGGTCGGTCAGCGCGACCCGGCCGGGCAGGACCTCCCAGGGGCCCTCCACGGAGAGGTCCAGGCCGAACGCGGGTGCGCCCTTGCCGGCGGTCCCCTCGAAGCGCAGCTCGGAGACGGTGAGTTCGGGCAGGCCGAGGCCCGGGAGGTAGGCGGCGGCCAGCGGGGCGAGCGGCACCGGGGCGAGCAGCCGGGCGACCGCCCGGAAGTCGGGCAACCGGACCTCGGCGTGCGCCTCGGTGTCGCCGGCGAGCGTGAGGGTGCCGCCGAAGAGGCTGCGCACCCGGGGGCGGCCCACGTGGGTCACGGTGAACTCGGCGAACAGCCCGGACACGCCGAGCGCGCCGGGGAACAGGTCGAAGGTGGTGTCGAGCTCGATCCGCACGCCCGCGGAGACGATCGCCGCGGTGATGCCCCGGGCCTGGTCGGCGGGGTGGAAGGTGACGGACAGGCCGCTCATCGCCAGCGGGCCGATCCGGCCGAACTCCTCGGGGATCGCGAAGTCGCCGGCCCCCAGGCCGGGCCCCAGCACCGCCAGGTCGGCCAGGTCGCGCAGCGGGACGTCCGCGAAGTCGCCCGCCAGGCTCCAGGCGCACCCGGCCTGCTCCGGGCAGAACCCGACGGCGTAGCCGCGCTGTCGCGGCCCCGCGCCGGGCAGGGGGAACTCGGCGCCGATGCCGTTGCGCGGGCGGGCGTGGTCGTCGGTCCGGTCGTCGTCGATGGCGGCGGTGGCGTCGAGCAGCAGGTGGAGGGTGTCGAAGCCCACCGTGCGCAGCACCGCCGGATCCAGCTCGCGGTCCAGGTGGCCGGCGGGCACGGTGAAGTCGGGCAGCGAGACGTCGATCTGCAGGCCGGTGACCAGGGCCTCGTCGTCGTCACCGGCCGCCGGGTCGTCAGGGTCCCGGTCGGTGGCGAACCACACCAGGGCGGGCAGCGGTGTGGCGGCGCCGGAGAGCAGCAGCTCGCCCGCGACGCTCAACTCCTCGGTGAGCGCGACGGACCGGGCGAGGTTCAGCGTTCCGGCGCCCAGGTGCCGCTGGAACAGTTCGCCCGCGGTCGGCAGGTCGAGGTCGGCGGCTCCGAGGGTGAAGGCGCCTCCGTCGGACGCCTCGATCCTCGCGCGCAGTGCCGCAACGGACAGCCCCATGGTCAACTCTCCTTACTTGTAGGTGAGCCGGTAGGTGCCCGGGGTGCCGTCCGGGTCGATGGTCAGGTGCCAGTCCCAGCCGCGGGGGTCGGGCTTCTTGCCGGTCGCGGCGTCCTTGACGTTGTTGAGCGTGGTGCACACGCCCGCGACGCCGACCTGGTCCCGGTAGTGGTACGGCCCGGTGCCCTTGATGACGTCGCCGGACTGCCCGTAGTAGGCCACGCGCGGGAGTTCGCCGTCCGCCGGGTTCGGGGTGACGGTGGGCGCGGGCTTGTGCCGGTCGTCGGCGATCCGCTGGAGGTGGCCGAACCCGGGGATCCCGGTGCCGCCGAACTCCCGGGTGCCCGAGCTGACCAACAGGCCGTCGGGGTTGATCAGTCGGACCCAGGGCGCCGTCGAGGAGTAGCTGCTCCCGTGGTGACCGACCTTCAACCAGGAGCCGGCCTCGCGCTTGAGGTCGGGGTCGTCCTTGTACCTGGCCACCAGGTAGTCCTCGGTCTCCTCGCCGGCGTCGGCGGTGAGGATGACCTTCTGCCGTTTCCCGTCCTTGTCGGGGGCTCCCTGGAGCATCAGCACGATGCAGTCGGTGTTCGCCTGGCTCTCCGCGGTCGGCGCGTCCGCCTTGCGCTTGCTGCCTCCCAGCGGCCAGAAGCCGTGCGGGAGGGCCTCCAGGCGGGCCAGGGTGCTGCCGGTGGTCCTGCGCTTCTTGGCGGCGACGCTGGCGGTGGTGCGGGTCTTGGAGACGCTCGCGGAGATCACGTAGAGCTTCGGGGTGGTCGGGCCGTCCGGGAGGCCGTCGAGCGGCAGCAGGAGCGGGGTGGCGGGCATGTCCTGTTCGACCGGCTCGGTGGCGATGGTGTGGGACGAGCCGTCGCGACCGTAGGTGGTCCAGTTCTTGAGCATCAGGTTGAGGCCCTTGCCGTGCCCCAGGATGTCCTTGGTGTAGTCGCCGGGCTTCCCGGTGTACCGGATGTTCCGGATCGTGTAGCGCAGTCGGCGCTTCTTCGTGGCCGTGTCGACCGGCGCGACGAGGTCCTGGACGTAGCGGTAGTGGTCGCGGTCGGGGTGACTGAGGATCAGGTAGTCGATGGTGTTCGGGGTTTTCAGGTTCTTCAGGTAGCCGTCGATCTTCTCGATGACCCGCTCCGACATGGACCCGGCCGTTGCCAGGGGGCCGCCGCCCTTGTGCCCCTGGCGCTTGATGCTCCCGCAGTCGATCAGGACCGAAGCCACGCCCTGGGTGTCCTTGCCGTCGGCGTAGAAGATCAACAGGGTGCAGTCGCCCTGCCCCACATTGAAGAAGACGGCTTCCACGGGCATGGCGAACTCCCTCAGTCCGTACGGCTGATGATCACTGGTCGAGGAGCAGCGCCCATGGTCGCACGTATACATCTTGGCGGAGCCATGACTTCCCGGACTGATCGAAACTCTCCGAGAATTTCGGTGATCCGATCGAAAGCATTCTCTTTCTGACACGGCGCAGACATCCAACCTCGGGCGCACCAGCGGGAGTTGTTGACGAAATCAGGTCCTCACCCGAGTATCCGAGAGTGCTGCCGAACACCTCCCCCTCCGATCCCTCCGACGCGGCCGCAGGACCGCCCGGCCTGCTGCGGGTCGAGTGCGTGCCAAGCCCGGACCCGCTTCCCGTCTCGACACCCAGCAAGACCAAGAACGGCGTCCTCAGCCTCACCTTCTCCAAGCCCGACGGCGCCGCGGACGTCAGATGCCGGTCCATCACCGTCTCCCTCCCGGTGGGGACGACCGCCGCCGACCTCGCCAGCAGCCCCGCCCCCCTCGACGGCAACCAGGACGGGGGCCAGGGGAGTTGGCTGATCGTGCCGCAGCGCGGTGACAAGGCCGTGGTGTTCACGTGCACCCCGGAGGGGCCGGGGAACCAGGTGACCTTCGACGCCACCCGCCGCTTCACCCTCAAGGTCTCGGCGATCCCCGTCGTCCGCACCCCCGGCCACGCCGCCCTCACCATCACCGAGCACACGACCCCCGCCACCAGCGACGATTGGGCCGACCGCACCGTGAGCACCGACCCCGTGGAGAAGCACCTCGAACGCCCGTCGGCCTTCCACTTCCGCGGTTTCGCCGCCGAGAGGCCCCAGATCGTCAACGACGGGAAGGCGACGGTCGTCCTGCGCTGGGAGGGCAGCGAGGCCGGCACCGGCTACTGGCTGGCCTGGGACGACCGCCCCCCGATCGAAGTCTCCGGCGGAAGCCACCCGGTCGGCCCCCTCACCGACACCACCACCTTCGTCCTCGACGCCCGCACCAAGGACGCCCAGGGCAAGGACGTCCACCACTACCTGTCCACCACCGTCACGGTGAAGAACCCCGACATCGCCGCCAAGACCCTCTCCGCCACCGACAAGGTCACCGTGACGGACACCTTCTGGGCGGACAACAAGAACGCCAGGAAGACCTGGGCCCGCAACACCGCCTTCGAGGGGGACGTCACCATGTCCGGCAAGCTGACCGTCGGCGGCGAACTGCAGGCGGACGGGAACGTCACCGTGAAGTCCGACAAGGAGCTGAAAGCCGGCAAGGTGACGGCGGGCGGAGTGATCACGGCGAACGACGGCCTGACCGTCAAGTCGGACAAGACGCTCAAGGCCGCCGCCCTGGCACACCCCACCGCGGGCACCGCGATCAAGGTCAACGACACGCTGCTCTTCCAGGGCACCGCGGGCCTGAGCATCCCCCAGAACGGCGGAGCGATCACCGTCTACGGCGCGCTCACCGCCAAGGCCGGGGCCCAGGCCGGTGAGGGCGAGCTCACCGCCAACGGACCGCTCACCGCCAACAAGACCGTCAAGGTCACCGGCACCCTCACCGCCAACGGCAGCGTCTCCTTCGCCACCGCACTCTTCGGCAGCCCGACGCGGAAGAACTACCCGACGTCGTCCGTCAAGCCGCGCTCGACCAGCAAGTGGACCATGACGGCCGACCGGAACGGCTTCCTGGTGGTCGAGGCCGCCAGCTACGAGTGGTTCAGCGACGACGAGAAGCACGGCCGCAAGCACCGGGTCTACGTCGAAGCCCCCGGGATGACCTACTACTTCGACCTCGTCGCCCACGGCAAGAAGACCCGGCAGAACACCCAGGGAGTCTGGGACAACATGACCGTCCCGCTCGCCCGCAACGCCACCGCCAAGGTCTGGATCGAGGACATCGACGACGTCGCGAACGCGAACGGCAACGTCCAGATGAACATCTGCTGGTACCCCATGGGCGCCGTCTGACCGTCCCCTCCCCACCCGGGGAGGCCGGCCGGTCCGACGCACTGTCGGACCGACCGGCCTCGGCGTCCCCCCGAAGGGGCCGCCCGGCGGCGGCTCAGACCGCGGGGCCGGCCGGCGCGTGCAGGACGGCGGCCAGCACCTTGGGCAGCTCGCCGGCGGAGTCGGCGGTCCGGGCGCGCCAGGCGACGTGTCCGTCCGGGCGGACCAGGACGCCGCCGTCGGCGTCGACCTCGCGCAGCCGGTCCCAGGCCCCGTACGGGTCGCGCAGGCCCTCGGCGGAGCCGATCGTCCGGACCGTCACGGGCACCCCGGTGAGTCGGGCGGCCTCGCGGGCGGCATCGTGCCAGCGGTCGCCGCCGCGGCCGGTGAGCAGGACGAAGCGGCCCCGCCCGACCACGTCCAGGGTGGAGCGGCGGCGGCCGCCGTCCTCCAGCCAGGCGTGCGGCAGACGTGCGCCGGGCCAGGTGGTGGGCTGGTAGTACAGCTCGGGGTCCCGGTCGCCGACCGGCTCGGGCGTGCCGTCGTCGACCCGGGCACCGCTGCGGTAGCGGTAGCCGATCTCGACGCCGTGCGCGTTGACCTGGTAGTTGATCCGGTCGGTCGCGGCGGCCAGGGCGGCCCGCCGGGCGGCGGCCTCCTCCGTGTCGTCGGCGAGGCCGCGCAGCAGCTCCCACTGCTCGGCGGCGTCCTGCCCGGCGGTGAAGCCCAGCGCGGCCGGGATGCCGAGGAAGTCCAGCATGCTGCGCACCGCCCGGTCGACGATCTGTCCGCCCACCGGCAGCCGCTCGGCCTGGTAGGTGTCCAGCAGCGCGGGCGAGGCCGAGCCGTCGAGCACCAGCTTCAGCTTCCAGCAGAGGTTGAAGGAGTCCGCGACCGCCGAGTTCAGCCCGAGGCCGTTGGTCGGCGGCATCTGGTGCACCGCGTCGCCGACGCAGAACACCCGGCCGTTCGCGTAGCGGGGGGCGACGACCGCGTTGACCTCCCACGGCGAGACGTTCTTGATCCGGACCTCGACGGACGGGTCGCCGATGCTCTCCCGGATGTGCGCGAGGATCTCCTCGTGGTCGTCGCGGTCGAACTCCGCGCCGTGGTCGAGGAAGCGCAGGTAGACCCACTCGTTCCAGGGGCGGATGCTGACGAACACCCGGCCGTCCTCCGGCGGGTTGCCGGGCACGGCGCCCATGTAGAGGATGGCCGGGCGGTCCTCGCAGTACTGCGAGAGGTCCGCCTCGAACCAGACCGAGGCGACCTTGGCCAGCCCGGTGGCACCCTCCACGGTGAGTCCGGCCTGCTCCATCACCCGGCTCTTCGCGCCGTCGGCGCCGATCACGTAGTCGGCGCGCACGGTGTACTCCAGGCCGGACTGCCGGTCGGCGACCACGGCCGTGACCCCGTCCTCGTCCTGCTCCATGCGCAGGAACTCGTGACCGAAGCGGAGCTCGCCGACCGCGGCCTGCCGGACCCGCTCGACCAGCAGCGGCTCCAGCCGGTGCTGCGCGAGGTTGCACATCGTGCTCGGACTGGCCGCCAGGTAGTCGCCGATGCGGTCCGGGCCGTTGCCGTAGGCGTCCAGCCGGCTCACCTCGGGTCCGGCGAACGTCGACATGAAGACGTGGTTGGCCAGCAGCGGGCTCGGGGTCGCCTCGGCCGTCACCTGGTCCTCGGCGCCGAGATCGCGCAGGATCTCCCCGGTGCGCTGGTTCAGCAGGTGCGCGCGGGGGGTGTGGGCCGTGCCCGGGTACTTGCCGACCACCAGGTGCGCGACGCCGTAGCGCGAGAGCGCCAGCGAGGCGGTCAGGCCGGCCGGGCCGGCGCCGACGATCAGTACCGGGACCCGGACGTCGGGGGCGGTGGTGAGGGTCACTGGGCAGCCTTCCGTGCGTAGCCGGCGTAGATCACCGACGTGTCCTTGTGCACGCCGAGCTGGAACTGCCGCCCCAGCTCGCCGTACGTGATCTCGCCCCGGGCCCGGCGGCGCATCGCCTTCAGCAGCTCGAACTGCGGCCGGGTGGAGGCGAATCCGACGAGGTCCTGATTGGTCAGGTCGTGCGCGCGGAACACCGCGTGGAGCTCGGCCGGCTTGATGAAGCTCTTCCAGTCGTGCAGGTCCTTGGGCGCGAAGCTGACGGACTTCCAGTCCTGCGCCATCTTGATCATCGCCAGCTTGGACCGGAACGTCCGGTTGATGGTGTCGTAGAGGTAGTGGCCGCCGGGCTTGAGCACCCGTACGGCCTCGCCCACCGCCCGGTCCACGGAGGTGACGTGCTCCAGGGTGTCGCAGCAGTACACCAGGTCGAACGTGCCGTCGGCGAAGGGGAGTTCCTCGGCGAAGCCCTGCTGGTAGGTGATCTCCAGCCCGGACTGCCGGGCGTGCTCGCCGGCGGCCTCCAGGGACGGGCCGGACGGGTCCACGCCGGTGACCCGGCACCCGGCGCCGGCGAAGAGCTCGGCCAGCAGACCGCCGCCGCAGCCCACGTCGAGGACCTTGAGGCCCTTGAGGTCCAGCCTCAGCCGCTGGGTGAGGACCTCCTGGAAGTAGGCGAACCGGGCCGGGGTGAAGGCCTCCAGCGTCGCGAACGGCTGGTCGTCGTGCCACCAGGAGTGGGTGTTGTAGACGTCGTTGTCGACGGGCATGGTGCGACTCCTCAGGAGAGCTTGATGGTCGGGCGGTAGAGGTCGAGCCAGACGGCCAGGTCGAGGACCCGTTCGAACGCCTCGCGCTCGTCCCGGTCGACGGCCTCGGGCCGGGCGCCCGCGGCCGCCGCGAGCGCGGCCCGGTCGAAGAACTCGACCGCCTCGTGGCCGCCCGACAGCAGTTCGCCGACCTGCTGCTGCAACTGCCCCACGTAGGCGAGCTGCTGGGTGTGCGGGTAGAGGGCCTTCACCCGCTCCACCACCGACGCGGGGAGCACGTCCCGCACCGCCGCGCGCAGCAGGCTCTTCTCCCGCCCGTCGAAGGTCTTCATCGCCCACGGGGTGTTGTAGACGTACTCCACCAGGCGGTGGTCGCAGAACGGCACGCGCACCTCCAGGCCCACCGCCATGCTCATCCGGTCCTTGCGGTCCAGGAGCAGGCCCAGCAGGCTGGTCAGGTGCACGTGGCAGAACTCGCGCATCCGCCGCTCGTGCGCGTCCTCGCCCTCCAGCACCGGGATGGCGGCGACCGAGTCGCTCCAGCGCTGCGCCCAGTAGCCGGGGACGTCGAGGGTCCCCAGCAGCAGCCCGGCGTCGATCAGCTTGGTGGGGTGCTTCCGCGGACCGAGGCCGGAGGCGGTCACCCACGGGAACATCGCGGTCTGCTGGACCGCCGGCAGGTGGAACCACGGGTAGCCGCCGAAGATCTCGTCGGCCGACTCCCCGGAGAGGGCGACCGTCGAGTGCCGGCGGATCGCCTTGAACAGCAGGTACAGCGAGTTGTCCGCCTCGCCGAAGCCGAACGGCAGGTCGCGGGCGGTCACGGTGGCCCGGCGCACCTCGGGATCGGCCAGTTCGAGGTGGTCGAGCCGGATGTCGTGGTGCTGCGCGCCGACGTGCTCGACCACCGCGCGGGCGAACGGCGCGTCCGCCGAGCCGCGCAGGTCGTCGGGGCGGAATTCGTCCGGCTGCTCGAAGTCGACGGTGAAGGTCCGCACCCGCTCGCCCCCGTCCGCCAGGCGGCGGGCGGCCAGGGCGGTGAGGGCGCTGGAGTCGAGGCCGCCGGAGAGCAGCACGCACTGCGGCACGTCGGCGACCAGCTGCCGGGCCACGCTGTCCTCCAGCAGCTCCCGGACGCGCCGGACGGTGGCCTCGGTGTCGTCCCGGTGCTCGGTGACCTCCAGCCGCCAGTACACGTGCTCGCGCAGGCCCGAGCGGTCGACGGTCACCATGGCGCCCGGCTTGACCTCGTGCATGCCCGTCCAGACCGCGCGGCCGGGGGCCTTGACGAACCCGAACAGCTCGCGGAAGCCGTCGGCGTCCACCACGGGCTCCACCGCCGGGTGGGCGAGCAGGGCCTTCGCCTCGGACCCGAACAGCACGCCGTCGGCGGTCGGGTAGTAGTAGAGCGGCTTGATGCCCAGGCGGTCGCGCAGCAGCACCAGCTTCTCGACACGGCCGTCCCAGATGCCCAGCGCGTACATGCCGTTGAGCCGGTCGGCGATCCCCTGCCCCCACTCCAGGTAGCCGCGCAGCACGACCTCGGTGTCACTGGAGGTGCGGAACTCGTGCCCCCGGCGGCGGAGTTCGTCCCGGAGCTCGGTGAAGTTGTACGCCTCGCCGCTGTACGTCATGGCGACCGGGCCGTCCGGCGTCTCGACGACCATCGGCTGCGCGCCGCCGGTCAGGTCGATGACGGCGAGCCGGCGGTGGCCCAGCGCGGCGTGCCGGGACAGCCAGGTGCCGGCGGCGTCCGGACCGCGGCAGGCCATGGTGTCGGTCATGGCGGTCAGGGCGGGGAGTTCACGTTCGAGGTCGTGCTGGAAGGAGATCCAGCCGGCGATCCCGCACATTCGGTTCTTCTTTCGTTCGGGGGCGGGGGTTGGGGCCGGGTGCTCAGCGGTGCGCGGCGCCGTGCCGGGAGGCCATGTAGGCGGGCAGGCCGTCGATGTGCGAGCGGCCGGTGGGGGCGAAGAAGAACCGGTCCAGCGGGCCCTGGAGGAACGACCACGGGCGGTTCAGCTCGGCCGCCCAGCGCCAGCCGAACCGGGCGCCGTTCTCGGTGGGTTCGACCACGTAGTCCTCCACCAGGTGACGGAAGATCGGGCGGGTCGCCTCGGTCGCGCTGAAGGTCTTGCGGGTGCCCTCCTCCCAGCGGAAGAAGCGCTCGCGGAGGGTGAAGTCACCGTCCATCTCGATCTCGCGGGTGGTGCCGACGCCGAACGGCCGGGGCGAGGTCCAGGTGAGCCGCCGCATGCCCTTCGTCCAGCTGGACACGCCGTCGCCGGTCAGGGCCGCCCAGGTCTCCTCCGCGGAGAACGGCACCTCGACCGAACGGGCGTGGTAGAGCGGGGCCGTGGCGAACAGCGAGTCGTCGGCCTCCTCGATCGGGTACCAGCGTGTCGACATGGTGTCGGGTCCTTCCGGGAACGGGGCGGTGGGGCGGGGAGGAGCGGTGAGGAGCGGTGAGGACGGGGCCGGGGCTCACGCCTCAGGCCTTGCGGGCCCGGAACAGGCCGACGGAGCCGCGCACGACGAGGTCGAAGTCGTCGAAGGACTGCTTGAGCTGGTCGCGCAGGTCCTCCAGGTCGTCCTGGTCGTTGTGGAAGACGCCCTTCGCGTTGAGGTTGTTCATCAGCCAGCGGCCGGCCCCGGTGACCGGGACCCCCGACGACAGCACGGTGCTGCCGAAGACCGTGCCGCCGGGCTTCACGGCCGCGGCCGCGTGGCGGATGGCCACGCCCTTCTCGCGCAGGCTGCCGGGGATGCAGTGCAGCAGGAAGCTCAGGGCGGCCGAGTCCTGGCTCTCGGCGGGCACCGGCAGCGGCTCCAGGGCGTTGGCGACCACCTTGGTGGTCCGGTAGTGCGCGAGCCGCTCGGCGGTGAAGTCGAGCGTGCTGGGGTTGAGGTCGGCCAGCGTGATGTGCGGGTTCGACACCGGGAACCGGGAGTGCGCCAGCAGGTACCCGGTGCCGACGCCGATCTCCAGGTGCTTCGCACCGAGGCAGGTGTCGTACATCTGCTGGAAGTTCCGCGGCGAGCACCGCCAGAACAGCGGCGCGCTGCCGCGGAAGACGACCAGGTCGTAGAAGGTCAGCGCGCGGCGGTGGTAGGGGGCCTGGCCGTCGTGGACCGCCTGGTCCAGGGAGGTGGGCCGGTTGCCGTTGTCAGTGCTCATGTTCTGCTCACCCTCGTCAGGAGTCGGACATCGTGGTGGTCGGGCCGGCCGTGCCGGTCGTGGTGGTCAGGCGACCGGCTCGGCGAGCCGGTCGAGGACCGCGCGCACGGTGGTGGGGCTGTGCTCGCCGGTCATCGTGAAGTGGTCGCCCGGAACCTCTGCCCCGGTGTGCGGGACCGGCCAGGAGGCCTGCCAGTCGGCGGCCGGGAAGCCGGGCAGCGGCCGGGCGGCGCGCAGGTGGAGCGTGGGCGTGGCCAGGGGCCGGGGCCGCCAGGCCTCGAAGAGCTGGGCGTAGCCGCCCATCGCGGTGAGGCAGACGTCGTCCAGCAGGGCGTCGGCGGGAATCCGACCGTCCGTCAACTGGGCGGCGATCTCCGCCTGGACGAGGGGAAGTATGGCACTGCCGGGCCGGTAGCTGTCCAGCAGGACGACCGACACCGGGAGGGCGCCGAGGTCCTCCAGGCGCTCCGCCACGGCGTGCGCGATCCAGCCGCCGGCGGAGTGGCCGAGCAGCGCGAACTGCTGCCCGGCGGCGAGCCGTTCGACGTCCTCGGCGTGCAGGCGCACCAGCGCGTCGAGATCGGCCGGGAGCCGCTCGCCCGCGGCGAAGCCGGGGGCCGGCAGCGCCCACAGCTCGTGCCGGCCGCCCACGGCGGCGGCGAGCCGCGCGTACTGGTGGGCGCCGGACCTGCTCGCGAACGACGGGAAGCAGAACAGGCGGGGGGCCGCCGGACCCTGGGTGAGGCGAACGGGAGCCGGCCGGCCGGACGGGTCGGGCGGGGAGTCGAAGGTGTCGCGGAACCGCGCGGCGGCGGACAGGAGTGCGTTGAACTCCGCGAACCGGCCCAGCTCCGCCGCCCGTGGCGCGAGCGAGGCCAGCAGCCCGCCGGGCGGACCGGCCGACGGCACCGGGGCGGCGTCCAACCGGTCCAGCAGGTGGGCGGCGAGGGCGTCGAGCGTGGAGTGCTCGAACACCGCCGTGGCGGACAGCTCCAGGCCGGTGGCCGCCTGGAGGGCGGCGCTCAGCTCGGTCGCGGCGAGGGAGTCGAGTCCCAGCTCGGGCAGGCTCAGAGCGGTCTCCACGTCCTCGGTCGAGCTGTGCCCGAGCGCGGCGGCCACCTCGGCGGCCACCAACTCCCTGAGGAACGGGCCGCGTTCGGCCGGATCGAGGGAGGACAGTCGTTCGGGCGACCGGGGGCCGGCGTTCTCCTCGGGCGTTCGGGGGTCACCCGGCGCGGTGGCCGGTGGTTCGGTGGCCGGTGGTTCAGTGGCGGGACCGGCCGTCCGGGAGGCCGGTACGACGCCCTCCGGCCAGAACCGGCGCCGCTGGAACGCGTACGTGGGCAGGGCGACCCGGTCGTCTCCACCGGAGTCGGCGAGAACGGCCTCCCAGGCCACCGGGACGCCACGGACGTGGACACCGGCCAGCGCGGTCAGCGCGCTGTCCACCTCCGGCCGGCCGCTCCGCAGCAGCGGCACCGCCGCCGGGGCCGGGCTCCGGTCGGCCAGCGCGTCCCGCACCAGGGCGGACAGCACGCCGCCGGGGCCGAGTTCGAGGAAGGTGGTCACGCCGTCCGCAGCCATCCGGCGCACGCCGTCGTGGAAGCGCACCGCCTCCCGGATGTGCCGGACCCAGTACTCCGGTGCGCACACCTGCTCGGCTGTCGCCTGCTCGCCGGTCAGGTTCGACAGCAGCCGGATCCGCGGTGGCCGGTACGCGAGCCCGCTCGCCGCCTCGTGGAACCGGTCCAGCACGCCGTCCATCAGCGGCGAGTGGAACGCCCGGGTGACCCGGAGGCGCTTCGTCCGGCGACCACGCGCGGCGAGGACGGCCGCGACCTCCTCGACCGCCTCGGCCAGGCCGGAGAGCACGACGGCGCGCGGCCCGTTGACGGCCGCGATGCCGACCCGGCCCTCCCCGCCCGCCAGCAGCGGCAGCACCTCGTCCTCCGACGCCTCGACGGCCACCATCGCGCCGCCCTCCGGCGAGTCCTGCATCAGCCTGCCGCGGGCGGCGACCAGGCGGCAGGCGTCCTCCTGCGTCAGCACGCCGGCCGCGCAGGCCGCCGCCAGTTCGCCGACGGAGTGGCCGCCGACGTAGTCGGGCGTCACACCCCAGGACAGCAGCAGGCGGAACGCCGCCAGGCCGACGGCGAAGAGCCCGGCCTGGGTGAACACGGTCTCGTCGAGCAAGGCGGCCTCGGCGCTGCCCTCCGGGGCGAACAGGACGTCGCGCAGCGCGGGACGCCCGGGCGCGGCCAGGTGCCGGTCCAGTTCCGCGCACACCTCGTCCAGTGCCCGCGCGAAGACCGGATGGGCCTGGTGGAGGCCCCGGCCCATGCCGGGTCGCTGGCTGCCCTGGCCCGGGAACAGGAAGCCGACCCGGCCGGGCACCGCGGTGCCCCGGAGCAGTCCGGGGGCGGTGTCGCCCGCGGCCAGCGTGGCCAGCCCGGCCCGCAGCTCGCCGAGGTCGCGGCCGAGCACGACCGCCCGGTGCGGCAGGGCGGCCCTGGACAGCGCCAGTGAGCGCCCGACGGCGGCGGGGGAGGGCCAGTCGGCGAGGTGGTCCCGGAGGCGCTCCGCCTGGCCGCGCAGGGCGGCCGCGCTGCGGGCCGAGACCGGCCAGGCGACGAGCGGCGCAGGCGCGGGAGGTGCGGGTTCGGCCGGCGCCCCGTGCTCCGTCGGGGCCTGCGGCGCGTCGCCCCCGGACACGTTGGCCGGGCGCGGCTGTCCGGGCACCGCCGGGGCCTGTTCGAGGACCACGTGGGCGTTGGTGCCGCTGATGCCGAAGGCGGACACGCCCGCGCGCCGGGCACGGCCCCCCTCCGGCCAGGCCACCGGCTCGGTGAGCAGGGCGACCGCGCCGGAGGACCAGTCCACGTGCGGGGTGGGGGCGTCGGTGTGCAGCGTGGGCGGCAGGACGCCGTGCTCCATCGCCTTCACCATCTTGATCACACCCGCCATGCCGGCGGCCGCCGCGGTGTGCCCGATGTTGGACTTCACCGAGCCCAGCCACAGCGGCCGTTCCGCCGACCGGTCCCGCCCGTACGTCGCGAGCAGGGCCTCGGCCTCGATCGGGTCCCCGAGCGGAGTGCCCGTCCCGTGCGCCTCGACCGCGTCCACCTCGTCCGGTGCCAGCCCGGCACTGGCCAGGGCCTGCCGGATCACCCGCTGCTGGGAGGGGCCGTTGGGCGCGGACAGGCCGTTGCTCGCACCGTCCTGGTTGGTCGCCGAGCCGCGGATCACGGCCAGCACCGGATGCCCGTTGCGGCGGGCATCGGACAGCCGTTCCAGCAGCAGCACACCCGCACCCTCGCCCCACGCGGTGCCGTCGGCCGCGGCGGCGAACGGCTTGCACCGGCCGTCCGGGGCCAACCCGCGCTGCCGGCTGAAGCCGATGAACGCCTGCGGAGTGGACAGCACCGTGACGGCCCCCGCGAGCGCGAGCGTGCTCTCGCCGGCGCGCAGCGAGCGGCAGGCCAGGTGCAGGGCGACCAGGGAGGAGGAGCACGCGGTGTCCACCGTCAGGGCCGGACCCTCCAGCCCGTAGGTGTAGGCGAGCCGACCGGAGATGACGCTCGCCGCGTTGCCGGTCAGCAGGTAGCCCTCCAGGCCGTCCGCGGACTCCTGGGCCAGCAGGTGGTAGTCCTGGCCGCTACTGCCGGCGAAGACGCCGGTCCGGCTGCCGCGCAGGGACTCCGGGTCGATCCCGGCGCGCTCGAAGGCCTCCCAGGAGGTCTCCAGCAGCAGCCGCTGCTGCGGGTCCATGGCGAGCGCCTCGCGCGGGCCGATGCCGAAGAAGGCGGCGTCGAAGCGGTCGGCGTCATGGAGGAAGCCGCCCTCGCGGGTGTAGGTGCGGCCGGGGCGGTCCGGGTCCGGGTCGTAGAGGTTGTCGAGGTCCCAGCCCCGGTTGCCCGGGAACGGCGTGATCGCGTCGCGGCCGTCCGCGACCAGCCGCCACAGGTCCTCGGGGCTGCGCACCTCGCCCGGGTAGCGGCAGGCCATGGCCACGATCGCGATGGGCTCCTCGTCGTCACCGGCCCTCGTGGGAACGGGCGGCGCCTCGTCGGCCGGGGCCTCGGTGCCCGCGAGCCGGCCGAGCAGGTGGCGGCCCAGGGCCTCGGGCGTCGGATGGTCGAAGGCGACGGCCGCCGGGAGCCGGAGACCGGTGACGGCGATCAGCCGGTTGCGCAGCTCGACCGCGGTGAGCGAGACGAACCCCAGCTCGTGGAACGAGCGCCCCGGCGGGATCGGACCGGTGAGGCCGAGGACGGCGGTCGCGTGGGACTCCACCAGGTCCAACAGCAGGCGCTCGCGGTCGGGCTCGGCCAGTTCGGCGAGGCGACGGCGCAGCTGCGCCCCGGCCGAACCCGCGGTGCCTTCGTCCGGCTCGGCGGTCGGCGTGGCCGTCCCGACGGTGTCCACCCAGTAACGGCTGCGTTGGAAGGGGTAGGTGGGGAGGTCGGGGTGGGTGCCGGGGGTGAGGTAGGGGGTCCAGTCGACGGGGTGGCCGTGGGTGTGGAGGTGGGCGGCGGAGGTGAGGAGTCGGGTCCAGGTTCCTTCGTTGCGGCGGAGGGTGCCGGTGATGAGGGTGGGGGTTGTGGTGTCGAGGGTTTCCTCGATGGCGGGGGTGAGGACGGGGTGGGGGCTGATTTCGAGGTAGGTGGTGTGGCCGTCGGTGAGGGCGGAGTTGAGGGCGTCGGTGAGGAGGACGGGTTGGCG
>NZ_JBIAXC010000040.1:0-98852 GCF_042896295.1 Kitasatospora sp. NPDC001309 | reverse complement strand
CGTCCGACGTTTCAAACTCTAGCCGATCCCCGCTCCGAAAAGCGAATCCGGCCGCAATCCGATAAACAGCGCACGCCGAATAAGCACCGAGCCGAGACGCGTAAAAGCGAAACGACCGGCACGAACCGGAAGTGGTGATTCAAGGGATTGGCCGCTCCGGGACCGTCCGCGCCGATGCGTGTCCGGTGCTCCCTGCCGAGCGACTAGGAAACACTACCCCTCTCCGGCGTCGGGAGCAAACGGGCCCCGGGGACCGTCCGGGTGCAGAGCGCCCGGCCCTGCTTCACGTACTCGCCGTTGGGGTGGTCGTTGCCGGTGACCCAGCGCAGGGCGGTGGCCTCGTCCCGGCCACCGTCGCGGTGGCGGCGGAGCAGCCGCTCCTCGCGGACGGTGTCGTCGGTGTCGACGTACCAGAGTTCGCGCAGCAGCCGGCGGGCCTCCGGCCACGGGGCGTCCGCGGCAGCGAGGTAGTTGCCCTCGGTGATGACCAGGCGGGTGTGCGGGCGGACGACGTGGCGGGCCGCGACCGGTTCGTCCAGGGTGCGGTCGAAGTCGGGGACGTAGATGTCCTGGAACCGGTCGGCCGCGACCCTGCGCAGCAGGGCGACGTAGCCGTGGGCGTCGAAGGTGGCTGGGGCGCCCTTGCGGTGGGTCAGCCCGAGGCGGTCGAGCTGGGCCGTGGAGAGGTGGAAGCCGTCCAGCGGCAGGTACGCGGCGGTACCGGGGCCCTCGACGCGTTCGACCTCGGCGACCAGGTGCCGGGCGAGGGTGGACTTGCCGGCCGCGGGCGGGCCGACAAGTCCGAGGATCGTGCGGGCGTTGCTGCCCGGGCCGCGGAGGAGTCCGAGGGCAAGGGCGGTGAGGCGGTCCTCGTTCATGGCCGCACCCTACTCACCGGCCCGGGGCCGACGGTCGGCTCAGGCGGAGCCGGTCGCGGTGTCGGGAGCGGCGGTGGGGACGAGGGCGGGCAGCTCCAGGGTGAGCGTGCCGGCGTCCGCGTCGAGCAGGGCGGGGACGCCGAGCGGGACGGTCAGGGTGGACGGGCAGTGGCCGAAACCCAGCTCCCAGAGCACGGGCACGCCGAGGCCGCCGAGGCGGTCGGTCATCACGTCCCGGACCCGTTCGGGTCGCCCGCAGCCCTCCCAGGAGCCGAGGGCTATGCCGGCCACGCCGTCGAGGGCGCCGGAGCGCAGGAGCTGGGTCAGCAGCCGGTCGAGCTGGTACTGGTGCTCGTTGACGTCTTCGAGAAAGAGGATGCGGCCCGCGTAGGAGGGGCGGGCGGCGGGCGTGCCGCGTTCGGCGACGAGTACGTGGAGGCAGCCTCCGGCGGTGACGCCCCGGGCGCGGCCGGGGACGAGCGGGCCGGCGGTGGGCGAGGTGAGGACGGTGGTGGCGGCCGGGTCGAAGAGGGTCCGGCGCAGGTGCTCGGCGGTGGGGCCGTCCTCGACGAAGGAGGCGGCGGCGGCCATCGGCCCGTACAGGGTTGCGAGGCCGAGGCGCTGGGCGAAGGCCTCGTGCAGGGAGCTGACGTCGCTGAACCCGATGAGGGGCTTGGGGCGGGCGGAGCGCAGGGCGGTCCAGTCGAGCAGGTCGACGATGCGGTGGACGCCGTACCCGCCCCGGGCGCAGATGACGGCGTCGACGTCGGGGTCCAGCCACGCGTCCTGGAGGTCGGCGGCGCGGTCGGCGTCGGTACCGGCCAGGTAGCCGAGGGTGGGGTGGGTGTCGAGGACGTGCGGGGCGACGGTGACCCGCAGGCCCCAGGATCGGAGGATCTCGCAGCCGGCGGTGAGGCGCCCGGCGTCGATCGGGCCGCTGGGGGCGACGACGGCGATGTGGTCGCCGGGGCGCAGCTGCGGCGGGCGGGTCAGTCCCTGGCCGGGCGTGGTCGGTTGCTGGTCCATGGACCGGACCTTTCGGGGAAGGGGCGGGCTGTGGGCGGCCTCGGGGGTGTGGTCGAGGCCGCCCGGTGACGATATGCCCGCCGGTCGACCGGCCGATGTCCGCAGACGGGCCCGTCACGGGGCGCCGGTCGGCTTGAGGGCCGTTCAGATCGCGCCCATCACCTCCCGCACCTCGGCGAGAGTGGCGTCGGCGATGGCGTTGGCCCGTTCGGCACCCTCGCGCAGGACCTGCCGCAGGTGGCCGCGGTCGGCGGCGAGCTCGGCGCGACGGGCGCGCAGCGGGCGGAAGTACTCGTTGACGGACTCGATGACGGTGCGCTTGAGGGCGGCCGCGCCGCCGTCGCCGACCTCCTCGGCGATCGCCTCCGGGTCGCGGTCCTGGCAGAGCGCCGCGAGCAGGACGAGGCCGGACACCTCGGGGCGGCCGACCGGGTCGTAGCCGATGCGGCGGTCGGCGTCGGTCTTCGCGCCGCGGATGATCCGGGCGGTGGTGTCCTCGTCGGCGCCGAGGGCGACGGCGTTGCCGCGGCTCTTGCTCATCTTGCCGCCGTCGGTGCCGAGCAGCATCGGGGCGTCGGAGAGCAGCGCCCGGGGGCGGGGGAACACGGCGCTGCCGTCGGCGTGCGGGTAGCGCTCGTTGAAGCGGCGGGCGACGGTGCGGGCGACTTCGAGGTGGGGCAGCTGGTCCTGGCCGACCGGGACGAGGTCGGCCTTGCAGAACAGGATGTCCGCGGCCTGGTGGACGGGGTAGGTGAACATGAGCCCGTTCACGGCGGCCTGGCTGGAGTGGGCGATCTCGTCCTTGACGGTGGGGTTGCGGCTGAGTTCGGCGACGCTCACCAGGCTGAGGAAGGGCAGCAGCAGCTGGTTGAGGGCGGGAACGGCGCTGTGGGCGAAGATCGTGGCCCGTTCGGGGTCGAGGCCGGCGGCGAGGTAGTCGAGGACGAGGTTCTCGGTGTGTTCGGCGAGCCGGTCGGCGATGTCGCGGTCGGTGATGACCTGGTAGTCGGCGACCAGGACGAACATCTCGACGCCCTGGTCCTGCAGCCGGACCCGGTTCTGCAGGGTGCCGAAGTAGTGGCCGAGGTGGAGCGGGCCGGTGGGGCGGTCGCCGGTGAGGACCCGGTGGGAGGACGGGTCGTCGATCCGGTCCTGGGCGGTGAGGTCGGACGTGCCGGCGGTCATGGCCGTGGTGGCGACCGCACCAGCGGTGGTGGTGGCGGCGCCGGTGGTGGTGGCGGTGGTGGTCATCGGGTTTCTCCCTCGGTACGGCGGCGGTGGCGGCCGTCCGGGGCGAGGGGCCCGTCCCGTGGGGAAAACGCGACAGGGCCGTCCATCCCGGACGGCCCTGTGGTCAGGCGAGTGGGGTGGCCGTCCTAGGACGGCCACCAGCACAGGCCCACGAAGCGCTTCACGGCTCCAACGATAGCGCCGGCCCCCTGCACCGGTCACCCGGTTCAGGTCCCCTGCACCGGCCCCCTGCACCGATCCCCGACACCGTGGACCGGCGTCAGTCCTCCACGACCAGGGCCCGGGTGCCCTGCCGCAGCGTCTCGCCGCGGAAGAACTCCGGGCGGATCCGGCCGTACCAGGTCATCAGCGCGGCACCGAGCAGCAGGATGCCGACGCCGATCACGAACACCGAGCCGACGCCGAACACCGCGCCGCTGCCGTAGTCGGGGGACCAGGCGTCGGTCAGGGTCTGGAGGAGGACGGCGCTCAGCAGCAGGCCGCCGAGCAGCGGGGCGACGCCCTTGAGCAGCAGGTCGCGCGGGCTGTCACGGAGCGAGTGGCGGAAGTGCCGGACGCAGGAGAAGGCGGTCAGGGCATAGTAGAAGCAGATCATCAGACCGAGCGCCAGGATGGTGTCCTGGACGACGTTCTCGCTGATCAGGCTCATGCCGACGTAGAAGACGGCGGTGGCGAGGCCGGCCGCGACGGTGGCGTAGCCGGGCGTGCGGAAGCGCGGGTGGACGGTGCCGAAGCGCGGCGGCACGGCGCGGTAGGCGCTCATCGCGAGCAGGGTGCGGGCCACCGGGATGAAGGTGGTCTGCAGGCTCGCGGCGGCACTGGCGACGACGGCCAGGAACAGCAGGATGCTCCACGGCGAGCCGAGCACCGGGCGGGCGAGCGCGGCGAAGACGTTGTCGGCCGTGGCCGGGTTGCCGAGGCCGTCGCCGGTGCTGCCGACACCGGCGAACATCTGGGCGGCGACCGCGACCAGCAGGTACGAGCCGACCAGGGTGACCATGGAGACCATCGCGGCCCGGCCCGGGGTCTTGGTGCTGCCGAGGGTCTCCTCGTTCATGGTGAGGCAGGTGTCCCAGCCCCAGTACATGAAGATGGACAGCGACAGGCCGGCGGTGAACGCGCTGAACGAGCCGACCTGGAGCGGGTTGAGCCAGGAGAACGAGAAGCCGATCGAGTCGGGCAGGTCCCCGGCGGCGGCCTTGCCGATGGCGATGGCCGAGAAGAGCAGCAGCACGGCCAGCTGGAGGCCGACCAGGCCGTACTGGAACCACTTGGTGGCCGTCATCCCCCGGTAGCTCATCGCGGTGGCGCCGGCGATGAGCAGCACCACCGTGAGCAGATGGACGGCCTTGTTCTGGTCGAGCCCGGCGATCCAGCTGCTGCCGGTCATCTCACCGAGCATCAGGTAGAGGAACTCCGTCGCCACGCCGGCCAGGTTGGAGAGCACGATGATGGTGGCGACGGTCAGTCCCCAGCCGGCCATCCAGCCGACCCGGGGGCCGAAGGCCCTGACCGTCCAGGTGAAGGACGTACCGCAGTCCGGGAAGTCCTTGTTCAGCTCCTTGTACGCGAACGCGACGAGCAGCATCGGCAGGAAGCCGGCCAGGAACACGGCCGGCATCTGGACGCCGACCGCGGTGACCGTCGGCCCGAGCGTCGCGGTCAGGCAGTACACCGGGGCGACGGTCGAGACGCCCAGCACCACGCTGCCCAGCAGGCCCACCGAGTTGCCCCGTAGACCCTTGTCCCCCGCTCCCCCAGCCGTCCCCGGTTCGGGAACGCCACCACTGGTGCCACTGACCGGGGCACCCTGCGGAGCACCGGGCGCCGTTGCCCGGCCGCTGCTTGTGTGCTCTGAGAGCTGCTGATCAAACACCAGCGCACTCTAAGCCGCGCGAAGAAGGTTGAATAGACCAACTCTTGGTGATTTTGTGCACTGATGATGACCTTTGGCCCCTCGGTGCGCACCCCCGTGCGGAGGGTGCGTCCGGCCACGGGATAGGTTTGCCTCACCTAACCTCGACCGTCCGGTCCCGACCGTGAAGGAGCGTCGCGTGGCCCCCGACTCCGACGACCCGAACCTGGCCCCCGCCCCCGCCCTCGTCCCCGCCCTCGTCGCCCGCACCCCCAGCCGGCGCCGCTTCCTCGCCACCGGAGTGACCGGCGCCGCCGTGCTCGGCCTCGGCGGGCTCCTCGCCGCCTGCGGCAGCTCGGGGGGCTCGGGCGGCTCCGGCGGGTCCGGAGGCGGCAGCGGCGCGAAGCCGGGCAGCGGCGGCTCGCCGGACCAGAAGTCGGTGAAGCAGGGCGGCGACGACTACGCCGGTGTCATCGAGAAGATGAAGGGCTTCGGGACCGACGCCGCCCCCGGCGTCTACCCGCGCACCGTCAAGCACGCCATGGGCGAGACCGTCATCCCCGCCAGGCCCACCCGGGTCGTGGTGCTGGACACCGGCGAGCTCGACAACGTCGTCTCGCTCGGCATCCAGCCGGTCGGGGTCGTCCACACCGACGGCTCCAAGTCGCTGCCCTCCTACCTCAAGGACAAGGCGGGCAGCCCGGCCGCCGTCGGCACCATCAACAGCCTCAACCTGGAGGCGATCGCGGCGCTCAAGCCCGACCTGATCCTCGGCAGCCAGCTGCGCGCCCAGGACCAGTACGCCCAGCTGTCGAAGATCGCGCCGACCGTCTTCTCACTGCGCCCCGGCTACCCGTGGAAGCAGAACTTCCTGCTCAACGCCAGCCCCTTCGGCCTGCAGGCGGAGGCCCAGGCGCAGCTCGACGCCTACCAGGCCGCCGCCACCGCGATCGGCGCCGCCCTCGGCGGCAAGCGGCCCACCATCACGCCGCTGCGCTTCATGCCCGGCCGGACCAGGCTCTACGCCGAACTCTCGTTCATCGGCACCATCCTCACCGACGTGCCGCTGCCGCAGCCCGCGATCGAGCAGGTCAAGGAACTCGCGGTGGAGGTCAGCCCGGAGCAGATCGACAAGGCCGACGCCGACTGGATCTTCTACGGCGTGTACGGCAGCCCCAGTTCGACCAACCAGGACGCGGTGCTGGGCGGGGCGCTCTGGAAGACCCTCGGGGCGGTCAAGTCCGGTCAGGCGCGGCCGGTTTCGGACGAGACCTGGTTCCTCGGGCTCGGCGTGACGGCGGCCAACGCGGTGCTCTCCGACCTCAAGGGCTTCGTCGCGTCCGGGAGTTGAGCCGATACGCCCGGTAGGGGCCGCCGCTGATCACCCGGTGGTCACGGCGTGCTCCCGGGCGCCCGTGCGGGAATGACGCTTGGAGCTGGTGGCGCGGTGCGGGAGGATCGTCGGGACCGTCCCCCGAAGGGCCCGCCGATGACTTCGCTCCACCCCGGTTCCACCGACCCCGCCCCGCCCGGACCGTCCGGGACCGCTGCGGACGGTGCCGACTCCTCGCCCCCGACCGACGGGCCCCGCCCGCCCGGCGCGGGGGCGCCGATCTGCTCGATCGCGACGGCGGCCGACGTCGGCGCGCCCGGCGCCCCGGGCGCCCTCATCCGCCACGACTCGGTGCCGCAGCCGCGCACGCCGGAGGACGTCGAAGCGCGGCTCCGGCACGCCAAGGCGGACGGCACTGCGGCGAACGGCGCTGCGGCGAACGGCGCTGCGGCGAACGGCGCTGCGGCGAACGGCGCGACAGCGGACGGCGGCGGCGCTGCCGGCGGTTCCGCGGACAGCGGCACCGACGACTGCGGCGCTGCCGACGGCGGTACGGCGAGCGACACGACGAGCGGCGCGGCGACCACGGCACGGCTCCGGGAGGCGTTCGCCGACCGGCTGCGGGCCGCTCGCGCCGAGGGGCGCTCGCTCGCCGAGCTGGCGGCCGCGTGCCGTCGGCCGGTGGCGGAGGTACGGGCGCTGCTCGGCGAGGCCGAGGAGGCGTCCGAGGCGGACTCCGGGCCCGAGGCCGGCTCGGGCGTCGACGCCGGTGCGGATGCCGGTTCGGGTGCGGGTGCCGGTTCGGGTGCGGGCTCCGCCTCCGAGCGGACCGGGTCGGGGTTCGTCCGGTTCGAGCGGACCGCAGCGCCCGCCGAGGGCAACCGGCCCGCAGCGGTGGCGCGTTCGGGGCGCGAGGAGCTCCGGAGCCTCGGCTCGCGACGGCCGTCGCCGTCCCGCCGACTGCGTCGGATGCACCCGCCGGCCGGCCCGACCGGGCAGGAGGCGGCCGCACGGGAGACGGCCGCGACCGACCCGGCCGGCACCCGGCCGCCCGGTGCGGGGTGGACGGGTACACCGACCGGTGCAACGGGACCGGTGGCCGGTCACCCGACCACCGCGCCCCCGGAGCCCGGGACGAACGCCGCGTACCGGGCCGGCACCGGGCTCGGGGTCGGGACCGGAGCGGGCACCGGAGTGGGGGTCGAAGGCGCGACTGCTGTCAGGGCTGCCCTCGGGACCGGTACCGAGGCAGCCCGGGCCGAACCACCGCTCGGCATCCTGATCGGCGGCAGCCCGGTCCAGTCGGACGCCGTGGGTCGCCCGGAGGAGCGGACACCGGTCCGGGTGACGGCGGAGCCGATCCGGGTCGGGCGCGGGACCAGCCTGGTCGTACTGCCCTCCTGGCGTCCCGCCATCGCCGTCTCGGTGTCGACCGAGCAGCTGATCATCGAAACCGGGCTCACCGTCGAGCAACTGGCCGGCGCCCGGCTGACGGTGCGGATGAACCCGTGGGCGCTGCACGACCGGGAGCTGGACCTGCACGGCTGGGAGCCCGGCCCGGCCGGGCCGGGCGGACGGGCCGCCCGGCGCGGCGGGCGCGGTCAGGCGTTCGGGATGTAACCGAGGTCGACGGGCACCGGAGGGCGCCCGTCGACCGCCCAGCCCGCGCGGACGGGCTCCAGCAACTCCGGTAGCCGGGGCGGCCAGAGTGCGTCCGCGTTCTCGTCGGCGAGCTCGGCCGGGGTCCACCAGCGCCAGTCGAGGATCCGGTCCTGGGCGTGCACCGCACTGACATCGCCGACCGGGCCGCGGTGCGGTCCGCGGGTGAGGTAGATGTGCTCGTGCTGGCGGACCGGGGTTCCGTGCCAGGTGAAGTCGTGCTCCCAGGTGCAGAGCAGCGGGCCCGGTTCGAGATCGGTCCAGCCGGTCTCCTCCCACAGTTCGCGCCGGGCGCCGAGCAACGGGGTCTCACCCCGCTCCAGCCCGCCGCCGGGCATCGTCCAGTGGACGCCGACCTCGTCGTTGTCCGAACGGAGCAGGAACACCGAGCCGTCGCCGTCCAGCACCACCGTACGGGCGGCCCGGCGGGGAACGCGTCGGTGCGGTCGCAGCAGTCTTCGCATCGGGACACTCTGACAGCGCCCGCACCGGGCGTCGACCGGATCCGCCGTCCCGACGCCCCACGGGGGAGGAACCGGGGCGACCGACCGCCGCCGGATCGCAGCCGGGAGCGGCCCGCTGGCCTTACCCTGACCGCCATGCCCGTACCCTCGATCCTCTTCCCCGCCGATCCGCTCAACCCGCGCCGGCCCGATCCGCACTTCGCCTGGGAGGCCCGGCTGCTACGGGAGTTGGGCGGTGAGCACCATCTCGTCGACCACGACGCACTGCTCGCCGGACACCCCGAGGAGGCGGTCCGGCGGGTGCCCCGGGACTGCGGACCGCTCTGGTACCGGGGCTGGATGCTCCCCTCCGCCCGGTACGCCGGGTTCGCCGCCGCCCTCACCGCCCGCGGCGGCAACCTGCTGACCAGCGCGCCCGGCTACGCGGCGGCGCACGAACTGCCCGGCTGGTACGGGGTGTTCGAGGGCGCGACCCCGCCCAGCGTCTGGATCCCGTCCGACGGGACGGCGGCACCCACCCCGGCGGAGCTGGCGGACGCCGTGGCCCGGCTCGGCGGCACCGGGCCGGCGATCGTGAAGGACTACGTGAAGTCCCGCAAGCACGAGTGGCACGAGGCCTGCTACGTACCGGAGTTGGCGGACCTGGCGACCGTCGGACGGGTGGTCGGGCGGTTCGTCGAGCTGCAGGGCGAGTCCCTGGCGGGCGGGGTGGTGCTGCGCCGGTACGAGGAGTTCGAGCGCGCCGACGGAACGGGCCGGGCCGCTGACGGTGCTGAGGGAGACGCGAGCGGCGCGGGAGGCGCGGGAGGCGCGGGAGGCGCGGGAGGCCGTGGCGGCACGGGCGGCGTCGGCAACGCGGGCGGCCCGAACGACACGGGCGGCGACGGGCGGGCGGTGGAGGTCCGGGTGTGGTGGCTCGACGGTCGGCCGATCCTGGTCGGCCCGCACCCGGACACCCCGCACCAGCGGGTCGAGCCCGACCTCACCCACGTCCCCGCACTGGTGCGAAGACTCGGCTGCCGCTTCGTCACCACCGACCTCGCCAGCCGGGCGGACGGCTCCGGCTGGCGGGTGGTGGAGGTCGGGGACGGCCAGGTGAGCGACCTGCCGCGCGGCGTCGACGCCTCGGGCCTGCTGGCCTCGCTGATCGCCGCCTGAGCACATCGCCCAATCGCCCGATCGTCGGACCGCCGGGCCGCCGGGCTGCCGGGCTGCCGGGCCGCCGTCGGACCGCCCGACGACCCGACCGCGGTTACCCGGCGGCGACCGTCTCGGTCGGGGCCGGGTGGCCGTCCGCGATGAACGCCTGCCAGAGCCGGGCGTACGTCCCGTCCAGCGCGAGCAGTTCGGTGTGGGTGCCGTCCTCGACCACCCGGCCGTGGTCCAGCACGACCACCCGGTCCGCGCGTTCGGCGGTGGTCAGCCGGTGGGCGATGACCAGAGTGGTGCGACCGCCGCTGAGCCGGTCCGCGGCCTGGTTGACGGCGGCCTCGGTGGCCAGGTCGAGCGCCGCGGTGGCCTCGTCCAGCAGCAGGATGTCCGGGTCGACCAGTTCGGCCCGGGCCAGCGCGATCAGCTGGCGCTGACCGGCCGAGAGGTTGCGTCCGCGGCCGGCGACCTCGTGGTCGTAGCCGCCCGACAGTCCGACGATCATGTCGTGCGCGCCGACCGCCCGGGCTGCCGCCTCCACCTCGGCCGCCGAGGCGTCCGGGCGGCCGTAGGCGATCGCCTCGCGGACCGTGCCCGCGAACAGGTACGCCTCCTGCGGCACCACGCCCAGCCGGTGGCGGTACTGGGCCAGGTCGTAGCGGGTGAGGTCCACCCCGTCGACCCGGACGGTGCCCTCGGTCGCGTCGTAGAACCGCGCGACCAGCTTCACCAGCGTCGACTTGCCCGCGCCGGTCTCGCCGACCAGCGCCACCGTCTGACCGGCGGGTATGTGCAGGTCGACGGCGCTCAGCACCTCCGGTGCGCCGTCCGCCCCGCCGTTGTAGGCGAAGCCGACGCCCTCGAAACTGATCTCGCCGCGCAGCCCCTTCGACACCGGGACCGGATCGGCCGCCGCGGCCGTGGTGGTCGGGGTGCGCAGCAGCTCACGGATCCGGCCGAGGCCCACCGAGGCCTGCTGGTAGCCGTCGAACACCTGCGACAGCTGGTTGACCGGGGCGAAGAACAGGTCGATGTAGAGCAGGTACGCGACCAGCGCGCCGACCGTCAGCGTCCCCGCGTCCACCCGGGCGGCGCCCACGATCAGCACCAGCGCGGCGGCCACGCTGGAGAGGAACTGGACGAACGGGAAGTACAGCGAGATGTAGAACTGCGCCCGGACCCTGGCCTCCCGGTAGGCGATGCCGCGGGCCACGAAGCGGTCGGTGTTGGTGTCCAGACGGCGGAAGGCCTGGACGATCCGCATGCCGGCCACGTTCTCCTGGAGGTCGGCGTTGACCGTGCTGATCAGGTCCCGGGAGCGCTCGTACTGGTCCTTTGACCTCTTCCGGAACACCAGGGTGGCGATCACCAGCAGCGGCAGCACCGCGAAGACCACCAGGGCCAGACCGGCGTCGATGATCAGCAGGGCCACGAAGATCCCGGCGAAGGTCAGCAGGCTGACCACCGCGGTGACCATTCCGGTCTGCAGGAAGGACGTCAGCGAGTCCAGGTCGGTGGTCATCCGGGTCATGATCCGGCCGGTCAACTCGCGCTCGTAGTAGTCCAGGCCGAGCCGGTTGAGGTGGGCGAAGATCTTGAGCCGGAGGGTGTAGAGCACCCGCTCACCGGTCCGGCCGCTGACCCGGTTCTCGGCGCCCTGCACCAGCCAGTCCAGCAGCACCACGACGAGCGCGGTGATCGAGGCGACCGCGACACCGGCCATCAGGCCCTTGCGGACGCCCTCGTCGATCCCGTGCCGGATCAGCACCGGCAGCACCAGCCCGGCGGCCGCGTCCAGGGTGACCAGCAGGAAGGCGATGAGCAGCGGGGTGCGGAAGGGGCGCAGCAGGCGGCCGAGGCTGAAATCCGGATCCCCGGCCTCGGCCTCGGCGCGGGGGACGGCGGGGGCGTCGGCGGCCGGCGGGAGGGCGGCGACCTTGGCCAGCAGCTCGGGGTCGGCGGTGCGGGCCGCCTTGGCGAGGGCGGGGGTGGGGAGTGCGGGGGTCTGCGCGGACGGCCGGTCCTTCTCCGCGGCCGGCGCGGACTCGGACTCGGAGCCGTCGGTGGTGGCGGAGCCGGAGGCGGCGGAGTCAGCGGGGGTATCGGCGGTGCCGGTGGCGGTGGCGGGCCCGGGTTGCGGCTCCGGTGCACGGCCGGCTTCCGGGTCGGTGATCAGGGCCCGGTACTGGGGACATCGGGCTTCGAGTTCCTCGTGCGTGCCGAGGTCCAGCAGTCGGCCGTGGTCCAGGACCGCGATCCGGTCGGCGAGTTGGAGGGTCGAGCGGCGGTGGGCGATCAGCAGGGTGGTGCGGCCGGTCATCACCGAGCGCAGCGCGTCGTGGATCTCCGCCTCGACCTGCGGGTCGACCGCCGAGGTGGCGTCGTCCAGCAGCAGGATCCGGGGGTCGGTCAGGATCGCCCGGGCCAGGGCGATGCGCTGGCGCTGGCCCCCGGAGAGGGTCAGGCCCTGCTCGCCGACCTTGGTCTCGTAGCCGTCCGGCAGCGCGCGGACGAACTCGTCCGCCTGGGCGGCGCGCGCGGCGGCGACGATCTGCTCGTCGGTGGCGTCCGGGCGGCCGTAGGCGATGTTGGTGCGGACCGACTCGGAGAAGAGGAAGCTCTCCTCGGGCACGATGCCGACCGCCGCACGGACCGAGTCCAGGGTGAGGTCGCGCAGGTCGTAGCCGTAGAGGCGGACGGCGCCGCCCGCCGGGTCGTAGAAGCGGGGCACCAGCTGGGCCACCGTCGACTTGCCGGAGCCGGAGGCGCCCACCAGGGCGAGGGTCTCGCCGGGGGCCAGCGCGAGGCTGAGCCCGTGCAGCACCGGGGCGGGGTGCTCGGGGTCGTAGCGGAACTCGACCCGGTCGAACTCCAGGGCGACGTCCGGGGTGCGGGGGCCGACGGTGCCGGCCGGGGCGCCGGCCGGGCGGTCAGCCGCGGTGTCGGCGGGGGTGTCGGCGGGGGTGGTCCCGTCCCTCGTCAGGTCCAGGGTGAGCGCGTCCGGGCGCTCCTGGACGAGCGGGCGCTCGTCGATCAGCTGCAGCACCCGCTCGACGCCCGCCCGGGCCTGCTGGCCGACCGTGATGACCATGGTCAGCATCCGCACCGGGCCGGTCATCTGGGCGACGTAGGTGGAGAAGGCGACGAACGTCCCGAGCGAGACCCGACCGTCGACGGCCAGCCAGCCGCCGAAGGCCAGCACCGCGACCTGGGCCAGGGCCGGGATCGCCTGCATCGCCGGGTTGTAGCGGGCGTTCAGGCGGATCGACCGGAGCCGGGCGGCGAACAGGTTGCGGGAGACCAGCTCCAGCTTGTCCTGCTCCTGCGCCTCCTGACCGAAGCCCTTGACCACCCGGACCCCGCCGATAGCGCCGTCCACCACGCCCGCGACGGCGGCCGCCTCCTGCTGGGCGGCCCAGGTGGCCGGGAACAGGCGCTTACGGCTGCGCACGCTGACCCACCACAGCGCAGGGGCCATCACCACGGCTATCAGGGTCAGCGGCGGGGACAGCCAGACCATCACGCCCAGCGACATCACGAACATCAGCAGGTAGCCGGTCATCATCGGCAGCATCGAGAGCAGGCCGTTGATCAGCTGGAGGTCCGAGGTCGCGCGCCCCACCACCTGACCGGTGTCCAGGCGGTCTTGGCGGTGGCCGTCGAGCCGGCCGAGCGAGCGGAACAGGTCGCTGCGCATGTCGTGCTGGACGTCGAGGGCCAGCTGGCCGCCGTAGTAGCGACGGACCTGGGTGCAGCCGAAGACCACCACGGCGGCGAGCAGCAGCACCACTGCCCACGGGGTGAGCGAGCGGGTGTGGGCGACGATGACGTCATCGATGATCAGCTTGGTGACCAGCGGCACCAGCGCGGTGACAGCCATGCCGACCAGCGAGGCGCCGAAGGCGAGCAGCACGCTGCGACGGGACCGCCAGCTGTAGCCGATCAGGCGACGCAGCCAGCCGTCGGCCTGAGCGGCCGGGCTCGGAGCGGCGGCCGGGCTCGGAGTGGCGGCCGCCTCCGGTGCGGGGCCTGCTTCGGTGGCCCGCGGGCCGTCGACGGGGGCCGCCGGGTCGGGGCCGGGGGCCGGTTGGCCGCTCGGGGATTGCTCCACCATGGATCCGTGAGTCTCGGGCATATTTAGGGATGCTAACCATTTCGTCGGGTGGCCGCCACGGCATTTCCGGCCGCGCGAGGCGATCGGAACTGACTCCGGTACGGCCCGGATCGTCCGGTCCGGCGACTGGGCAACAGCTTGCGGCCTGCGGTGATTCCCGATCGAACACAGCTGCGGCCCGACGGTCCGGCCCTTGCCCCCAGGGTCGCCCGAAGACCCGGCGCGCGCCCAGCGCCCCGGGGGCGGGCAGGCGCCGTCCTTTGGACCTAGGCCCTGTCCGGTCGAGCCTTGCCCGGGACGGCACCGGGTCGGCGACGTCGGGAAAGGGCAGCGGACGGGGAGTGAACGGGCCTACGCGGACCCAACCCCCCGGTCGACGCCCGTGGCGTCGGCCGCAGCCACGGAGTCGGCGGCCGCGGCGAAGGCGCCGTGGGCGAGGGTGTGCAGCAGCGCGGCCATGCCGTCGCGCTGCAGACCGGCGCGCTCGCCCTGGGCCGGATCGGGGCCGACGCTGTGCGGGGTCGAGTTGATCAGGCCGAAGACCGCGTGCACGGCGGCCCGCGCCACGGGCTCCGCGCCGGGATCTGCGAGCGGCGGATGGGCCTGCCGGACCACGTCCACCCACAGCTCGACGTAGCCGCGCTGGAGCCGCCGGACGGTACGGCGGTCCTCCTCCTTGAGGTTCAGCAGCTCGCGGTCGTGCAGGGTGATCAGGTCGCGGTCGTTCAGGGCGAAGTCGACGTGGCCGCTGATCAGGGCGTCCAGCGTGGCGGCCGGGCCGTCGCCACCGCCCGCCCGGCGTCGCCCCTCCTCCAGCAGGCGCTCGCTGATGCCGATCAGCAGGTCGGCCAGCATCGCGTCCTTGCCGGCGAAGTGGCGGTAGAGGCCGGGGCCGCTGATGCCGACGGCCTTGCCGATCTCGTCCACACCCACGCCGAGGAAGCCCCGGGCGGCGAACAGTCGCGCGGCCTCCCGGCGGATCTGGTCGCGGCGTGGGAGCGCGGAGGCTGCGGGGACGTTCGGCATGCCGCCCATCGTAGACAGTCGGGTTATCGGCCGTTAACCTGGGCGCGTAAGTTAACGTTAATTAACGTGAGGATCAGGGGCGCACCGTACTCGGCCCGCCCGCCTGCTGCCGAGGGCAAGGGAGCTCTTGGGAATGGTCATCTCAACCACCGGTGCCTCCTCCGGCGTCCGGTTCGGCGCACCGACCGGCACCGCGCCGGCACCGGGTGCCACAGCACCGATCGCCGCAGCACCGGGAGCCGCCGCGCCGGCACCCCGGCTCGGCACCTCCGCCGACCCGGGCTCCGCGGCCTACCGGGCCAACACCGAGGCGCACCGGGCCCTGGTCGCCGAACTGCGCGCCAAGCTCGACGCCGCCGCCCTCGGCGGGGGCGCCAAGGCGCGCGCCCGGCACACCTCGCGCGGCAAGCTCCTCCCCCGCGACCGGGTGGACACCCTGCTCGACCCGGCGTCGCCCTTCCTGGAGCTGGCGCCGCTGGCCGCCGACGGGATGTACGACGGGGCGGCGCCCGCGGCCGGGGTGATCGCCGGCATCGGCCGGGTCGCCGGACGCGAGGTGGTGGTGGTCGCCAACGACGCCACCGTCAAGGGCGGCACCTACTACCCGATGACGGTGAAGAAGCACCTGCGCGCCCAGGAGGTCGCGCTGGAGAACCGCCTACCCTGCATCTACCTGGTGGACTCCGGCGGCGCCTTCCTCCCGATGCAGGACGAGGTCTTCCCGGACCGCGACCACTTCGGCCGGATCTTCTACAACCAGGCCCGGCTCTCGGCCGCGGGCATCCCGCAGATCGCCGCCGTGCTCGGCTCCTGCACGGCGGGCGGCGCGTACGTCCCGGCGATGAGCGACCAGGCGGTGATCGTCCGCAACCAGGGCACGATCTTCCTGGGCGGACCGCCACTGGTGAAGGCCGCGACCGGTGAGGTGGTCACCGCCGAGGAGCTGGGCGGCGGCGACCTGCACTCCCGCACCTCGGGCGTGACCGACCACCTGGCCGAGGACGACGCCCACGCGCTCTCCATCGTCCGCACCATCGTGTCCGAGCTCGGCCCGCGCACGCCCAGCCCGTGGCCGCTCACCGCGGCCGAGCCGCCGGCCGTCGACCCGGCCGGCCTGTACGGGGCCGTCCCGGTCGACCCGCGCACGCCCTACGACGTGCGCGAGGTGATCGCCCGGCTGGTCGACGGCAGCCGCTTCGCCGAGTTCAAGGCCGAGTACGGCGCGACCCTGGTCACCGGCTTCGCCCGGATCCACGGCCACCCGGTCGGCATCGTCGCCAACAACGGCGTGCTGTTCTCCGAGTCGGCCGTCAAGGGCGCCCACTTCATCGAACTGTGCGACCAGCGCGGCATCCCCCTCCTCTTCCTGCAGAACATCACCGGCTTCATGGTCGGTCGGCAGTACGAGGCGGGCGGCATCGCCAAGCACGGCGCCAAGATGGTCAACGCCGTGGCCTGCACCCGGGTCCCGAAGCTGACCGTGGTGATCGGCGGCTCGTACGGAGCCGGCAACTACTCGATGTGCGGCCGGGCCTACTCACCCCGCTTCCTGTGGATGTGGCCGGGCGCCAAGATCTCCGTGATGGGCGGCGAGCAGGCGGCCTCCGTACTGGCCACCGTCCGCCGTGACCAGTTGGAGTCGCGCGGCGAGGAGTGGCCGGGCGAGGCGGAGGAGGAGTTCAAGCGCCCGGTCCGCGAGCAGTACGAGCGCCAGGGCAGCGCCTACTACGCCACCGCCAGGCTCTGGGACGACGGCGTGATCGACCCGATGGACACCCGCACCGCCGTCGGTCTCGCCCTCACCGCCTGTGCCAACGCCCCGCTGGCGCCGCCCGCTCCGTTCGGTGTCTTCCGCATGTGACCGCTCCGGGGTGGCCGCCCCGACGCGACCACTCCGGTGCGGGCACTCCGACGCCACCGCTCCGGTGACCCCGCTCCGGTGACCCCGCTCTTCCGGGTGTGACTCCTGCGGCGCCGGTCCGACGACCGGGCCGGCGCCGCAACCGCCCACCGCCACCTCCTCTCTTACGGCTCCCCTCGACCCGGAGGAACGCCTCCCATGTTCGACACAGTTCTGGTCGCCAACCGCGGTGAGATCGCCCTGCGGGTGATCCGCACCCTGCGGCGGCTCGGTGTCCGCTCGGTCGCCGTGTTCAGCGACGCGGACGCCGACGCGCCGCACGTCCGCGAGGCCGACGTCGCGGTCCGGCTCGGCCCGGCCGACCGCAGCGACAGCTCGGCCGCCGAGACCTACCTGCGCACGGATCAGATCCTCGCCGCCGCCCGCCGCACCGGCGCCCAGGCCGTCCACCCCGGCTACGGCTTCCTCGCCGAGAACCCCGGCTTCGCCCGCGCCTGCGCCGACGCGGGCCTCGTCTTCATCGGACCACCTCCCGGTGCGGTCGAGCTGATGGGTGACAAGATCAACGCCAAGGAGGCCGTCCGGACCGCCGGCGTCCCCGTGGTCCCCGGCAGCCAGGCCACCGCGCCCACCGACGAGGACCTCGTCGCCGCCGCCGACGAGATCGGCTACCCCGTCCTGCTCAAGCCCTCCGCCGGTGGTGGCGGAAAGGGCATGCGCCTGGTGCGGGACCCGGCCGAGCTGCCCACCGAGATCGCCGCCGCCCGCCGCGTCGCCCGGACCGCCTTCGGCGACGACACCCTGCTGCTGGAGCGGTGGGTCGACCGACCGCGCCACATCGAGGTGCAGGTGCTCGCCGACGCCCACGGCACCACCGTCCACCTCGGCGAGCGCGAGTGCAGCCTCCAGCGCCGCCACCAGAAACTGATCGAAGAGGCTCCCTCCGTCCTGCTCAATGCCGAGACCCGCGCCGCGATGGGCGCTGCGGCCGTCCGCGCCGCCGAGTCCTGCGGCTACACCGGGGCCGGCACCGTGGAGTTCATCGTCCCCGGCATCGACCCGGACGCCCCCGCCTCCGCCGCCGAGGGGGTGCGGGACTTCTTCTTCATGGAGATGAACACCCGCCTCCAGGTCGAGCACCCCGTCACCGAACTCGCCGTCGCCGTCGGTCCGGAATCGGCCCGACTGGACCTGGTCGAGTGGCAACTGCGCGTCGCCTCGGGCGAGCCGCTCTCCTTCGGCCAGTCCGACGTCTCCTTCCTGGGCCACGCCATCGAGGCCCGCATCTGCGCCGAGGACCCGGAACGGGACTTCCTGCCCACCGGCGGTCGCATCCTCACCCTGGACGAGCCCCAGGGCGAGGGCATCCGCGTCGACTCCGGGGTCGCCCCCGGAACCGTCGTCACCAGCGCCTACGACCCCATGCTCGCCAAGGTCATCGCGTACGGGCCCGACCGCCCGACCGCGCTGCGCCGGCTCCGCGCCGCGCTGGCCGACACCCGCATCCTGGGTGTCACCACCAACACCGGCTTCCTGCGCCGACTGCTCGCCCACCCCGACGTCGTCGCCGGCCGACTGGACACCGGCCTGGTGGAACGGACGGCCCAGCAGCAGCCGGCCCTGCTCGTCGCACCGCACTCCCCGTCGAACGCGGCAGCCCCGACTGCGGCGACCCCGGACGCGGCAGCCCCGACCGCGACCGATCCCGCCGACGCCTCGGCATCCGAACCGCCGTCACCCGCCCACCTCCTCTACTACGCGGCCGCGCTGGCACGGCACCTGGACCTCACCCCGGCCGCCGACCCCGGCGGCTGGACCGACCCGTTCTCCCTCCCCTCCGGCTGGCGCCTCGGCGGCACCCCCGCCTGGACCACCCACCGACTCCGGACCCCCGGCCAGGAGCCGGTGTCGGTGCGCATCCGTTCGATCACTGCGGGCAACGTAACCGACGCCACTGACAATGCGTCCGGGGCCGCCCGCGAGGTGGAGCTCCAGCTGGACGCCGGGCCCGTCCACCGCGCCCGCGCGACCCTGGCGGCCGAGCGGCTGCACCTGACCGTCGACGGCCTGCAGACCGCCTTCACGCTGGCCACCGACGCCACCCCCGGCCTCCCGGCCGGCCCGGTGACCTGGCTCGGCGTCGAGGGCGACGCCTGGCCGATGCACGCCTACGACCCGGTCGTCGAGAGCGCCGGCGGTGCCTCGGCGCACCACGGCGCGCTGACCGCCCCGATGCCCGGCACCGTCACGGTCGTCAAGACCACGGCGGGCGAGACGGTCCGCAAGGGCCAGCCCCTGCTCGTGCTGGAGGCCATGAAGATGGAACACGTGATCGCCGCGCCGCACGACGGCGTGGTGGCCGAGCTGCGGGCCACCGCCGGCGCCACCGTCGCGATGGAGGACCTGCTGGTCGTGGTCACCCCGGCCGAGGCGGCCGCCGAGCCCGCGGAGGTGCGGTCGTGACGTCCCCGGAGAGCCCCGCCACGGAGACCCCCGCCACGGGGGCCGCCACCCGCGAGCCCGACGCGCTCGACCTGGGCCTGCCCGACCCGGTCCGCGCCCCCGGCCTGCCCGAGGAGGTCCGGATCCACGAGGTCGGGCCGCGCGACGGGCTGCAGAACGAGAGCTCCCTGGTGCCCGTCAAGGTCAAGGCCGAGTTCATCGGCCGGCTCGCCGCCGCCGGGCTGCGGACCGTCGAGGCGACCAGCTTCGTTCACCCGAAATGGGTACCCCAGCTCGCCGACGCCGAGGAGCTGGTCCCCCGGCTCGCCGGCCTGCCGGAGCGCCACCCCGGTCTGCGGCTGCCGGTGCTGGTCCCCAACGAGCGCGGCCTCGACCGCGCGCTCGCCCACCACGCCACCGACATCGCGGTGTTCGCCAGCGCCACCGAGACCTTCGCCCGGCGCAACCTCAACCGTTCCGCGGACGAGGCCATGGCGATGTTCCGCCCGGTCGTGACCCGGGCCACCGAAGCCGGGGTCACCGTCCGCGGCTATCTCTCGATGTGCTTCGGCGACCCCTGGGAGGGGCCCGTCCCGGTCGACCAGGTGGTCCGGTACGGCGTCCAGCTGCTGGAGATGGGCTGCGCCGAGCTGAGCCTCGGCGACACCATCGGCGTGGCCACCCCCGGCCAGGTCGGCGCGCTGCTGGCCGGGTTCGCGAAGGCCGGCGTGCCCGTCGGCCGGATCGCCGTGCACTTCCACGACACCTACGGCCAGGCGCTCAGCAACACCCTGGCGGCGCTGCGCGAGGGCGTCACCACGGTGGACGCCTCGGCGGGCGGACTGGGCGGCTGCCCGTACGCGAAGAGCGCCACCGGCAACCTGGCCACCGAGGACCTGGTGTGGATGCTGCACGGGCTCGGCGTCCGGACCGGCGTCGACCTGCGCGCGCTGGTCGCGACCAGCGGCTGGATGGCCGGGCAGCTCGGCCGCCCGAGCCCCTCCCGCACCGTCCAGGCGCTGCTCGGCGCCGCCCGGGGCTGACCCGCCCCGCCCGACTTCCCGGCGCCGGCCGCCCGAACGGTCCGGCCGGCGCCACCGCACCGCTTTCATCCGTCAACCACACCGTGCGACCGTCACACCGTCAGACGGACGCCGGCCGTCCCGCTCATGCCCGCGGCCACCCCGGCCGGGCACCAGGAGGATCAGATGCTCGACCACCGGCTCAGCAGCGAGTACGAGGAACTGCGGCGCACCGTCGCGGAGTTCGCCCAGGACGTGGTGGCGCCGAAGATCGGCGGGTTCTACGAGCGGGAGGAGTTCCCCTACGAGATCGTCCGCGAGATGGGGCGGATGGGCCTGTTCGGCCTGCCCTTCCCGGAGGAGTACGGCGGCATGGGCGGCGACTACTTCGCCCTCGGCCTCGTCCTGGAGGAACTCGCCCGCGTGGACTCCTCGGTGGCGATCACCCTGGAGGCCGCCGTCTCGCTCGGCGCGATGCCGATCCACCGCTTCGGCACCGAGGAGCAGAAGCGCGAGTGGCTGCCCCGGCTGACCTCCGGCGAACTCCTCGGCGCCTTCGGCCTCACCGAGCCGGAGGGCGGCTCGGACGCCGGAGCCACCCGCACCACCGCCCGCTACGACGAGGCCACCGACGAGTGGGTCATCAACGGGACCAAGTGCTTCATCACCAACTCCGGCACCGACATCACCGGACTGGTCACCGTCACCGCGCTCACCGAACCGATCGCTCGTTCGAGTGAAGAAGGCGAATTGCGCTCGCCCGTGCGGGAGATCTCGTCCATCATCGTGCCCACCGGGACCCCGGGGTTCCAGGTCTCGAAGAAGTACTCGAAGGTCGGGTGGAACGCATCCGACACCCGCGAACTGTCCTTCACCGACTGCCGCGTCCCCGCGGCCAACCTGCTGGGCGAGCGTGGCCGAGGCTACGCCCAGTTCCTGCGGATCCTCGACGAGGGCCGCATCGCGATCGCGGCCCTGGCCACCGGCCTGGCCCAGGGCTGCGTCGACGAGTCCGTCAAGTACGCCGGCACCCGCCGGGCCTTCGGCCGCCCGATCGGTGCCAACCAGGCCATCCAGTTCAAGCTGGCCGACATGGAGCTGCGCGCCCACACCTCCCGCCTGGCCTGGCGGGACGCCGCTTCCCGGCTGCTGCACGGTGAACCGTTCAAGAAGGAGGCCGCGATCGCGAAGCTGTACTCGTCCGAGGCCGCCGTCGACAACGCCCGCGAGGCGACCCAGATCCACGGCGGGTACGGCTTCATGAACGAGTTCCCGGTCGCCCGCTTCTGGCGCGACTGCAAGATTCTCGAGATCGGGGAGGGCACGTCCGAAGTCCAGCGCATGCTCATCGCCCGGCAGCTCGGCGTCACGTCGTGACGATCGGCAGCTGACCGTCGACTCCTGACGGCCGGCTTCCGGTGGTCACCCCGGGAGCCGGGCCCACCGGGCCAACCCACCGCTCCACAAGGGCTGTTGAGGAGTGACCGCGTCGGCGGGTACCGCCGCCGCGGGGACTCCGCGGCAGCGGGCAGTCCTCAAGGGATCACGATCACCGGGCGGTTGGCCCGCCGCGCCAGCCGCCCGGAGACCGAGCCGAAGATCTTGCCGAGCAGGCCGTGCGTCGTGCCGACGACGATCGCGTCGGCGGCGTACTCGCGGCCGACCTCCTCGATCTCGTGGCAGATGTCGCCGCCCCGCTCGATCAGGACCCACGGCACCCCCGCGAGGAAGTCCGCGCAGGCGAGTTCCAGGCCGAGGACCTCCGTGCGGTGGTCCGGGAGATCGACGAAGACGGGAGGCTCACAGCCCGCCCAGACCGTGGCGGGCAGGCGGTTGGCGACGTGCACGATCACCAGGCCGCACTGCGACCGGCGGGCCATGCCGACGGCGTAGGCGAGGGCGCGCTCGCTCGACAGCGAGCCGTCGAAGCCCACCACGACGCCGTGCTGGAACACCGGATCGAGGGAGCGCCCGGGCGCGTCCGCCGCCGACGGCTCGGTGTGCCCGCCGAGCGGACCGGAGGCAGTGTCCGGACGTTCGGCGCCGGGGCCGGGGCGGCCCGTCACCGGGGGCTCCGCGGGCCCGGCCGGACGCCCGTCACGGCGCTGGCGCGGCCCGGGACGGTCACGCCTGGAGAGGCCGCCGCGCCGGAGGCCGCGCAGGGCGCGCACCAGGGCGTGGGGTTCGGCCCGCCCAGGGCTCGCGGCTGCGGGCCGCGGCGTCCCGACGGCGCCTGCCCGTCCGCCGTCCGGCCCGCCGTCGGGGTGGGCCGAACCGTCGGCACGGCCGCCGACCTCGGCACCGGTGCCGGCACCGGGGTCGAGGTCGAGGTCGGCGCCAGGATCGCGGCCGGTAGCGGCACTGCCGTCCGCATGCTGTTCGGGCTGCCCGCCAGGCAGTTCGCCGCGCCGCTCGCCGCGCTGCTCGCCGATGCGTCGGTCGTCGAGCTCGGCGACACATGGCTCGACACGCTCGTCACGCGCGTCGTCGCGCTCGTTGACGCGGTCGTCGTCACGCACGCCGGCGCGGTCGTCCGGGCGCTCGTCGAGCTGCCCGCCGGACGGGTCGAGGTGGGTGCGGGCGCCGTCTCCCCGGGGCCCTGCGCCCGCACTGTGGGGCGCGTCCGGTTCGACCGGTCGGGAAGGCTCAAAACCAGCCATGGCTCACGGCTCTTCAAGGGAGAGGGGCCGACAGGAGAGGAGGACAACGCTGCCCGGGCAGCAGGCCCGCCCACGGGATGACGTCGGTCGGCGACGCGCAGCACCGTATGTGACCTGTTCCTTTCAGAGTACGACGAGCACGGGGCCCGGCCCAGCGGCGAAGCCCCGGAGCGGCGTTGTTCCCGCGAAAGGAGGATGCGCCCGCCGTGGCAGTGCGCCCTGCCCGCAGGCGATCGCGCCCCCCTCCAGAACGGAGGTTCTAAGGAGCTTGACTGAGCGGGCCCAGTGGCGCAACAGGCCCGCCGGACACCGTGACCGGACTGTCATGGATTGGCGACGATCCGTTGCGGAATGTCGCCAACCGTTACGTCCCACGGATCCCGGCCTGCTCACCGGCCCGCCCGGGCCCGCCCCGTCCATCCGGTGTCCGGGTCCTTTCAGCCACTTCGTACGGCTTCGCGACGCGGTCTGGCATTTGCCAGGTGCATGGGCCGGGCCGCTGGCACCATGCTCGGCATGCCGCTGCTCCTGTTCGACCTCGACAACACGCTGCTCCCCCGGGACGCCGCCTTCCGGGCCTGGGCGCGGGACTTCCTGTCCGAACACCACCTGCCGCCCGGGGACCTCGACTGGTTCGTCACCCTCGACGGGGGCGGCTACGTGCCGCGCAGCACCGTACTGTCCGCGGTCCGGCGCCGCTATGGCCTGGACGCCTCGCCCGAGTTCCTGCTCGCGCACTTCCGACGCGGCATCAACTCGCACATCCACTGCCCGCCCCGGACGGTGGAGGCGCTGCGGACCGCGCGGGCGGCCGGGTGGACCCTCGGCATCGTCTCCAACGGCGGCACCCGGCCGCAGTTGGAGAAGATCCGGCGGACCGGGCTGGGGCCGCTGGTCGACGGCTGGGTGATCTCGGAGGAGGCCGACTGCGTCAAACCGGACCCGCTGATCTTCGAGATAGCCGCCCGGCGGTGCGGCATCCGACCGGCCGGGGACTGGACGGCGCACACCTGGATGGTCGGGGACCACGCGCCCGCCGACATCGCCGGTGCCGAACTGGCCGGGCTGCGCAGCGTCTGGCTGCACCACGGCCGGCCGTGGGCGGAGAACGGCTACCGGCCCACGCTGAAAGCGGCCGGGATCCCGGAGGCCGTCGGCCTGGTGCTGTCCGCGCGCAACGCACCCTCCGCACGCAACGCGCCCTCCACGCGCACGGGCGCCCGGCCAGGGGTGCGCGCGGGTGGGTCCGGGCAGCAGCAGGCGGCCACCGTGCCCGCCCGTGCGACGGCGCAACTCGGCGCACGGACCGGCGCACGTGCAACGGCGACCGCCCTGGAGGGTCCGAGTGCGCCCGTTCCCGTGAGCGTCGGGACGGCCGTCGCCCCGGTTGCCGGGGCCGGGTCCGGTGTCCGAAACCGATCAGGCGGGTTTGCCGCGATCGCCGACGGCCTCCAACGCCCGGGAGCGCGCCGGGGGCCGGACGCCGGGGCGGCCGGGGACCTGCGGACGGGCGGTGGGGCGGAGCCGGGCGCGAACCGCGACCGGTCGTTCGCGCCGGGGCGGTCAACCCCCTTCCGCAGCGCGGCTGGTGGGGCGGGTGGAGCCGAAGGTGCTGGTGGAACGGGTGGTACGGGCAGTGCGGGTGGGGCAGGAGATATGGACGGGACGGGTGGGACGGGGCCTGCCCGTACGGTGTTCGCCGTGGCGCCCGCCGTCGCAGAGGTCGTCGCCGTGGTCGCCGCGGCGGTCGCCGGGTAGCGCGGGCCCGCAGGTCAGCCTCTCGGTGAGGTCCTGGTCCACCACCAGGTAGGACCCTGTCCGGTGAACCCGAGCTTGCGGTAGAGCGGTTCACCGACCGAGGTGGCGACCAGGGTGGCCGGGCGGTCCGGGTGGGCATGGGTCAGCGCGGCCTCCAGCACGGCCCGGGCCACGCCCCTTCCGCGCTGGTCGGGCAGGGTGGCCACCCAGTACACCCCGGTGGCGGTGCCGTCGTCGTAGGTGAGGCAGGCACCGGCCGGTGCTCCGTCGACGCGGCCGAGCCAGGCCCGGCAGCCGGGTTCGGCGAGCAGCCGCTCCGGGAGGGCTTCGCCGCGGGTCCAGGGCTGTCGGGCGGGCAGCGGGAAACCGTCCACGACGATGCGTTCCACCAGCGCGAGGGCGTCGCCGTCCGATGCCTCATCAACCGTCAGGAGGGCGCCGTCGTGCGCCGTCGAGACGAAGGGCAGCCCGGCGTCCGGGCCGTCGACCGCCGCGTCGTCGACCGCCGGGCCGTCGGCCACCGAGCCGGCGGCGGTCACACCGTCGACCGGTCCGGGCTCCCGGGCCATCACCGGCATGAGCGGCATCAGGACGGCTCCGAGGTGGGTCAGGTCGAGCCCGCCGTACGGGTCCTCCAGGGTGAAGCGGATGGTGCCCCACTCGGCCTGGAGCTCGGCCAACTGCCTTTCCAACACGGCTGGTTCGGCGTAGGGGCGGGTGACCACGAAGCGCTGGGAGTCGTCCGGGGTGCGGGCGCAGCGGACGGCCGTGAGGCCCGGTCTGACGCGGGAGTGCCAGCCGTGCGCACGGGCTTGGGCGAGCCAGAAGGCGGCGGCGTTGTCGTTGGCCTGTTCGAGCCGGCGGTCGGTGTTCACGGCAGGAACGTAGCCGGGCCGCGGGGGTAACGGTCCGCCCGTCCTGGCACTGGCCGGATGAAGCCTGGGAGGCGCACGGCCGGTGCCCGTGCGCCCTCCCGTGCACCGCCGATTTTCGGTCAATTTCGCGCCACGTGCTCCGCCTTGGGCAAATCCGCAGCCCAGACCCGCCGACCGGGCGCCCGGAAGCCGGACACCCCAGGAACCGTCCTGCGACAACCAGCCACCGTTGTACCGGCCCTCTTCCCAGAAGGGTCGACGGGTGCCACGCTTCGTGATCGAATGCATCACGCCAAATTGCCATGTCGACATAGCGTCGGATGGTGAACTTGTCACAACGGCAACGGTCCACCCGATAGATTTCGATCTTGGCCAGCAGTGCCGCACCACCCACACCACACCACCGAGGGGGCTTGAGCGCCTTGAGCAGGGTGAGCAGGAGCGACGCGGGTCCTGACAGCGGCCAGGCGCCGACCGGCACCGCGAGTCGGCCCGTGAGAAGCACCGGCACCTCCGCGATCGCCGCCACCACCCGCGCCTCCGGCATCCCGAGCCCCTCGGGCCACGCCTCGCACTCCCCCTATCCCGCCGTGCCGTCCGCAGCCCCCGGCCACTCCCCGGTCGAGCACGGCGGCCCCGCCCCGTACGGCGCGCAGCCGGCCCAGGGCGGACATCCGGGCGGGCACCAGAGCGGGTACCCGGGTGGCTACCCGAACCCCGCCGGACAGCCCGTCAGCCGAGGCCCCGTCAACCCGGGCCACGGCGCGGCGCACGGACCCGGCCACGGCGCGGCGCACGGCGCGGGCCAGCCCCACGGCGGCCCCGCGCAGCCCTACGGCGACTACCCGGGCTACCCCGGCCACCCGGCCTACCCCGCCACCGGCGCGGCCCCGGGGCTGAACGGTTCCGGCGCCGGCCCGCTCGGCGGCGGCGGCCTGGCCCTGGGCACCGCCCCCGGCCACGGCCCGCTGGGCCACGGCGCCCCGGGCGGCAACGGCTCCGCGGGCGCGCTGGCGACCATCGGTTCCCCGCGCAAGCTGTCCGGCCGGCGCCGCCGGGAGACCGTCGCGGTGCTGATCTTCGGCGGCGCACCGATCTTCGAGAGCTCGATCCCGCTCTCCGTCTTCGGCGTGGACCGCCAGGACGCCGGGGTGCCCCGCTACCGACTGCTGGTCTGCGCCGGGGAGGAGGGACCGCTGGCCACCACGGGCGGCCTGACCCTCTCCGCTCCGTACGGGCTGGAGGCGCTCGCCCGGGCCGGCACGATCGTCGTACCGGCCTGGCGCTCGATCTCCCAGCCGCCCCCGGTCGAGGCGATCACCGCCCTGCGCAAGGCCCACCACGAGGGCGCGCGGATCATCGGCCTCTGCACCGGTGCGTTCGTGCTCGCCGCGGCCGGCCTGCTGGACGGCCGCCCGGCGACCACCCACTGGATGTACGCGCCGACCCTGGCCAAGCGGTACCCGCGGGTGCACGTGGACCCGCGGGAGCTGTTCGTGGACGACGGCGACGTGCTGACCTCGGCCGGCACCGCCGCCGGCATCGACCTGTGCCTGCACGTGGTGCGCAGCGACCACGGCGCCGAGGCCGCCAACGCGCTGGCCCGCCGCCTGGTGGTGCCCAGTCGCCGCAGCGGCGGAGGACAGGCCCAGTACATCGATCAGTCTTTACCGGAGGAGATCGGCAACGACCCGTTGGCCGAGGTCGTCACCTGGGCGCTGGAGAACCTCAACCAGCAGTTCGACGTCGAGGTGCTGGCGGCCCGTGCCTACATGAGCCGGCGCACCTTCGACCGCCGCTTCCGCACGCTCACCGGCAGTGCGCCGCTGCAGTGGCTGATCACCCAGCGGGTACTCCAGGCGCAGCGGCTGCTGGAGACGTCGGAGCTGTCGGTGGACGACGTGGCGCGCCGGTGCGGGTTCCGGTCGCCGGTCGCGCTGCGCGGGCACTTCCGCCGTCAGCTCGGGGTCTCCCCGGCCGCGTACCGGACCAGCTACCGGGCGCGCCGCCCCGGGCAGCAGACGCCGACCCCGGCGGCCGACATCCGGCTGCCCGGCGCCCTGTCGCACGCGGCGGCCGCGGCGGGCGGCGGGCTGTTCGGCGGCGCGGGGCACGGCGGGCCGCAGGGCCACCCGTACCCGGCCGGTCCGGGCGCCCAGGGGCAGGCCGGCCAGCCGGGCCAGCACGGGCAGCCGGTCGGTCACGGACAGCAGGTGCCGCACGGACAGGCCGGTCCGTACGGTCCGGGGCAGGCCGGGACGCCGGCCGCCCAGGGCTTCCACGGCCGGGCGGGCCAGCCGTACCCGCACCAGCAGGCCGCGCAGCAGCCGCACCCCGGGCAGCAGGGTGCGGCGCGCGGTCCGGTGCGGTCGCCGCTGGTGCCGCCGCAGGCCGGTCCGGGTGCGGGGCGTCCGCCGCGCACCGCCGAGCACGCGGCGGCCGAGGACGGCCACCCCCAGCCGGGGGCGCGCGGTCAGGGCCAGGGGCACCGCAGCGCGGACGGGCGCCCCGGTGACGAGCCGGGCGCGGCCGGACGGGCGCACGGTGCCCCGGGCGGCCGGGTTCCGACGGGTGCCCCCGGTCAGCCGGCGACCGGGGCGGGTGAGCTCCGGGGCCGGCAGGCGCGGGCTCCCCAGGTCCGCGCACCGGGCGCCCGGGTGACCGCGGCGGACGGGGCACGGGCGGCGCGCGAGGCACGCCCCGGGCGGGAGGGCCACCCGGTCCGCACCGGCCGGGAGGGCGAGCGCCCGGACGGCCCCGGCACGCACGACGGGGCGGAGGAGCACCAGGCCGACGGCTGCGCTCCGGCACCCCGGTCGGCTCCTCCGGTCCCCGCGGCGCGTGATCGCGCCGTAGGGTGAGTTGCGTGAATGACCGTTTGGTATGGATCGACTGTGAAATGACCGGCCTCGACCTCGACCGGGACGCCCTGGTCGAGGTCGCGGTGCTGGTGACGGACTCCGAGCTGAACATCCTCGGCGAGGGCGTGGACGTCATCATCCGCCCCCCGGCGGAGGCCCTGGCGAACATGCCGGAGGTGGTGCGCGCGATGCACACCTCCTCCGGCCTGCTGGAGGAGCTGGAGCAGGGCGTGACCCTGGCCGAGGCCGAGGAGCGGGTCCTGGCGTACGTGCGCGAGCACGTGCCGGAGGCCGGGAAGACGCCGCTGTGCGGCAACTCGGTGGCCACCGACCGCGGCTTCCTGGCCCGGGACATGCCGGCCCTGGAGAAGCACCTGCACTACCGGATCGTGGACGTCTCCTCGATCAAGGAGCTGGCCCGCCGCTGGTACCCGAAGGCGTACTACAACAGCCCGCCGAAGGGCGGGAACCACCGGGCGCTCGCGGACATCCGGGAGAGCATCGACGAACTGCGCTACTACCGCGAGGCGGTGTTCGTGCCGCAGCCCGGCCCGGACGCCGAGACGGCGCGCGGGATCGCGGAGAAGTACCGGGCCGCGACCGACTGACCGGGTCGTCGCGGGGTCGGAGGGGGTGCCGCCGTCGGCCGGGACGGAACCCCGGCGCGAGCACCCTCTCGGATCCTGTACAGTTCTTCCTGTCGGAACGGGAACGCGGAAGCGGGAACGGACCGGACAGATGGTGGGTATAGCTCAGTTGGTAGAGCACCTGGTTGTGGTCCAGGTGGCCGCGGGTTCGAGTCCCGTTACTCACCCCAGAGCCCGAGGGGCCGATCTCTTCAAGAGATCGGCCCCTCGGGCGTTTTCGCGTTCTCGCATCGTCTCGCGTTCTCCGATCGGGCGTGGGCTCAGTTGTGCCCGGCGGTCCGGGTTTTCCGGTCCGCCCCTGCCGCAACAAGCTACCGGCTAGTAACATCGTCGCCATGACCACTCCTTCGATCGGCCAGATGCTCGACGCCACCGTGCCGATGGCGCACACCCTCAAGCTCGAGTACCTGGAGACCACCCCGGACCGCGCCGTGCTCCGGCTGCCCGACCAGCCCGCGTACCACAACCACGTCGGCGGCCCGCACGCCGGCGCGATGTTCACCCTCGCCGAGTCCGCCAGCGGCTGCATCGTGCTGGCCGCCTTCGGGGACCAGCTCTCCCGGGCCGTGCCGCTCGCCGTGAACGCCGAGATCGCCTACAAGAAGCTGGCGATGGGCGAGGTCACCGCCACCGCCGTGCTCGGCCGCCCGGCCGCCGAGGTGGTCGCCGAGCTGGACGCCGGCGGCCGCCCCGAGTTCCCGGTCACCGTCGAGATCACCCGCGCCGACGGCGCCGTCACCGGTGTGATGACGGTCACCTGGACCCTGCGTCCCAACTCCTGACCGCCGCGCGGCCGGTGGCCCCGGGGGACAGCGCCCCGGGGCCACCTGCGCGATGACTGTCCGTGACGGCGGCCGTGACCTCACCGCCCGCCCGCTCGTTCTCAACTCACGTGCGAGCCAATCACGCGACCGAGCCCCAGGAACCCGCCGCCCGCGGCGTCGCCGGAGCACGGCGAGCGGCCGCCCGGTGGTTGCCCCGCCCGCGCACCGTCGCCGCCGGCGGGGCCCTGCTCGCCCAGCTCTGGGGCGTCGGCGCCCCCGGCGCGTACGCGGCCACCGCCGGACCCCCCTCGGAGCAGCCCCGGCCGGCCGTCCGCCGGGCCGCGCACGGCGGGCCCGCGCTCGACGGGCCGTCAGCCGTCCGCCCGGTCGGGCCGGGGCAGCACGGCGGCGCGGACCCCGGCCGCTCCCCCGGTCCGGTCGGCGAACCGAGCGGCGGCGAACCGGCCGACGGTGAACGGACCGGCGGCGCCCGGACCGGCGGCGAGCCGGCGGGCAGCCCGACCGACGGGGCCGCGGGGGTGGTCGACGGTGTCCTCCAGGAGCGCATCCGGGCCGGCGGGCTGCCGCTGCCCGGCCAGGGCACTGCCGTCCCCGACGCCTTCGCCCTCGCCTCCGGTCTGCTCGGCGGTGTCCCCGCCCAGGACCGCCCCACCGGGACCCGCGCCTCCCGCGAGGGCGAACCGGCCGCACTGCCGGTCGCCCCCCGCCCCCGGTCCGGCCGCACCACCGGCGCCGACGACCCGAACGCGCCGGACCGGCCCGGAACGGCCGGGGCGGTGGGGACACCCCTCGTCCGGGAAGCCGCGGCGCACGAGGGGCCGGGCTCGACGGCACCCGCAGGAACGGCCGGTACGGCGACCCCCGCCGCGACCCCGACCGCCCCCGCGGGCACCGGGACGCCCGAGGCCCTCGCCCTCGCCGACACCGCGACCGTGACCGCCGCGGAGGACGGCACCGCCACCGCGACCGCCGTACTGGCCCCCATCGCCGCCGGACTGCTGCTCACCGGCGCGGCGATGTTCAAGCACCGCGGCCTGCCGCGCGGGCACTGAGCCGCCCCCGGCCGCGCGGGCTCAGGGTTCAGAGGTCAGGGCCCAGAGGTCAGGGGTCAAGAGTCAGGGCTCAGGGCCCCAGCTCCACCGCCAGCAGCGGGAGTTCACGCCCGGGTATCGAGCCGGACGGCGTACTGCCGATCCGGACGGCGCCCATCGCCAGGTAGAAGGGCTCGGCGTTCGGGTCGGCGTCGACGGTGAAGCGGCGCAGGCCGAGGGCCCGGGCCCGGTCGCGGACCTCCTCGAACAGGGCCCGGCCGACGCCGCGGCCGATCCGGTCCGGCTCCACGTAGAGCAGGTCCAGCTCGCCGGACGGCGGGGCGCCGTTCAACGCGGCGAACCCCAGCACCCGGCCGCCCTCCTCGGCCACCAGCGTCGACGCCCGTTCGACGGCGGCCGCGTCCAGGGTCAACTCCTCCCGGCAGGCGGCCATGAAGGCCTCGTCGTAACCCCAGTACGCCTTGGCCCGCAGGGCGATGGCGGTGAGCAGCTCCGCCTCGTCCGGGCGGGCGGATCGGATGCGCATGCGGCCCCCTCGCGTCGACAGCGGTCCGGCTGCGGCCAGTGTGCGCCGCAACCGGACCGCACACCAACGGATTTACCGCACGACGGACGGCACCGGAGGACACCGGCACCGGCACCGTCAGCGGAAGACGCCCGGCGGCGGCGCCGGGGAGGGCGCCGCGGTGGCGTCCGTGGCAGGGGTGGCGCCGGCCGTGAAGTCGGCCAGGGCGCGGCCGTGTTCGACCCGGCCGAGGGAGGCGTCGGAGGCGACCCGGCGGGTCAGGTCGGCGATCGGGAGCGGGGTGTGGGCGGCGGCCAGGATGAGGTTCCCGAAGCGCTTGCCGCGCAGCACGGCCGGGTCGGCGGTCAGGGCCAGCTCGGGGAAGACCGCGCCGAGGGTCGCGACCTGGGAGCGGGCGAAGGGCAGCGCGCCGCCGTCGGCGATGTTGGCGGCGTACCAGCCGCCGGGGGCGAGGGCACGGGCCGCGAGGGTGGTGAACTCGACGGTGGTGCAGTGGGCCGGGGTGCGGGCGCCGGAGAAGACATCGGTGATGACCAGGTCGACGCTGCCCTCGGGGGTGCGTTCCAGCACGTCGCGGGCGTCCCCGCCGCGGACCTTGATCTGCCAGCCGCGCTCCAGGGGGAGTTCGGCGCGGACGAGTTCGGTGAGCGCGGTGTCGATCTCGGCGACCTGCTGGCGTGAGCGCGGCCGGGTGGCGGCCGCGTAGCGGGCCAGGGTGAGCGCGCCGCCGCCCAGGTGCAGGACGGTCAGCGGGCGGCCGGGCGGCGCGACCAGGTCGATCAGGTGGCCGAGCCGGCGCTGGTACTCGAAGCCCAGGTGGGTGGGGTCGGCGAGGTCGACCAGGGACTGCGGGGCGCCGTCCACCAGCAGCGTCCAGGCGTGCGGGCGGTCGCGGTCGGGGCGCAGTTCGGCCAGGCCGGAGCCGACCTGGCGGGTCAGCGGCCCCTGGGCGTGGGTACGGCCGTCCGCGCCGGTGGCGAGCTCCGGTTCGGGGCTTCGCGCGGCCCTGTTGCTTCGTCCCATGGAGGCCATTATCGCCGGACGGCGACACGGGCCGGGAGTCGCCGGACGGCGACAGGGGCAGGCGTCCGGGCAGGTCACCGCCGAGCGGGCGCCCCCTGGTCCGGGGGCGTGCCACGGGGATCCGGTCGGAGGCGTACGGGCCCGGCCTGATCCGCGCGGCACGCCCGCTAGAACGGGCCGAGGCCGCCCGCGGTGAGCGTGCAGGCGGCCTCGCAGAGGGCGGAGCGGAGCACCCAGGCGTCGGTGGGGCGGGTGGCGCGGCCGGTTCCGGTGGGCGGGATCACCCAGCGCGGGTCGGTGGCGCCGGGCACCAGGGCGCCGGCCGTACAGGAGCTGCCGGGCAGGTGCCAGGTCTCCCAGGTGCCGGCCGGGACGAGGAAGGAGACGGTGCTGCCGTTGCGGCTCTGCAGGACGGCCCCGCAGGCGCGGCGCAGCCTGAGGATGTCGACGGCCTCCAGGCCGTGCCGCAGGGCGACCGTCACCGTGTCGCAGCCGGTGAGGAGGGTGTCCTCGGCCGGGACGACGGCGTCCCGGCGCAGTCCGCCGCAGGAGCCCCGGCCGCCCTCGACCGGGCCCCGGCCGGGGAACCGGTCGTCGGCGGGGTCGGGGAGCAGGGCGGGGACGGCGGCGGCGAGCACGCCCCCGGCGACGGGTCGGTGCTGCGGCAGTCCGGTGGCCATCATGGGCCCTCCTGTACCTCGTCGGTTCGGAAGCCCTGCCGCCGGGTGTGGGGCCGCGGGGCGGGGACGGGCCGGGGGGACGGCCTGGGCTTCCACGTATCAGGACAACGCCGCGGGACCGCCGGAGGCCACGGGGCGCATTACAGCAAGGCATGGCATTTCATGGCGGATATCCGACAACAATGCCCGCTTTGCACCGGATTGACCGGAGATGTCGCACCAACCGAATGTGTCCGACCGGTGACTCCGAGTACTCTCGGCGCCATGGCAGCCACCCCACCGGCCGAGCCGAACCGACCGTCCCCCAACACCGTGATGCGCGCACTGCGCGGCGACCGCTCACCGGGCGAGTTCGCCACGGCCGTCCGCCGCGCCGCCCGCGAGATCGGCGAGCACGTGTCCTGCGACGCCCGCTACGTCGGACGGGTCGAGTCCGGTGAGATCCGCTGCCCCAACTACGCCTACGAGCGGGTGTTCCGGCACATGTGGCCGGGATGCACGCTCACCGACCTCGGCTTCGCCCCCCGCACCGCCGTCCGCCGCCGCTCGGCGAACGGCGGCGGGGCGTCCGCCGGGGCGGCCGCGCTCCACCTCCCGGTCCATCCACCGTTCCCGCCCCTGCCCGCCCCGCGCTCACCACTCTCCACTCAACTCCCGTACGCTGCCTCGCCGTACGCGGATCCGACCGCTCCGGACGGGCCCCCGTGGCCGATGGCCGGCGCGGTGCCCAGGGGGCCCGATGGATCGCCCTATCTCGACGAGGAGAACGACGACGTGCGTCGCCGTACGTTCCTGGCCGGCGGCACCACCGCGCTGGCCACCGTGATCGGCATCGACCGGCCGGCCGCCGCCGGCCCGGTCGCCCCTGCCGTCACCGCCACCGGCCCCGGCTTCGGCCCGGCGCCCGGCCGATCCGCCTTCCCCGGTGCGGAGTTCACCGCGCCCGCACTGCACGGCGCCGATCCGGTGGTGTTCGGGCGCCCCGGGCCGGTGCCGCCGCTGCGCAAGGTCGGCGCCGCCGAGGTGTTCGGCGTCGAACAGGCCGTCCGGGACATCAGACTGGCCGACGACGCCCACGGCGCGGACGCCCTGTACGAACTCGCCGGACAGTCCCTGCGCACCGCCTACGTCCTGCTCAACGAGGGCGAGTACAGCGCCGAGACCGAGCGCCGGCTCCAGGCCGGGGCCGGTGAACTGGCCATCTCGGTGGGCTGGTTGGCACACGACTCGAACCGGCTGGCGGACGCCCGCTCGTTCTACGCCGAGGCGCTCGCCACCGCCCGGATGGCCGGGGACTCCGCCCTGGAGGCGCACGTCTTCTGCAACAGCGCCTTCCTCGCCCGGGACGCCGGACGCCCGCGCGAGGCGCTGCGCGCCGCACAGGCCGGGCAGTCCGCCGCCCGGGAGGTGGACTCCGCCCGGCTGCTCGCCCTGCTCGCCATGCGCGAGGCCGGCGCCTGGGCCGTGCTGCGGGACCGTTCCGCCTGCGAACGCGCGATCGGCCGGGCCTACGCGCTGTTCGACCGGGGGCCGTCGGAGACCGACCCGGAGTGGATGTCCTTCTTCGGCGAGGCGGAGATCGCCGGGCTGCAGTCGCAGTGCTGGTCCGCCCTGGAGGACTGGGACCGGGCCAGCGAGCAGGCCGCGCTGGCCATAGCGCTCCAGGAGCCGCACTTCGTCCGCAACCGGGTGCTGTACACCGCCGAACTGGCCCACGACCGGCTGGGCCGGGGGGACTTGACGGGGGCGGCGCACCACGGCTCGGCCGCCGTCGCACTGTTCGGCGAGGTCCGCTCGGCCCGGATCCGCAGCATGCTGGCGGACACCGCGGGGCGGCTGCGGCAGCACGCCTCGGTCGCCGAGGTCCGCCGCTTCCTGATCGGCTACGACCGGGCCGCGGCGGCCTGAGCGGACCGACGACCGCCGTGACGGGTCGTCACCACCGGCCTCAGTGGCCCGCGTTCAGCCCCTCCAGGTGGGACAGGTCGTTCCAGACCTCCACCGCCGGGGCGCCGTACTCCCAGGACAGCACGCACAGCGCCGCCGTACCGAGCTTGAACCGCTGGGCGAACTCGGGCGGCAGGCCCAGCCAGCGGGCGGCCAGGATGCGCAGCAGGTGGCCGTGCGCGAACAGGACGACGTCCCGGTCGGCGCAGTGCATCTCGGTGGTGTCCGACTCCGGGACGCCGTGCTCCTCGTTGAGTCCGGCCAGGAAGGCGTCCACCCGGGCGGCGACGTCGGAGAGCTTCTCGCCGCCGGGCACGCCGTCGCGCCAGATCAGCCAGCCGGGGTGGTCGGTGGCCCGGATGTCGGCGCCGGTGCGGCCCTCGTACTGCCCGTAGTCCCACTCCAGCAGTTCGGGGCGGTCGACCGCGCGGTCGCCGAAGCCGGCCAGCGCGCAGGTCTCCTTCGCGCGGCCGAGCGGGCTGGTGTAGACGAGCGCGTCCGGCAGGCCGTTCCAGGGGGCCTCGGCGAGTCGGGCGCCGAGCGCCCGGGCCATCGCCCGGCCCTCCTCGGTCAGCGGGATGTCGGTGCGGCCGGTGTGACGGCCGGTGGCCGACCACTCGGTCTCACCGTGGCGGACCAGCACGATTCGGGCGGGCATGGCAGGCTCCTCGCAACGGGGCGGTCAACGGTCGGTCTCACCCTTGAGCACCGGGCTCCATGATCCCCCACCGGCACGGCGGCCACGATCGCGGGCCCCGGCCGCCCGGTCCGCACCGCGTTGTCGGACCCGGATGCGACACTGGGCCGCACCATGAACGTCTCGACGAACGTCCCGCTCGGCGGGCCCGCTGAGCCGCTCGCCCTGCGGCTCGCCGAGCTGCGCGGACCGGCCCCGCAGCGCAGTCTGAACGCCCGCTCCCTCGCCGCCCTGGCCGCCAATCCGGGCTGCCACCGCCGCGCCGTCCTGGACGCGGCCGGAGTGGACAAGTCGGTGCTGGCCGCCCGGCTCGGCCGCCCCGCCCCCTTCGGGCAGTCCCCGTTCGCGATCGCCCGCGGCCTGGTCTTCGAGTCCCGGCTGAAGGCGGACGACCACGCCGCCCTGCTGGAGCCGCTCCGCGCCCACCTCGGCGTCCCCGCGGACGACCGCACCCCGCTGCTGGTCCCGGACCTGCTGCACCGCTCCGGCCCGGCCGTCCGCGCCGACCGGACGGCCGAGGCCCTGGCCCGGGCCGCCGCCGACCCGGACGCCTGGACGCTGCTGGACCACCCGATGCTGCGGCTCGCCGTCGCCGGCAGCACCGCCTACCTGGAACCGGACGCCCTGGTGGTGCACGGCGGGCGGTGCACGGTGGTCGAGATCAAGTCCTTCCCGGTGCTGGACGGCAGTGCGGACCCGGCCAAGGTCGGCGCCGCCGCCCGCCAGGCCGCCGTGTACGTGCTGGCGCTCCAGCACGCCGCCGCCGCGGCCGCCGGGCTGCCGCTCGCCGACGACCCGTACACCGAGCAGCGGCTGCCGGGCAGCCCCCGCACCACCGTGCTGCTGGTCTGCCCGAAGGACTTCGGCAACCGGCCGACCGCGGTCGCCGTCGACGTCCGCCGCGAGCTGGCCACCACCCGCCGCCAGTTGAGCCGGATGACGGGCATCGGCCGGCTGCTGGAGGCGCTGCCGCCCGGCACCGACTTCGACCTGGCCGCCGACCAGGACGGCGCCCCGGCCCGCAGTACCGAACAGCTGACCGCCTCGGTCGAGGCGGTGCCCGCCGCCTACAGCCCGGACTGCCTCTCCACCTGCGAACTCGGCTTCCACTGCCGCGCCCGGGCCCGCCGCGACGACCGGGTCGAGCAGCTCGGCCGGGGCGTGCGCGGCGAGCTGGGCGACCTCCGGACGGTCACCGAGGCCCTGGCCGCCGCGGCCGGCGCCGGGGGCTCGAACGGCGAGGACGGCGAGGCCAGCGAGGACAGGAACGGGGACGGGGACGGGGACGGCGAGGACGGCGACGGCGCGCACGAGGCGGCCGCACGCCTGGCCTACGCCGCCGCCCTGCGCGCGGAAGCCCTGGGCGGGACCGCATGAGCCTGCTGACCACCCTCGCCCGGCTGGAGGCCGTCCGCAGCGGGCAGGCCGAGCCGCTGGCCACCGTCCGGCACCGGCACCTGTCGGAGCGCCCGATGGTGGTCGTCCCGCTGACCGCCGCCGGTGAGGCCGGCGCGCCGCTGGCCGTCCTGCTGGGCACCGACCGGGACGCGCCCCGGCTGCACCTGGTGCCGCAGCCGCTCAACCGCACGCTCCGGTTCGACTACCTGGCCGCGCTCGCCGCCGACCTGCTGCCCTACCTGGAGTCCTTCGGCACGGACGTCGAACAGATCGAGGGCTCCGAGAAGGACCCGGAGAGCGGCGAGAAGACCCAGGTGTTCCGGGAGTTGTGCACGGACGCGCCGCAGCTGATCGTGCCCAACGGCGGGGGCGTGCACCACCTCGCCCTGATCGGCCGCTCCACCCGCTTCCGCCGCACCGCCGAGGACGCCGACCCGGGCCCCCACCCGGCACCGCTGCGGGTGCCGCTGCTCGGCCGCTGGCTGACCCACCTCACCGACCGCGCCCAGGTGCCCGGTTCCAGCCTGCTGCTGCCGATGACCGGCCTGCTCGCCCGGCACTGGGCCACCGGCCAGAGCCACCTGGAGGACCAGCACCTGGCGGCCCGGCTGGCCTGGCACGCTCCGCCGCCGGGGCTGACCGGGGCCAGGGCGGCCGAACTGGCCGAGTCCGCCCGCGACGAGCACGGCCAACTCGTGCACCCGCCGGCCGGTCCGGCCACCGACCCGGCCTTCGACGAAGGGGTGCTGGCCCCGGCGATCGCCCGCTACGACGCGGCCGTCAACGCGCTGCAGCACAGCACCGAGCAGCGCGACGAGGCCGCCGCCGAGCGCGCCCGGGCGGCCGTCCGCGCGGCGGTCGAACAGCTGGAGCGGGCGCTGTCCGCCGTCCTCCTCCCGACCTGGCGGGACGTCTGGCGGGGCCTGGACCTGCTGCGCGCCCTGCCGCCGGCCGGCCACCTGGAGGAGCGCTGGACCGGCGACCGCTGGTCCTACACCGGACACCGGGACCGCCTGGCGGCCGGCGAGCCCCCGCAGCCCCGGCAGGACGACGCCGTCACCGCGGCCCGCAAACTCGCCCAGCGCGAGCGCGAGCAGGCCCGGCTGGACGTCCAGGAGGCCCTGGACGACCCGCTGGCGATGGCCGAACACCGGCTGTCCGGCGAGGCGTTCAGCGGGGTGGTGACGGAGGTGGTGCCGGACTACGACACCACCGGCCGCTCCCCCAAGCCGCGCCCGCTGGTCACCCTGCGCACCACCGACCGCCCGCACGCCGACCTCGGCCGGGAGGCGCACCGGGTGCACGGCCCGACGGCGCAGAAGGCGCGGATCGTGGCGGTCGACCCGGCCGAGGGCACCATCACACTGCGGGTGCTGTCCGGCATGGGCCGCAAGAAGGAGCCGGAGCCGGGCAGCCTGCCCGAGCCCGGCGAACCGGTCACCTTCACCCTGTTCGAGCTGACGGTCCGCCAGTCCGCGCCGCTGCCCGAACCGGACGACACCCCGTGGACCCACGGCGGCCCGCCGGGCGCCGCCCCGGCCCCGCCGTCCACCGCACCGTCCGCCACCGCCGCTGTCGCCGTCGAGGAGTGGGAGTGATGGCCGAACCGATCGACGCGCAGTCCCCGGGGGCGGCCGCCGACGCCGCCGTGGCCCGGATCCTGGCGGCCACCGTCCACCCCGCGGTCGGCGCGCCGCGCGGCGTGGTGGTGGACTCCCCGCCCGGTGCCGGGAAGTCGACCCTGGTGGTGCGGGCGGCCCGGGAGCTGGTGGCGGCCGGCGAGCGGCTGATGGTCGTCGCCCAGACGAACGGCCAGGTGGACGACCTGGTCGGCCGACTGGCCGAGAAGGCACCGGACTTGACGATCGGCCGACTGCACGCGGCGGACTCCCGCCCCGGCCCGGAGGTGCTCCGGCACGCCAATGTCACGCCCTCCGACAAGGTCGCCGACCTGGTCGAGCACGACGTGGTGATCTCCACCGCCGCGAAGTGGCAGTGGGTGCGGGCCGAGGCGCCGTGGCGGCACGCGATCGTCGACGAGGCGTACCAGATGCGCTCGGACGCCCTGCTGGCGGTGGCCCGGCTGTTCGAGCGGGCGCTGTTCGTCGGCGACCCGGGCCAGCTGGACCCGTTCACCGTGGTCGGCACCGAGCAGTGGGCGGGCCTGTCCTACGACCCGTCCAGCAGCGCGGTGGTGACGATGCTGGCGCACAACCCGCAGATCGAGCCGCACCGGCTGCCGGTCTCCTGGCGGCTGCCGGCCAGCGCGGCGCCGCTGATCTCCCGGGCGTTCTACCCGTACACGCCGTTCCGCTCCGGCACCGGCCCGGACGACCGCGGGCTGACCCCGGCCGTCCGCCCGGACGGCTCGGCGCTGGACGCGGTGATCGACCGGGCGGCCGAGCACGGCTGGGCGCTGCTGGAGCTGCCCGCCCGGCACACCGTGCGGACCGACCCGCAGGCGGTGGCGGCCGTCGCGGCGGCCGTGCGGCGACTGCTGGAGCGTGGGCTGACCGCCCGCTCCGAGCAGGGCGAGGCGCCGCTCACCGCGGACCGGATCGCCGTCGGCACCGCGCACCGGGACCAGGCGGCGGCGGTCCGGGCGGCCCTGCTCAAGGTGGGCGTCCCGGTGGACGGCACGGTCGGGCCGGCCGTCACGGTGGACACCGCGAACCGGTTGCAGGGCCGGGAGTACGACGTCACCGTGGTGCTGCACCCGCTCTCCGGGCGCCCCGACGCGACCGCCTTCCACCTGGAGACCGGCCGGCTCTGCGTGCTCGCCTCCCGGCACCGGCACGCGTGCATCGTGGTCGCCCGGGCCGGGATCGCCGAACTGCTGGACGAGCACCCGTCGACCGAGCCGGTCCAGCTCGGGGTCCCGGTGGCCTTCCCGGACGGCTGGGAGGCCAACCACCAGGTCCTCCAGCACCTCGGCGGCCACCGGGTCCGGCTGAGGTAGCCGGTCGTGGACGGTCGTGGACGGTCAGTCCTCGGTCTCGCAGACCGCGAAGGCCACCACGGACCCGTGCGCGGCCTGGGCGCTCCAGCCGGTGGCGTCGGCGGTCGGCCCGCTGGCGCGCACCGGGCCTTCGGCATCGGGCTGGAGCCGGTAGCCGCCGCCGGTCAGGTGGGTGCCGTTCGGGCAGGTGGCCGTGGAGGTGCCGCCCGGGCTGCTGGGCGGCCCGGTGACGACCTTCGCCGTCTCCGCCGCGGCGGCCGGGGCGGCGGGGACGAGGACGGCCGGGACGAGGACGGCGGCGGCCAGCAGGAGGCCGGTGGACAGTGCGCGCATGGGGTACTCCCGGTTCGGTGGACGGTGCTGCTCGACGGACGCCGCTCGGCGGGTGCTTCCCGGCCCGCCGGGCGGCCGCCGTACCCGGTACAACCGGTTCGCATGCGACCTGGAAGCGCGGCGCCCGGGTCACCGCCCCGGCGCGCGCCCGGGAATAGCGCCTGCACGCGCACCGTTCCGCTACCGGCCGCCGCCGCGAGACAATGGACGACGGCCACGACCGGGCGGCGCGGCCCGGAGCAGCCCGCCGCCCTCCCTCACCGAGACCCCGGAGGTGTCCGTCCATGCCCGACTCCCCCGCCGAGACGCCCGAGCCCACCAGGCGCCTGCGCCCCGCGCAGCTCCTGTTCGAGCCGCAGGCTGCCGAACCGGAGCCGGAACGATTCTTCGACCTGGAGTCGATCGACGACCCCGCCGAGCTGCTGCGCCGCTCCACCGAGCTGGCCCTGGCCTTCCGGGCCGCCGCCGAGCGGGCCACCGACTTCCAGGCCGTCGCCGCCGCACAGCTGGCCGACCCGCGCCGGTTCGACGCGCTGTCGGACACCGAGGTCGCCGAGCGCGCGGACTGGACCCCGGACTACGCGGCCAAGATGATCGAGTACGGCCGAGGCCTGATCCAGCCGCGCCGCCACGAGGACTGACCCAGCCCCTCGAACCCCGCCCCTCGAACCCCGCCCCTCGCGTCCCGCCCCGGCCCCTTCCGCAGACCCTCCCCGGCCGCTGGCATATGCCAGCGGCGGAGGGTACGCGATCGCCCGTCACCCTGTCCGGCGAACGGGGCTTTCCACCACGCCGGGGGCGCGCACGGCGCAGGCTGCTGGGCGTGGACATCTGGACGCACCAGTCGGTGGAGTACGTCACCGTGGCCGGGGAGGCCTGGCTGGCCTCTGCCAGCGAGTACCCGCGCAGCATGCGCGCCTTGTGGGAGGCCCGCCCGTGGGCACCCTCCGTGCTGCCCTGCGGGCGGGCCTTCGACGTGATCAGCATGCCGTCGCTGTTCGGCCGCCGGGTGCTGGACGAGCTGTGGGCCTCCGGCCCCGGCTGCGGCCCGGTCGCGGCCTACCGCGGGCGCACCCTGCTGTTCGTCCGGCCCGGCACCGCGCCCCGGCTGCGCCGGCTGCTGGCCTGGGAGGAGTGGGCCCGGGACGTGCCGCCGCTGCTGTGCCACGGCAAGGGCGACGCGGTGACCGTCCCGCCGTTGCAGCGGATGGTGCACGGTCCGGACTCCCCCGGCCGGGGCACCGGCCGCTGGATCGTCGCCCCGGAGGAGCGGGAGCCCTGGCTGCCCGGGGCCTCGGTGGTGCTGTGGGCCTGTGTGCGGGCGGCGCGCGAGCCCGGTACCGGCGCCGTGGCCGAACCGGTCCTGGTGACCCGGGGGTGAACGGAGGGCGGCCGGTATTCGATTTTGGCTCGACCGCCGGCCGCTGCTACAGTTTTCTCTGTCAGCAGGCGCCGCTAGCTCAGTTGGTTAGAGCAGCTGACTCTTAATCAGCGGGTCCGGGGTTCGAGTCCCTGGCGGCGCACAGACAGCCGGAAGGCCCCTTGCGAGAGCAAGGGGCCTTCCGGCGTTTCCCCGTGAGCCTGGACGGGGAGAGCCGGGCCGCCCGCCGGAGCGGACGGCCCGGTCCCGGGCTCAGCGGCCGCGCAGCGCGCGGTAGCGGGCCACCAGCGCGGCGGTGGAGCTGTCCAGCTGCCCGCCGCCCTCACCGGTGAGCAGCACCGGCTCGATCCGCTTGGCGAGCACCTTGCCCAGCTCGACGCCCCACTGGTCGAAGGAGTCGATGTTCCAGATCGCGCCCTGGACGAACACCTTGTGCTCGTACAGCGCGACCAGCTGGCCGAGCACCGACGGGGTCAGCTCGGCGGCCAGGATGGTGGTGGTCGGGTGGTTGCCCTTGAAGGTCTTGTGCGGGACGAGCTCGGCCGGCACGCCCTCGGCGGCGACCTCCTCCGGGGTCTTGCCGAAGGCCAGCGCCTGGGTCTGGGCGAAGAAGTTGGCCAGCAGCAGGTCGTGCTGGGCGGCCAGGCGGTCGGGCAGGTCGGCGACGGGGCGGGCGAAGCCGATGAAGTCGGCCGGGACCACCTTGGTGCCCTGGTGCAGCAGCTGGTAGTAGGCGTGCTGGCCGTTGGTGCCGGGGGTGCCCCAGACCACCGGGCCGGTCTGCCAGCCGACCGGGGTGCCGTCGCGGGTCACCGACTTGCCGTTGGACTCCATGTCCAGCTGCTGGAGGTAGGCGGTGAACTTGGACAGGTAGTGCGAGTACGGCAGCACCGCGTGCGCCTGGGCGTCGAAGAACGCGCCGTACCAGACGCCCAGCAGGCCGAGCAGCAGCGGGACGTTCTGCTCCGGCGCGGCGGTGCGGAAGTGCTCGTCGACCAGGTGGAAGCCGTCCAGCATCTCGCGGAAGGCGTCCGGGCCGATGGCGATCATCAGCGAGAGGCCGATCGCCGAGTCGTAGGAGTAGCGGCCGCCGACCCAGTCCCAGAACTCGAACATGTTGGCCGTGTCGATGCCGAAGTCCTGCACGCCCTGGGCGTTGGTGGACAGCGCGACGAAGTGCTTGGCCACCGCCTCGGTGCCGGCGCCCAGGCCGTCGAGCAGCCAGCCGCGGGCGGAGATCGCGTTGGTGATGGTCTCGATGGTGGTGAAGGTCTTCGAGGCCACGATGAACAGCGTCTCGGCCGGGTCGAGGTCCCGGACCGCCTCGTGCAGGTCGGCGCCGTCCACGTTGGAGACGAAGCGGACCGCCAGGTCGCGCCTGCCGAAGGAGCGCAGCACCTCGTAGGCCATCGCCGGGCCGAGGTCGGAGCCGCCGATGCCGATGTTGACCACGGTGCGGATGGGCTTGCCGGTGTGGCCCTTCCACTCGCCGCTGCGGACCCGGTCGGCGAAGGCGGCCATCTTGTCCAGGACGGCGTGCACCGCGGGGACGACGTTCACGCCGTCCACCTCGACGACGGCGCCGCGCGGGGCGCGCAGCGCGGTGTGCAGGACGGCCCGCTGCTCGGTGATGTTGATCTTCTCGCCGCGGAACATGGCGTCCCGCAGCTCGGCGACGCCGGTGGCGGCGGCGAGCTCGCGCAGCAGCTCCAGCGTCTCGTCGGTGACCAGGTGCTTGGCGTAGTCCACGTGCAGGTCGCCGACCTGGAGCGTGTGGGTGCGGCCGCGCTCGGGGTCGGCGGCGAACAGCTCGCGCAGGTGGGTCTCGCCCAGCTCGGCCCGGTGCTTGGCCAGGGCGGCCCACTGCGGGGTGCGGTCGAGCGGGGTGCGGGCGTCGGCGCGGGTCTCCGACATCGGTGGGTCCTCGATTCATCTGGGTGCAGAAACCGGCAGGGCCAGGCGTGGGGCCGGTCGTCGTCGAGCGGCTTCGCGAGGTTGCGGCGGTACGGGTGGTGCGCCGACTCCGTTGACGGCCTGCCCGGGTTCAGCCTATGCAACTCCGGCGGGGGTGGTGCACATTCCGGCCGGTCGGGGGCCGTGCCGCCGGGCGGCCGGACTGCCCGTCACTTCCGTTGCGCCCGCCGCTCGCGGTGCGTTCACTTCCGCTCGGAGCGCAGGTCCAGTCCGCGCAGCACGTGGTCCACCAGCTCCGGGTCGGCGCCGAGTTCGCTGCGGGCGACCAGCATCTCGCGGCGGGAGGCGGCGATCATCTCCTGCTCGACCTCGGCGGCGGCCCGCCACTGGGCGATCCGCTGCTTCGCCTCGGCGGCCTCCTCCTCGGCGTAGTTCTCCGGGCAGAGCCGGGCCAGCCGGTCGTGCTGACGGTCCCGCAGCCGGTCGGCGACCTCGGCCGGCAGCCTGTCCTGCTCCTCCAGTTCGCCGAGCCGCTCCAGCCCGGCCTTGGCGGCGCGCCACCACAGCCGGCGCACCGCCTGTTCGTGCGCGTCCTGGTCGATGTCCAGCTGGAGCCGCTTGGCCAGCCAGGGCAGGGTCAGGCCCTGCACCAGCAGGGTGAACAGCACCACGCTGAACGCGATGAACACCAGTCGGCCGCGCTCCGGGAAGTCGGCGCCGGAGTGCAGGGTGAGCGGGATGGCCAGGGCCAGGGCGACCGTGGCCACCCCGCGCATGCCGGACCACCAGAGCACCACGCTCTCCCTCCAGCTGAACGGGGTGTCCTCCTCGTTGTTCTTGCGCAGCTTCTTCGACAGCCAGCCGGCCGGCAGCAGCCAGAGCAGCCGGACCGCCACCACGACCGCGATGACCACCGCGGCGTCGCCGAGGAAGCCGGTCCAGCCGCGGCCGGCCTCCTTGAGCACGGTGGCCAGCTCCAGGCCGATCAGGCCGAAGGCGACGCCGGTGATCAGGATCTCGACCACCTCCCAGAAGGCGTTGCCGACCAGCCGGTAGGCGACGGCGTCCGCGTCGGAGGCCCGCTCGGCGAGGTAGAGCGCGCAGATCACCACGGCGAGCACGCCGGAGCCGTGGATCTCCTCCGCGACGGTGTAGGCGGCGAAGGGCACCAGCAGGTTGAGCGCGACCTGCTGGGTCGGGTCGTCCAGGCGGTCGGCGAGCTTGGCGTTCACCCAGCCCAGCACCACGCCGACGACCACCGCGAGCACGGCGGACAGCACGAAGCGCAGCGCCGCGTGGCCGACCGAGAAGTCGCCGCTGACCACGGCCTCGATGGCGAGCGAGTAGACGACGATCGCGGTGACGTCGTTGAACAGGCCCTCGCTCTCCAGGATCGCCACCAGCCGGCGCGGCAGGCCGATGCTGCCGGCCACCGCGACGGCGGCCACCGGGTCGGGCGGGGAGACCAGCGCGCCGACCGCGATCGCGGCGGCGAGCGGCAGCGCGGGCAGCAGCCAGTGCACGGTGCCGGCCACCGCGACGGTGGTGACCACCACCAGGGCGACGGCCAGCAGCAGGATCGAGCGGGCGTTGGCCTTGAAGTAGCGGACGCTGGAGCGCCGGGCGACGGCGAAGATCAGCGGCGGCAGGACCAGCGGGAGGATCAGCTCGGGCTCGATCTTGACGTCCGGGATCTGCGGGACGATCGCCATGACGATGCCGAGCAGGGTCATCAGGACCGGTTGCGGCACGCCCGTCTTGCGGGCGAGTGGCATGGTCACCACGGAGGCGAGCAGCACCAGGAAGAACAGGGGCAGCTGGCCCACGGGGAGGTTCCTCTCGACGACGGTTCGGCGACGGTTCGGCGACGGACGGCTGAGCGCCGCCCAGGATAAATCTGACAATGCGCCCATTCGCGGGGACACGCCGGACGGACCCTTGACCTCAAGCGCACTTCACGTCCGAGGATCGGGACGTTCGAGCAGCGGATCGGCCAGTGCCGGCGAGAGGAGCACCCCATGAAGGCGGTCACCGTACCGAGGTCCGGCGGTCCCGAGGTCCTGCGGGTCACCGGGGTGGCGGACCCGGAACCCGGCCCGGGAGAGGTCCGGGTGCGGGTGTACGCCGCCGCGGTCCAGCCGGTGGACCTCGCGATCCGGGAGGGCTTCCGCCCGCCGGGGCTGGTGGCCGCGGAGCCGTTCGTCCTGGGCAACGAGTTCGCCGGGGTGGTGGACCGGCTCGGGCCGGGCGCCGGGCCGTGGCGGGTCGGCGACGAGGTGCTGGGCTTCCGGGTGCTGGGCTGCCAGGCCGAGCTGGTCACGGTGGACGCCGGCCAGCTGGTGGCCAAGCCCGCCGGGATGCCCTGGGAGCAGGCCGGCGCGCTCTCCGCCTCCGGGCAGACCGCGCACGTGGCGCTCGACCTGCTCGGGGTCGGCCCCGGGGAGACCGTGCTGGTGCACGGCGCCTCCGGCGGGGTGGGCACCGTCGCCGTCCAGCTCGCCCGCGCGCTGGGCGCCACCGTGGTCGGCACCGCGAGCGAGCGCAACCACGCCTACCTGCGCGGACTGGGCGCGATCCCGGTCGCGTACGGCGAGGGGCTGGTCGAGCGGGTCCGGGCGGTCGCACCGCAGGGGGTGGACGCGGCCTTCGACGCGGCCGGGCGGGGCGCGCTGGCCGCCTCCGTCGAGCTGGTCGCCGACCGGGCCCGGATCGGCACCGTGGTCGACTACCCGGAGGCCGAGCGGCTGGGCGTCCGGGGGCTGCGCGGGCCGCGCACCGCCGAGCGGCTGGCCGAGCTGGTCCGGCTGTGGGAGGCGGGCGGGCTGCGGCTGGAGATCGCCGAGACGCTGCCGCTGGAGAAGGCCGCCGAGGCGCACCGGCTGGTCGCCACCGGGCACGTCCGCGGCAAGGTGGTGCTGACCGCCTGAGGGCCTCCGGGCCGATTGTGTGTTTCGGCCGCTGACCAGGTAATGTTCTCCACGTCAGCAGGCGCCGCTAGCTCAGTTGGTTAGAGCAGCTGACTCTTAATCAGCGGGTCCGGGGTTCGAGTCCCTGGCGGCGCACAGACAGCCGAGAGGCCCCTTGCGAGAGCAAGGGGCCTCTCGGCGTTCCGGCGTACCCGCGCGCCCCGTGGCAGGAAAGGTGGGAAACCGGTCATTGCTGCCGTCGCGGGCCGGTGACAGGCTGGCCGCATGAGAGCGCGCAGCGTGGTCGTCGTCCTCTACGACGACGTGCAGAGCCTGGACGTGACCGGCCCCCTGGAGGTGTTCGCGGGGGCGGGCGCGGCCGCCGGGCAGCCGGGCGCCTACCGGGTGACCACCGCCTCCGCCGGCGGCCGGCCGGTGCGCAGCTCCAGCGGGCTGCGCCTGCTGCCGGACGCCGACCTCGCCGAGGTCGGGCCGGTGCACACGCTGCTGGTCCCCGGCGGGGTGGACTTCGAGCACCCGGACGGCGCGCTGGTGGCGCGGATCCGGGAGCTGGCCGACCGGGCCGAGCGGGTGGTGTCGGTGTGCACCGGGGCCTTCCTGCTCGCCGAGGCGGGACTGCTGTCCGGTCGCCGGGCGACCACCCACTGGGCGTACTGCGGGGAGCTGGCCCGCCGGTTCCCCGACGTGGCGGTCGACCCGGACCCAATCCACGTCCGGGACGGGCGCGTCGCCACCTCGGCCGGGGTCACCGCCGGGATCGACCTGGCGCTGGCCCTGGTCGAGGAGGACCACGGCCGGGACGCCGCGCTGCTGATCGCCCGTCACCTGGTGGTCTTCCTGCGCCGGCCGGGCAACCAGGCCCAGTTCAGCACCCAGCTGGCCGCCCAGGTGGCGGCCCGGCAGCCGCTGCGCGAGGTGCAGCGGTGGATCGCCGAGCACCCCGGGGCGGACCTCTCGGTGGAGGAGCTGGCCCGGCGGTCGGCGCTGTCGCCGCGGCACTTCGCCCGGGCCTTCGCCGCCGAGGTGGGGGTGACCCCGGGCCGGTACGTGGACGGGGTCCGACTGGAGGCCGCCCGGCGGCTGCTGGAGGACACCGACGACGGCGTCGAGGCGATCGCGCGCTCCTGCGGCTACGGCACCCCGGAGGCGATGCGGCGCGCCTTCGTCCGGACCGTGGCCGCCCCGCCCGCCGAGTACCGCCGCCGCTTCCGTTCCCGGCCCGACGGTCCACCGGCCGGCGGTCCACAGCCCGATGGAGGTCACTGATGCGCATCGCGTTCCTGCTCTACGACGACTTCACCGCCCTGGACGCGGTCGGCCCGTACGAGGTGCTGTCCCGGATCCCCGGGGCCGAGGTGGTGTTCACCGCCGCGAAGCCCGGCCCGGTCCGCTCCGACATGACCCTGGCGCTGACCGCGGACGCCACCCTGGACGAGGTGGACTCCGCCGACGTGCTGCTGGTCCCCGGCGGGCCCGGGACGGAGGCGCAGCTGACGGACCCGGCGGTGCTCGACTGGGTGCGCCGGGTGGACGCGACCACCACCTGGACCACCTCGGTCTGCTCCGGCTCGCTGATCCTCGCCGCCGCCGGCCTGCTGGAGGGCCGCCGGGCCACCAGCCACTGGGGCGTGCTGGACGGCCTGACCCGGTTCGGGGCGGAGCCCACCGGCACCGAGCGGATCGTGGTCGACGGCAAGTACGCGACCGCGGCCGGGGTCTCGGCCGGGATCGACCTCGCGCTGCGGCTGGCCGGCCTGATCGCCGGGGACGGGACCGCGCAGGCGATCCAGCTGCTCATCGAGTACGACCCGCAGCCGCCGTACGCCGCGGGCTCCCTCGCGAAGGCCTCCCCGGCGGTGGTGGAGGGGGCGAAGCGGCTGCTGACGGCCTGACGGCGCCGCGCGGGGTCCGCGCCCGACGGGTGCGGACCCCGCCTCCGGTCAGCGGCCGAAGTAGGCGTCGAAGTTCTTGGAGAACTCCCGGCCGCCGAACTGGTCCCAGTTGACCGACCAGGTCATCAGCCCGGCCAGCTTCGGCTGGGCACCCGAACGCGGCACGTACGTCCCGCAGTTGGCCAGCTTGGTGAGGCAGTCCAGGGCCTTGTCCACCTCGGCCGGGGCGACGTAGCCGTTGCCCGCGTTGGTGGTGGCCGGCATGCCGATGGCGACCTTCGAGGCGGGCAGCGGCGGGAACACGTTGTTGGTGTTGCCCGCCACCGGGAAGCCGCTGAGCAGCAGGTCGGTCATCGCGACGTGGAAGTCGGCGCCGCCCATCGAGTGGTACTGGTTGTCCAGGCCCATGACGGAGCCGGAGTTGTAGTCCTGGACGTGCAGCAGGGTGAGGTCGTCGCGCAGCGCGTAGATCACCGGCAGGTACGCCCCGGCGCGCGGGTCCTGACCGCCCCAGGGGCCGGATCCGTAGTACTGGTAGCCGAGTTGGACGAAGAAGGTCTCCGGCGCCATGGTCAGCACGAAGCCCGGACCGTACTTGGCCTTGAGGGTCTTGAGCGCCGAGATCAGGTTGACGACGACCGCGCTCTTCGGGTTCTTGAAATCGGTGTCGCCGGTGTCGAGGGAGAGCGAGTGGCCCTCGAAGTCGATGTCCAGTCCGTCCAGGCCCCACCTGTCGATGATGGCCGAGACCGAGCTGACGAAGGTGTCCCGGGCGGCGGTGGTGGTCAGCTGGACCTGGCCGTTCTGGCCGCCGATCGAGATCAGCACCTTCTTGCCCTGGGCGCGCTTGGCGGCGATGGCGGCCTTGAAGTCGGCGTCGGACTCGACGGTCGGGCAGTCGGTGGCCGAGCAGCGGTTGAAGCGGATGTCGCCGGAGGTCGGGGAGGTGGGCTCGCCGAAGGAGAGGTCGATGATGTCCCAGGAGTTGGGGACGTCGGCCATCCGGGTGTAGCCCGCGCCGTTGGCGAAGCTGGCGTGCAGGTAGCCGACCAGGGTGTGGTTGCCGGCGGGGGTCCCGGTCGGGGTCCCGGTGGGCGTGCCCGTCGGGGTCCCGGTCGGCGTGGACGTGGGCGTGGGCGTCGGGGTCGGAGTCGGAGTGGGTGTCGGCGTCGGCGTCGGCGTCGGGCTGGGGGCGCCCGGGCCGTCCAGCGAGACGTCGTCCGCGTAGTAGGTGCCCTGTCCGTACCAGCCGTGGGTGTACACGGTGGCGGTGGTCTGGTTGGCACCGGTGGTGAAGCCGAGGCTGAGCTTCTGGTAGCCGCCGCCGGTGCCGGGCGTCCAGGTGCTGGGGCCGCCGCCGTCGACGCCCAGGTAGACGTAGGAGCCGTTGACCCAGGCACTGAGCGTGTACGTGGTGTTCGGTGCGACGGCGACGGTCTGGGCGCACTGGGCGGTGTCGCCCGCGGTGGCCGCGGCGGCGAGCGCGTGGCTGCCGCCGTGCACCGGGCTGGTGACGACGCTGCCGGAGTTGCCGGTGCAGCTCCAGGGGCCGAGCGAGCCGGATTCGAAGCCGCCGTTGACCAGGAACTCGCCGGCCGAGGCGGCGGGTGCCAGGCCGAGGGTGACGCCGACCAGGGTGGCCGCGGCGAGGGCGGAGGCGGTGCCGGCGGCGAGGCCGTTTCTCAGGGTTCTGCGCATGCGGGTGCTCCTGCGGTGGCACGGTCGTGGGGGACGTCCGAGGGCACGCCGGAGCACGCGCCAGTGGGGGGAACGGCCCGGCCTGGCACCCAAGTTGGACTAGACCACTGAAATGGATCCGGCAGTGCGCTGTCAATGGTCCAGACCGGTGCGGGAGGGTGGTCTCCGGTTGCCGCGGGTGACACCCCGTCGAAGGATGGAGGAGTGACCCCGCCCGGCTACCTCCGCCACCCCCACCTGCACGGCGGCCTGCTCACCTTCACCGCCGAGGACGACGTCTGGATCGCCCCGCTGGAGCCCGGGGCCGCCGCCACCGGCCGGGCCTGGCGGGTCGGCTGCGACCGCACCCGGGTCAGCCACCCCCGCTTCTCCCCCGACGGCACCACCCTCGCCTGGACCAGCTGGCTCGGCCTGACCCCCGAGGTGTGGACCGCCCCGGTCGAGGGCGGCGAGACCCGCCGGCTCAGCCACTGGGGCAGCCAGGACACCCGGGTGCGCGGCTGGCTGCCGGACGGCGAGGTGCTGGCCGTCACCTCCTTCCACGAGCCCTTCGGCCACTACACCTGGGCGCACGCCCTGCCGCCCGACGGCTCCCCCGGCCGCCGGATGCCCTGGGGCCCGGTCGGCGACGCCCAGCTCAGCCGGGACCGGACCGTCCTGCTCACCGGCGCCGCCCCGCACGAGCCCGCCGCCTGGAAGCGCTACCGCGGCGGCGCGACCGGCCGGCTCTGGGTGGACGGCGAGCCGATCCTCCCCGGGCACACCGGCCACCTCGCCTCCCCCATGCCGGTCGGCGACCGGATCGCCTTCCTCTCCGACCACGAGGGCATCGGCAACCTCTACTCCTGCCGCCCCGACGGCACCGACCTGCGCCGGCACTCCGACCACGCCTCCTACTACGCCCGCGAGGCCGCCACCGACGGCACCCGGATCGTCTACCAGCACGCCGGCGACCTCTGGCTGCTGGACGGCCTGGACGCCCCCGCCCCGCACCGGCTGCGGGTGCCGCTCGGCGGCGCCCGGGCCGGCCGCCGCCCGTACCAGGTCAGTGCGGCCTCCCAGGTCAAGGACCTCGCCTGCGACCGGACCGGCCGGGCCGGGGTGATCACCGTGCGCGGCAGCCAGTACTGGCTCACCCACAAGGACGGCCCGGCCCGGGCGCTCGCCGACACCCCCGGGGTGCGCACCCGGCTGCCGGTGGTGCTCGGGCACACCGGCGAGGCGGCCTGGATCACCGACGCCGAGGGCGCCGACGCGATCGAGGTGATGCCGCTGCCGGGCCACCAGGAGACGGCGTCGCACCAGGAGACGACGGCCCACCGCCACCGGGTGCTCGCCGCCGGCCGGCTCGGCCGGGTCCTGGAGCTCACCGCCGCCCCCGACGGCTCCCGGCTCGCCGCCACCACCTCGGACGGCCGGCTGCTGCTGGTCTCCGCCGAGGACGGCGCGGTGCGCGAACTGGCCGCCTCCGAGCACGGGCCGGTCACCGGCGCCCGGTTCTCCCCCGACTCGCACTGGGTCGCCTGGTCCCAGCCGGCCGCCGGGCGCTCGCTGCGCCGGATCCGGCTCACCCGCACCGACGCCCCCGCCCCGACCACCGACGTCACCGACGGCCGGTTCGAGGACGAGCAGCCGGTGTTCACCCGGGACGGCCGCTACCTGGCCTTCCTGTCCTGGCGCGGCTTCGACCCCGTCCACGACGTGCACACCGGCGACCTCTCCTTCCCGGTCGGCTGCCGCCCGTACCTCGTCCCGCTCGCCGCCGACACCCCCTCCCCGTTCGCCGCGCCCGCCGAGGAGGCCGCCCCGCGCGGGGACGGCGACGGCACCGTCCGGGTCGACCCGGCGGGCATCGGCGAGCGGCTGCTCCAGTTCCCGGTGATCGCCTCCAAGTACTCGGCCACCGACGCGGTGCGCGGTGGCCTGGTCTGGCTGCGCTGGCCGATCTCCGGCACCCTCGGGCAGACCTTCGCCAACCCCGACGACACCTCCGGCCGCCCCTCCCTGGAGCACTTCGACCTGGCCCGGGGCACCCGCAGCACCCTGGTCGACAAGCTGGACGGCTACGCCGTCTCCGGGGACGGCGGCTCGATCGCGGTCTACTCGGCCGGGACGCTGCGGGTGATCCCGGTCGCCGCCCCCTCCGCCGGGACCGCCGTCGACCTGCGCCGGATCACCCACACCGTGCACCCGGCCGCCGAGTGGCGCCAGGCGTACCACGAGGCGGCCCGGATCGTCCGGGACCAGTTCTGGGACGAGCGGATGTCCGGCCTGGACTGGCCCGCGCTGGTCGCCCAGTACGAACCGCTGCTGGACCGCGTCTGCTCACCCGACGACTTCGCCGACCTGCTGCGCGAACTCCTCGGCGAGCTCGGCACCTCGCACGCCTACGTCACCCCCTCCCGGCGCGCCGAGGGCCCCGGCCTCGCCCAGCAGCCGCTCGGCCTGCTCGGCGCCAACGCCCACCGCGCCCCCGACGGCCGCTGGCTGGTCGACCGGGTGCTGCCCGGCGAGTCCTCCGACCCGCGTGCCCGCGCCCCGCTGGCCGCCCAGGGCGTCCGGGACGGCGACGAACTGCTGGAGGTCGGCGGCCGCCCGGTGGACCCGGTGCGCGGCCCGCTGCCGCTGCTGGCCGGCACCGGCGGCACCACCGTCGAACTCGCCCTGCGCAGCGGCCCGGACGGCCCGGTGCGGCGGATCACCGTCACCCCGCTGACCGACGAACGGGCCGTCCGCTACCAGGACTGGGTGGCCAAACGCCGTTCCCTGGTACGGGAGTTCAGCGACGGCCGGTGCGGCTACCTGCACATCCCGGACCTCGGCGGCTCCGGCTGGGCGCAGTTCAACCGGGACCTGCGGCGCGAACTGGACAAGCCCGCGCTGGTCCTCGACGTACGCGGCAACGCCGGCGGCAACGTCTCCGAACTCGTCCTGGAGAAGCTCACCCGGCACGTCCTCGCCTGGGACTTCAGCCGCGACCGCCAGCCCGTCCGCTGGCCCCGGCACGCCCTGCGCGGCCCCCTGGTGGCACTCGCGGACGAGGCCACCAGCTCGGACGGGGACGTGATCATCGCGGCGATCAAGCTGCTCGGCCTCGGCCCGGTGATCGGCAACCGGACCTGGGGCGGAGTGGTCGGGATGACCGGGCGGCACACCCTGGGCGACGGCACCCAGATCTCGGTGCCGAAGAACGCCTCCTGGTTCAGCGGCGGGCTCGGCTGGTCGGTGGAGAACCGGGGCGTCGAGCCGGACGTGCACGTGCTGCGCACCCCGCGGGACTGGGCGCGGGGGCGCCACCCGGAGCTGGTCACCGCCGTCCAACTGGCCCTGGACCTGCTGGAGGACGCCCCGGCCGCGGCGCCCCCGCCGGAGTCCACGCCCCGGCCCGACCTGCGGCGCCCGCCGCTGCCGCCGCGGGAGCGCTGACGGCGGCGGGCCCGTCCGGGCTCAGTCCCAGGGGTCGCCCTCGGCCGTCATGTTCTCGGCGGCGCGCCGGTCGGCCTCCTCCTGGGCGGCCGTCCGCTCCTGCGTCTGCCTGCTCCGTTCGACCTCGTCGCTGTACGCGTCGGCGGCCTCGTCGTGGGCGAGCGCGGCACGCTCGGCGGCCTCCGCGCCACCGGCCTCGTGGCCCCTGTGGAAGATCCTGTCGAGGATGCCCATGACTCCTCCTCCGAACGGATTACCGGGCTGTCCCCCACTCTCACACCGGGAGTCGGCGGTCGCACGTTGAGCCTTTGGTCCCGGCCCGACGCGCCCAAGGGCCGTAGCCGGGCGGCGCGGGACGGGCGGAGGGTGGCGGTGTGAGGAACTCGACCGAGGAACTGCACGACGGACCGCGCCGCCGGGTCGGCGCGCTGGCCGCGCTGGACGGACGGCTGCCCGGCCCCCACGACCTGCTGCTGATGCAGTGCCCGAGCTCGCTGCGCCCACTGGCCGGCGGCGAGCTGCCGGACTGGGCCCGGGCCGTACTGCGGGCGCACCCGTGGGTCACCGTCGGCCGGGCGCCCTCGCCGGCCGACGCCCCGGTGGACGTCCCGCGCCCGCGGCGCTGCACCCGGGGCCGGCAGGCCGCCCCCGAGCACTGGATCCCGGTCACCGTCCGCGGCCCGCGCCCCGGGCAGCGACTGGACGCCCTCGCGCCCTGGGCCGCGGTGGCCCGGACCCTGCGGCCCGAGCAGCTGGTCGGCCGGCGGGAACTGCTGGACCCCGGGCGGGTCACCGGTGTCCCGGCGCTGGCCCTGCTGCCGGAGGTCGGCCGGCTGGTCGCGGACCACCGGCTGGCCTGGGGCCCGATCGGCGCGGTCGGCTACGAGCTGGGCACCGGCGTCCCGGTGGCCGGACCGCTCAGCCCGCTGCGGCTGGTGCTGCGCACCCCGCACCCGGTCAGCCGACGGGACGCGCTGCAGCTGCGGCGGGCGCTGAGCAAGCTGCCGGTGCCGGTGCAGGCCGAGCTGGAGACCCGCTACGGCGCGGTGCACCTCGCCGAGTACGCGGCCGGGCCGCTCACCGTCACCCTGCTGACGCCGTCCGGGCCCCGGGAGGTCCACGATCCGTGGTTCCCCCGGGGCCCGTACGCGTGAACCGGGACGGTCCGACCGGGACGGTCAGCCGCTGACGCTGGGCGCGCCCGTCTCCAGGTGGCCGGTGAAGCGCTGCGACCAGCTGCTGTCGGCGTCCACCGTGACGGTGAAGTCGTACCAGCCGTTGTTGTAGGCGACCGCGTTGAAGAAGTCGCTGACGCTGCCGCCGGCCGGGACCCGGTACGTCCAGGGCCCGTCCGTGCGGTAGTTGGTGGAGGTGATGGTGAAGGTCATCGGGGCGGTGCCGGAGTTGGCCAGCTTGAAGTAGACGGCGAGCTTGCCGCTGCCCGGCTCGACCGCGTACGAGGCGGTGACGGCCGCGTTCTTGCCCGCCTTGGTGGCGTCGCCCTTGAAGCGGCGCAGGAAGCGGTTGGGGCCGACCACGGTGAGGTCGTACGGGCCGCCGCCGAAGTTGGTGCCGCAGTTGAAGAAGTCGCTGGTGCTGGCGCCCGGGGCGACGGTGTACTGCCAGGGCCCGCCGCTGCGGTAGGCGTTGGCGTAGGCCGCGAAGTGCGCGGAGTTCACGGCCGCGGTGCCCGTGTTCGCCATCGCGATCCAGACCTTCATCACCCCGCCCGAGCCGAACTCCAGGTGGTCCAGGTTGGCGTTGGGCTGGTACGGCAGGGCGCGGGCCGGGCGGGTGCCGGGCTCCTGGGCGGGCAGCGCGTTGTCGGCGGGTGAGGGGTTGGGCAGCGGGCCGCAGGTGGCCAGGCCGATGGTCTGCGAGGTGTCGGGCAGTGCGGGCAGGCCGTACACCGGGTTGGCGAAGTCGAAGACCGAGGTGAGGTCGCCGCAGACCTGGCGGCGCCAGGCGCTGATGTTGGGGCTGGTGGCGGGCGTGCCGAGGGCGGCGGTCCACACCTCCAGGAAGCGCAGCACCGAGGTGTGGTCGAAGGTCTCGGAGTTGACCCAGCCGCCGCGGGTCCACGGGGAGACGGCGATCAGCGGGACGCGGAAGCCGAGGCCGATGTTGGTGGAGTTGTAGAACTCCCCCGCGGTGCCCGCGGGCGCGGCCGGCGGCGGGACGTGGTCGAAGAAGCCGTCGTTCTCGTCGTAGTTGATCAGCAGGACGGTGGAGTTGAACACGTTGGGGTCCGCGTTCAGGGAGTCCATGACCAGGTGGACGAAGTGCGCGCCGTCCTCGGGCGTGGCGTAGGGGTGCTCGGAGGACTGCTGGTCGGCGACGATCCAGGAGACCTGCGGCAGGGTGCCGTTCAGCACGTCGGAGCGGATCGCGGCGGCGATGTCGTCCGGGGTCCGGCCGGTGACCTTGGGCACCGAGCCCATGCCCTTGACGGCCAGCGGGCTGCCGGCCGCCGCGCCGGTGAACTGGCTGAAGTAGGCGAGGGCGTTGTCGCCGAAGTTGTCGGCGGCGTTCTGGTAGACCTTCCAGCTGACGCCGGCGGCCTCCAGCGCCTCGGCGTAGGTCTGCCAGCGCAGGTTGGACTCGGAGCCGCCGTCGTAGGCGGGGCCGCCGGCGGTGCCGGCCGGGTCGATCGTCCCGCTCCAGTGGTAGGTGCGGTTGGGGCCGGTCGCGCTCAGCACCGAGCAGTGGTAGGCGTCGCAGATGGTCCAGTTGTCGGCCAGCGCGTAGTGGAACGGGATGTCGCCGCGCTGGAGGTGGCCGAGGGTGCGGACGGTGCCCTTGGCGGACACCCAGGAGTCCATCTTGCCGCCGTTCCAGGCCTTGTGCTGGTCGGACCAGGCGTGCGAGAGGTCGCCGTTGCACTGCGCCTGGGTCTCCGGGGAGCCGCTCGCGCCGGAGGGGTTGAAGGCCCACGGGTACTGGCGGGCGAACAGCCCGTTCGGCTGGTTGAAGACGCTGTAGCCGCCGGAGATCTGGATGGCGGCCCGGTCGGCGAAGCCGCGGACGCCCTTGAGGGTGCCGAAGTAGTGGTCGAAGCTGCGGTTCTCCTGCATCAGGATCACCACGTGCTGCACGTCGGTGATGGTGCCGGTGGTGCTGAGCGTGGTGCTGGAGGCGGCCGCGGCGTCCTCGGCCCCGGCGCCGGCGCCGGCCACCGCGAGGCCTGCCGCGGCGGCGCCGGACAGCGTGACGAACTTTCTACGACTCAACTCGGCCATCAGTCCGGTCCGTCCCTTCACTGGCGATGTTGTGTACACAACTCGGGGGCCATCGATCGCGGAGCAGTCTCCACCGCCACCGGAGCGGGCCACCAGATGCGCGCAGCAGGTTTGTCGGACTGTTCGCCCGTGGGTCACCGAGCGACGCCGGGCTGAACGCCAGGCTGATCGGTCGAGGAGGTTCCAGGAGTGCCGAGGAGGGCGTTCCCGGAGCGCCGGGGAGGGCGCGGGCGGCTCAGCGGTCCTTCACCTCGATCCCCAGCGCCTGGGCGAACTGCGGCGCCAGCTCCAGCAGTTGGGGCGAGCTGATGACCGCCCCACGCAGCCCCTGGTGGCCGTCCACCAGTCCGAGCCGGGCGGCCCCGCGCAGGTCCACCTTGCTCAGCACGGCCCCGCGCAGCCGCACCTCCTCCAGCGTCGAGCCGGGGAAGGACACCCCGGTCAGCTTCGCCTCGCCGAAGTCCACGTCGCGCAGCAGGCAGTCCTCGAACACCACGTCCCGCAGCACGGCCGCACGCAGGTTGACCGCCTCCAGCTTGCAGCCGCGGAACACCACCCGGCGCAGCGCCGAGCCGTACCCGGCGATCCCGGCCAGCACGCCGCCGACGAAGGAGCTGTCCTGCCACTCGGTCTCGCTCAGGTCGCAGGCCACCCAGCGGCCGGCCTGCACCCAGACCTCGTTGAACCGGGCCTGGCGCAGCTTGACCCCGCTGAGCGCGACCCCGGTGAAGGCGCACTCCAGGAAGGCCGCCCCGGCACCCGACTCGTCGGTGCGCTGACCGCCGTCGAAGTGCGCGGTGTCGTACCGCTCGTCGCTGCGCAGCGGGCCGGTGTGCGGGCGCAGCAGCTCGGCGTACGGGAGGTCGGCGAGCTGCTCGGGGACGGAACGGGGCATGGCGGGGGCGCCTCTCGGATCGCGGGCGAACGGGTCTCGCCCGCATGCTCGCACGCGGCACCGACAGTCCGGCCGCACCCGCCGCACCCGCCTGCGGCGACGCCCCGGCCCGGCCGCTGCGGACGCGGCCGGGCCGGGGCGCTCACGGGTGTTGTCAGCCGCGGGCCCAGAGCGAGTTGACCCGGCTGCGCTCGGCGCTGTTCGGGTACGGGTTGGTGCAGGAGGTGCCGGGGCCGCCGCCCGACATCAGCTCGCTGCACGGGCCGGAGTAGTGGTCCGGCAGGCCGAGCACGTGCCCGGTCTCGTGCGCCGTCACCCGGACCGAGTTGTACTGCCGGTTCTGCTGGTAGTCGAGGAAGACGTAGCCGCGCCCGTGGCCGTCGGTGCTGGCGTAGGAGCCGCGGCTGTCGTTGCCCTCGTAGTAGGCGAAGTCGGCGTTGGAGCCTGCCTGCAGCCGGACGTTGCCGACCGAGCCGTTCCAGATCTGCGCGGCGTTGGCTATCTGGTTGCGGAAGGACGGCGCGGAGCTGGCGTCGTAGGTGACCACGACGGTGGCCAGGCCCGGGCTCGCGGCCTGCTTGGCCTTGGCGGAGGCCATCACGGCCTGGAAGAACGCCTGGTTGTCGGCCGCCTCCTGGGCCGAACCGGCGTACGTCGACGCGGTGTAGCCCTGGACGGCCGGGGCGGCCGGGGCGGCGGCGGCCGCGGTGGTGGGCAGCACGGCGAGGCCCGCCGCGAGGGCGAGGCCGAGGGTCGCGGACAGCACGGATCGCTTCATGTGGGGGCTCCTGAAGGGGTCCTGGAAGTGGGGGGTTCCGGTCCCGGGTGCCGCAGCCGGGTTGGGGGCCGGCTCGGGGGGCACCTGGCGACCGGGTGTCCCCAGAGCTTCGGGCAGCCCGGCGGCCCGGCGGATGATGTCAACCACCGATAGCCCGGTCCAATACCCCCGGCCCCCGCCGGATTCGGGCCGTCTTTTCCTCGTCTTGACCTAGCCATGCCCCTGGCATTCCGTTCCGGGGGCGGCTAGGCTCCGAGGCGGGGAAGTACCCATGCGGCGGGCCGCCCGTTTCCGGCCGGGCGGGCCGCCGCACCCGATTCACCTGCCGGGAAGGTCAGTTGGCCGCCGCCACGCCGTTCGCCCAGAGCGAGTCGACCTGCGCGCTCTCGTTGGCGTCGGGGTGCGCGTTGGTGCAGGACGTACCGGGGCCGTGGCCCGACATCAGTTCGCTGCACGGACCGGAGTAGTCGTCGGGCAGGCCGAGCACGTGCCCCGTCTCGTGGGCGACGATCCGGAGCGAGTAGTACTGCTGGGCCTGCTGGTGGTCGATGAAGATGTAGCCGTGCCCGTGTCCGTCGGTGCTGGCGTACGAGCCGTTCGGGTCGTCGCCCTCGTTGTACGAGAAGTCGCCGGTGCCGCCGCTCGCCTCCTGGAGCTGGACGTTGTGCACCGAGCCGTTCCAGATCTGCGCGGCGTTGGCGATGTCGCCGGCGAAGGAGGGGGCGTTGGAGGCGTCGTAGGTGACGGTGACGGTGGTCAGGCCGGGGTCGGCGGCCCGCTTGGCCGCGACGGAGGCCATCACGGCCCGGAAGAACGCCTGGTTGTTCGCGGCCTCCTCGGCCGAACCGGCGTACCTCGACGTGGTGTGGCCGTGGACGGCCGGGGCGGCGGGCGCGGCGACGGCGGTGGCGGGCAGGACCAGGGCGCCGGCGAGGGCCAGGCCCAGGGTCGCGGACAGCACGGATCGCTTCATGTGGGGGCTCCGGATTCCGGGGCGCGCCGGCCCGCCGGGGCCGGTGGGGGTCGGCCGTACGGTGGCGGCGCGCGGTGGGGGCCGTCCCGGCCGGGGCCGGGGCGGTGCGGTGTCCCCGAGCTTCGACCCGTCCGGGCCCGTCGCGGATGATGTCAACCGGCGATAGTCCGGCCGCATACCGGTGCCGGGGGTGCCGGGATCCGCCGCGCGATCCGCTGTGCGGTCCGTCGCGCGGCCAGTCGCTGCACACTTGATTTTCTGTCATGTCCTTGGCGATGTGGCTCGGTGACGTCTATGCTCCCGTCGTGGAGCTCGACGTGAGACACCTCCGGGTGCTGTGCGCGATTGCCGACACCGGCAGCCTCCGCAAGGCCGCGCTCCAACTCGGCATGACCCAGCCCTCCCTCACCACCCAGCTGCACCGCATCGAACGGGCCATCGGCGGAACCCTGTTCACCCGCGAGCAGACCGGCAGCCGGCCCACCGCGCTCGGCCACTCGGTGCTGTCCCGGGCCCGGCCGGTGATCAGCGAGATGGCCGCCCTGGTCGCCGCCGCCCGGCAGGAGGCCCGCGACACCGCGGGGCCCGGCCGGCAGCGCCGGCTGCGGATCGGCAGCGTCGGCAGCCGGGCCGTCGCCGCCTGGCTGCGCCGGGTGCACGAGCGGCTGCCGGACACCGACACCACCATCCACGTCGACATCTCCGCCAGCGCGCTGCTGCGGATGGTCGCCTCCGACCAGCTGGACGTGGCCTTCGTGTACGAGAGCGAGGGCTTCCCGCTGCGGGTCCCGCCGGACGCCGAGCACCGGGTGCTGATGGCCCGCGAGCCGCAGTTCGTCGCGCTCGCCGCCGGGCACCCGGCCGCCGCCCGGCCGGTGGTCCACCTCGCCGACCTCGCCGAGGACACCTGGATGGTCGACCCGACCGCCGACCACGAGTACGCCGCGATGCGCCGGGTGTTCAGCGAGGCCGGGCTCAACCCCCGGGTGGTGCAGGTGCGGGACAACGCCACCGCCGCCGAGCTGGTCGCCTCCGGCGAGGCCGTCCGCCCCTGCCAGCCGACCTCGCTGCCCGGGCCCGGCACGGTGGTCCGCCCGGTGCACGGGGACCCGCTGGCCGTCCGGCTGCTGTTCACCTGGCGCCCCCGGGTGCTCAGCCAGCCCGCCCTGGACGCGCTCTACGGTGAACTGCGCGCCGCCTACCTGGACCTGGCCAAGGTCAACCCGGCCTACCTGGACTGGCTGGCCCGGCACGAGCCCTTCCTGCTGGAACGGGTCTAGACCTGCGCCCGCCGGTCCTCCCGGCCCTCCCGGCTGTGGACCAGCACCCCCACCGCGACCATCAGCGCGCACACCAGGCCCGCGGCCAGCACCCCCGGGCCGCCGAGCGCGGTGCAGGCCAGCACCAGCGCCGCCCCGAGCGGCGCGATCGACTGCGCGACCGGCCCGCGCTTGGTGTGCCGGGAGTGCAGGTACCAGACGGTCACCAGGTAGACCGCGGTCGGCACGGTGACCGTCGCGGTGGCGGCCGTCTCGGAGATCTCCGCCTTGTGCACGGCCGACTCCACCGCCACCTCCAGCCCGGTGCCGATCGCCGCCGCCGAGCCGAACACCAGGTAGTGCCCGTACCCCCAGGCGAAGGCCTGCCGGTTGGAGCGCAGGTGGTCGTGGACCGGCCGGGCGAAGTAGATCCACCAGGCCGCGAAGCAGATCAGCAGCCCGCCGACCGCCACCGGCACCAGCCGGCCCAGCCCCTCGTGCTCGTCCACCGCCGACTGCACCGCCACCGTCGCGGCGGCCACCGTCTCACCGAGCACGATCAGGGTGAACAGCCCGTACCGCTCGGCGATGTGGTGCGGGTGCCAGGAGGTCTGCGCCCGCAGCTCGGCGACCACCGGCACGGCGAGCTCGCACAGCACGCCGATCGGGATGACCACCGGCCGGGCGGCGTCCGGCAGCAGCAGCACCACCACCCAGCCGAGCTGGCACAGCGTGATCCCCGCCGCGTAGCGCAGCGCGACCCGGCGGGCCTCACCCTGTTCGCCGGACGCCGCGCGCAGCCACTGGGTGACCATCGCCAGGCGCATCACCACGTAGCCGGTGATCCCCAGTGTCAGGTCCTGGGTCTCGAACATCCTCGGCACCCCGGCGGCCAGGATCAGCACCCCGGCGATCTGCACCAGGGTGGTGACCCGGTACGGCACGTCGTCGCAGTCGTACGCGGAGGCGAACCAGGTGAAGTTCATCCAGGCCCACCAGATGGCGAAGAAGACCATCGTGTAGCCGCGCAGGCCCTCGCCGTAGTGCCCGGCGGCCAGGGAGTGGGCGAGTTCCCGACCGGCCTGGCCGACCGCGACCACGAAGCAGAGGTCGAAGAAGAGTTCCAGCGGGGTGGCGACCCGGTGCGGCTCGGCGCGGTCGCGCGGGACCATCCGGCGCACCGGGGGCGGGTCGACGTGCTGCGCTCGGGGTGCCTCGGCGGCGTGGTCACTGGCCATCGGTGCTGCTCCGGGGGTCGGGGCGGGGCGGGGGCGGCCCGGCTGGGCCCGCCGTCCCGCGCATCCTGGCAGTGGCCGGGGTCCGACGCACGCACCGGCGCGGGCGCGTGCGCCGGTGCGGCAACTCCGTTCGAACCCGGGCACGATGCCCTTGTATGCCCCTTTTCTCCTTGCCGTCAGCGAGAGTTGACGCCCCGGTGCGCGAAGTGGGTGACAGCGCGGCGGGTTTCCGGGCGCGCCCCGCGCGCTGCGCCGCGACCGGCCCGGCGGCCCCGCTAGATTCGTCCCCGGTTGGAAGCGAGCACGGGCCCCTCGCGGGGCCCCACGACACGGGCGGCCTGCGGGCAACGCGGAAGGTCAAGGCCGGTGGCAGGACAGCGGGGGCGGCGTAGCCGGCCCACCCGTGTCCGCACCACCGGCCTCGTGATCACCGCGCTGCTCGCCAGCGCCTGCCGTGCGGTCGCCGTCGCCACCGCGACGGCCCGGGTCACTTCTCCCAGCCGACCTTGGTGTAGTCCTCCTGGGCGAGGCCGAAGGCCCCGTAGTTGGCGAGCCCCTTGCGGGTCGCCACCACGGCGGGCCGCTGGTAGAGCTCGACGGTGTGGCCGAGCTCCCAGATCTTCGCGTCAGCCTGGTTGTAGAGCTTCGCGGCCTCCGCCGGGTCGACCGTCCCGGCCGCCTTCTTCAACAGGTCGTCGATCTCCTGGCTGCCCAGGCGGGACGGGTTCTGGAAGGAGTTGTCGCCCACCGGCAGGCGGAAGTTGGCCAGGCTCTTGGAGTTCGGGAAGGAGTCGGTGTTGCGCCAGCTCGCGAGGTCGAACTTGCCCGGGGTCACGTACTTGGAGAAGAAGTCGTTGGCGGCCACCTTGTCCAGGTCGACCTTGACCCCGGCCGCCTGCCACATCGCCGCCGCCGCGGTGGCGAGGTCGAGCTGCGCCTGCACGGTGCCGTCGCTGAGCACCCAGTGCAGTTCCAGCGGCTTGCCGTCCTTGGTGCGCGGCTGACCGCTGCCGGCCTCCTTCCAGCCCGCGTCGTCCAGCTCCTTCTTGGCGGCGGCCAGGTCGAACCTGGCCCATTCGCCGGAGTTGTCCTGGTACCCGACCTGGTTGGGCATGATGATGTGGTTGCCGAGCGGCTTGAACTCGACCGGCACCCCGTTGTTGGCGATCTTGATCAGCGCCGAGCGGTCGAGCGCCTTGCCGAGCGCCTGGCGGACCTTCTGGTCCGCCAGCGCGCCGTTGCCGCCGAAGGAGATGTGCACCTCGTCCCACGGGCTGGCGGCCCGGATCACGGAGTCCTTGGCGTTCTTGAGCTGTCCGTACGCGGCGGCGGTGCTGGCCGCGGCGAGGTCGATCTCGTTGTTCAGGTAGGCCTGGATGCTCGCCGACTTGTCCATCACCCGGAAGGTGATCCGGTCCAGCTTGGGCCTGGTCCCCCACCAGGCCGGGTCCGGGACGAGGGTGAGGGTCTGCGCGGTCTTGTCGGCCGTCCCGATCTTGAACGCGCCCGCGGTGATCGGGATCTTCTCCACCCAGGCCTTGTTGAAGTCGTCCGGGGTCGAGATCGCCGCCGCCGGGATGAGCGGGCGGAACAGGCCCTGCCAGTCCGCGTACGGCTGGGCGAAGGTCACCTTCACCTCGGTCGGGTCGGCGCCCTGCTCGACCGCGGAGATCAGCTCGTAGCCGGACGGGTCGGCGATGTTGTACGCCGGGTCCTTGCCGTTGCTGGTCTGCCAGTCCGCCTTGAAGTCCAGGTAGCTGAGCGGCTTGCCGTCCGACCACTTGGCCTTGGGGTTCAGCTTGTAGGTGACCACCTGCGGCGAGGTCGAGGTGACCTTGGCGTCCACCAGGTAGTTCGCGTTCGGCTGGAAGGTGCCGGAGGCGTCGGTGCTGAACAGCGTCGGCTCCACGGCACGGATCAGGCTCACCGTGTCGGTGTACGAACCGCCGTCCACCTGGAGCGGGTTCCACTGGGCGATCCACTGGTCCAGCTGGAACCGCACCTCGCCGCCGTCCTTGATCTGGTCCAGCGGCTTGGCGTTGATGTCCTGGGAGTCCTGTCTCGGCGGCGCGCTCTTCGCCACGTCCGCGCCCGAACCGCCCCCGCCCGAGGTGCACGCGGTGGCCGCCAGCACGACGGCGACGGCGAGGGCGGTCGCCCGGCCGAGGCGACGGGCGGTGCTGGAAGCGTCCATGAGGGTCCCCCTGGGATCGGTGGCAGGCGTCGGGCGGGCGTCACGGGTCGGGTTCGTCCGGTTCGTGACACGAGTTGGGGCGTACGAGGCATGACCGGGCTTGAGCGTGGGCACTCAATCCGGCACCGAGCCAGAGGAACGTAACAGCGGATCAGATCCGCCACCAGGGGGAGGAGCGGACGCCTGATCAAAAAGTCACACAGGGACATCCCGCCGCAACATCGCAGCCGCACCCCGGTGCCAGACTGCGACCTGCGCGTTCCCCAACTCCCCCACTGCCCCTGCCACCTGACGCCCTGACCGGGCTCCGACCGAAGGCCACCCCCGATGCCCACCAGACGCGTCGCCCCCGCCCCCACCCCGGGCCGCCGCTGATGCTCCGCTACCTGTCGAAACGGCTGAGCTACTACGCGGCGCTGCTGCTCGCCGCCGTGTTCCTGGCCTACGCGATATCCGCCGGCGCCCTGCAACCACGCACCTACTTCGACGCCAAGGTGCCGCGCCCGGCCGCCGAATCGGTCGAACGCCAGCTCACCGCGCTCAACCTGAACGACCACACCCCGGTCGTCGAACGCTTCGGCCACTGGGCCGGCGGCCTGCTCCACGGCGACCTCGGTCGGACCATCCACGACACCCCGGTCAACGACGACTTCGGCCGCCGGGTCTGGGTCTCGCTGCGCCTGCTGCTGATCGGCAGCCTGCTCGGCACCGTCCTCGGCGTCGCCGCCGGGGCCTGGAGCGCCGTGCGCCAGTACCGGATCTCCGACCGGGTGCTCACCGTGCTGTCCTTCGTCCTGCTCTCCACCCCGGTCTTCCTGGTCGCCCTCCTGCTCAAGAACGGCGCGATCGCCGCCAAGGACGCGGCCGGCCACGACGTCGTCCCGTTCACCGGCTACGAGACCCCCGGACTGGCCGGCGGCCTCGGCACCCACCTCGCCGACTGGGCCCTGCACCTGCTGCTGCCCACCGTCTCGCTCGCCCTCGGCGGCCTCGCCACCTACAGCCGCTACCAGCGCGGCACCATGCTCGACGTGCTCGGCTCCGACTACCTGCGCACCGCCGAGGCCAAGGGCCTCACCCGGCGCCGGGCCCTGCTCAAGCACGGACTGCGCACCGCCGTGATCCCCATGTCGACGATGTTCGCCTACAGCTTCCTGGGCATCTTCACCGGCGCGATCTTCACCGAGACCATCTTCGGCTGCACGGCATGGGCGAATGGCTGATCCAGTCGATCAACGAACAGGACGTCAACTCCGTGGTGGCGATCAACCTGTTCACCGCCGTCGTCGTGCTCGCCTCCGGCTTCCTCGCCGACACCCTGCACGCCGCCCTCGACCCGCGCGTGCGGTCCTGACCGGAGGAAGCCGAGATGACCGTCGCCGCCACCGCCGACACCCCGACCCCCGACCCCGCGCACGGGACCGCCGACGCCTCCGCCCCCGCCGGCACTCCCCGGGCCGGCGGACGGGGCCGGCTCGTCCTGGCCCGCCTGCTCGCCGCCCGCGGCGCCGTGGCCGGGGCCGTGCTGATCCTGCTGCTGTTCGTCCTCGCCTTCGGCGGGCCGTACCTGACGCCCTGGGACTACGCCGCCCCCGACTTCACCGCCCTGCACCAACCCCCCTCCGGCGCCCACTGGTTCGGCACCAACGGGGTCGGCCAGGACGTGTTCGCCCAGACCGTCCGCGGACTGCAGAAGTCACTGATCATCGGCCTGCTGGTGGCGCTCTTCTCCACCGCACTGGCCTCCCTGGTCGGCGCCTGCGCCGGCTACTTCGGCGGCTGGACCGACCGGGCGCTGATGTTCCTGGTCGACCTCATGCTGGTCTTCCCCAGCTTCCTGATCATCACCGTGGTCTCGCCCCGGCTGCGCAGCAGCGGCTGGATCGCCTTCGTGCTGCTGCTCGCCCTGTTCAACTGGATGATCACCGCCCGGGTGGTCCGCTCGATGACCGTCTCCCTGCGCGAGCGCGAATTCGTCCGCGCCGCACGGTTCATGGGCGTCCGGCCGCTGCGGATCATCACCCGGCACATCCTGCCGAACGTCGCCTCCTTCCTCATCGTCGACGCCACCATCGCGGTCGGCGGCGCGGTGATGAGCGAGACCGCCCTCTCCTACTTCGGCTTCGGCGTCCGGCCGCCGGACGTCTCGCTCGGCACCCTGCTCGCCGCCGGAACCGGCGAGGCCCCGGTGTTCCCCTGGATGTTCTACTTCGCGGCCGGACTGCTGGTGCTGTTCGTGCTCGCCGTCAACCTGGCCGGGGACGGGCTCCGCGACGCCCTCGACCCCACCGCCGGGGGCGCGCCGCGCCGTACCCGCCGCCTTCGGAGGAAGCAGAAGTGAGCACCGCGGAAGCAGAAGTGACCACCGCTGTCGAGACCCCGCTGCTCGCCGTCCGGGACCTGCGGGTGGACTTCGCCGGCCCGCACGGACCGGTGCCCGCCGTACGCGGGGTGGACCTCACCCTGCGCCGCGGCGAGACCCTCGGCATCGTCGGCGAGTCCGGCTCCGGGAAGTCCGTCACCGCGCTGTCCGTGCTCGGGCTGCTGCCGGGCACCGCCCGGATCGCGGGCTCGGTGCGGCTGGACGGCCGGGAACTGGTCGGCCTGCCCGGCAGGGAACTCGCCGCGATCCGCGGCCGCCGGGTCGCCATGGTGTTCCAGGACCCGCTGTCCGCCTTCACCCCGGTCTACCGGATCGGCGACCAGATCGCCGAGGCCGTCCGGATCCACCAGCCGGTCGACCGGGCCACCGCCCGCCGCCGGGCCACCGAACTCCTCGACCTGGTCGGCATCCCGGCACCCGACCGGGCCCTGGACAGCTTCCCCCACGAGTTCTCCGGCGGCATGCGCCAGCGCGCCATGATCGCCATGGCCATCGCCAACCAGCCCGACATCCTGCTCGCCGACGAGCCCACCACCGCGCTGGACGTCACCATCCAGGCCCAGGTGCTCGACGTGCTGCGCACCGCCCGGCAGGAGACCGGCGCGGCGCTCGTCCTGGTCAGCCACGACCTCGGGGTGATCGCCGGGGCGGCCGACCGGGTCGCCGTGATGTACGCGGGCCGGGTGGTCGAGACCGCCGGGGTGGACGAGCTGTTCGCGGCGCCGCGCCACCCGTACACCCTCGGACTGATCGGCGCGCTGCCCCGGCTGGACGGGCGCGGCGGCCCGCTGGTGCCGATCCCCGGCGCCCCGGCGCCGATGGCCGAACTGCCGCCCGGCTGCCCGTTCGCCGCGCGCTGCCCGCTCGCGGAGGAGCGCTGCTCGACGGCCGAGCCCGAGCTGGTGGGCACCGAGGCCGGACCGGCGGGCCCGGACGGCCACCTGGCCGCGTGCGTGCGGTCGGCGGAGCTGGCCGAGCGGCGGCCCGCGCCGAGCGAGGTGTACCCCGTGCCGGACCTGCCCCCGGGGCCCGCCGCCGGGGACCGCTCGGCCCGGCCGCAGGTGCTCTCGGTGAGCGGGCTGGGCAAGACCTTCCCGCTGCTCAAGGGCACGGTGTTCAAGCGGAGGGTCGGCGAGGTCTACGCGGTGGACGGCGTCGACCTGGACCTGCGCCAGGGCGAGACCCTCGGCCTGGTCGGGGAGTCCGGCTCGGGCAAGTCCACCACGCTGTTCGAGCTGCTGAGCCTGGGCGCCCCGGAGACCGGCCGGATCGAGCTGCTCGGCCACGACACCGCCCGGCTCACCCGGGCCGAGACCCAGCGGCTCCGCTCCGAACTGCAGATCGTCTTCCAGGACCCGATGGCCAGCCTCGACCCCCGGATGCCGGTCGGCGACATCGTCGCCGAGCCGCTGCGCGCCCAGCACGCCCCGCGCGAGGAGACCGCCCGCCGGGTGCCCGAGCTGCTCCGCCAGGTCGGGCTCGACCCGGACCACGCGGTCCGCTACCCGCACCAGTTCTCCGGCGGGCAGCGCCAGCGGATCTCCATCGCCCGGGCCCTCGCCGTCCGGCCCAAACTGCTGGTGCTGGACGAACCGGTCTCCGCCCTGGACGTCTCGATCCAGGCCGGGGTGCTCAACCTGCTCCAGTCGCTCAAGGCCGAACTCGGGCTGTCCTACCTGTTCGTCTCGCACGACCTCTCGGTGATCCGGCACCTCGCCGACCGGGTCAGCGTGATGTACCTCGGCCGGACGGTCGAGCAGGGCCCGGTCACCAGCGTCTTCGAACGGCCCCGCCACCCGTACACCCGGGCGCTGCTCTCCGCCGTACCGCTGCCCGACCCCGCCGCCGAACGGGCCCGCGACCGCATCCTGCTGGCCGGCGACCCGCCCTCCCCCACCGAGCGCCGCACCGGCTGCCCGTTCCGCACCCGCTGCCCGCTCTACGCCGGGCTCGCGGACGCCACGGCCCGGGCGCGCTGCGAGCAGGAGCGGCCGGGCCTCGACGGCGACCGGGCGGGGGCCGGAGCGGGAGCCGGGGCGGGAGCCGGAGCGGAGGGCGACCACCGGGCCGCCTGTCACCACCCGGGGTGACGACGGAACCCTCACCTCCGGTGACCGGCCGAATACGATTCGGCAGAACGGGTTGCCGACGTGTACTGTCTTCCACGTCAGCAAGCGCCGCTAGCTCAGTTGGTTAGAGCAGCTGACTCTTAATCAGCGGGTCCGGGGTTCGAGTCCCTGGCGGCGCACAGACAGCCGGAAGGCCCTTCGCGAGAGCGAAGGGCCTTCCGGCGTTTCCAGGCATTTCCAGGCATTTCCGCGCTTCCGGCGCCGTCAGCGGGTGTCGAGGACGGCGGAGGCCACCGCGTCCGGACGGTCGAACATCACCAGGTGCCCGGCCGGCGCCGTGGTCCGGAAGTCCGCAGCGTCGCGAGCCCCCGCTGGTCGGCCAGCCAGGACTCGGTCCGGCTGGTCCGGCAGCCGTCGTCGGCGGCCAGCACCGTGATCGGCAGGTCCTCGGGCAGCGGCCGGGCCCGGCGCAGCGCGTCCAGCTCGGCGGCCATGTCGAGGTAGCGCCCGTTCTCCCGGAGCAGCGCGCGCAGTGCCCGTCCGGTGCGGTAGCAGTGCCGGACCAGCGGCGGCGGGGCCAGGTCCTCCCGGCGGACGGTGGACAGCCGGGCGGTCACCCGGCGGGCGGTCGGGCCGAGCAGGTACGGGACCGCGAGGGCGGTCGCGGCACCCGCCACCGCCCGGGCCGCGAGGTCCCGTACGGCCGGCGCCGGGTACGGGCGGGCCGCCGCTTCGACGCTGCCGTCGACCAGGACCAGCCCGGCGGTCCGCTCGGGGTGCAGCCGGGCGAAGGCCTCCGCGTGGAAGCCCGCGAGCGAGTGGCCGACCACCGTGCAGGGCCCGCCCAGCCCGAGGCCGTCCAGCACCGCGCGGATCCGGTCGGCCTCGCCGGCCACCGTCGGGGCGGGCCGCCGCCCGGTGGCCGGTTCTGCGGCGCTGAGCCCGTAACCGGGCCGGTCGAAGCGGACCACGGTGCGGTACGGGGTGAGGAACGGGACGACGAGGTCCCAGTCGAACCAGCTGCTGCCGAGGCCGCCGGTGAGCAGGCAGAGCGGGCCGCTTCCCTCGGTACGGACGTGCAGCGGGACGCCGTCGACGCGCAGGAAGCGGGCGCGGACCGCCGGCGCGCTCACGTCCGTCTCCGGTCGGCGGCCTCCGGCGTGCCCGGCGCGTCCTGGGTGTCCTGGGCCTCCGGGGCGGGCAGCGCCTGCGGGTCGGACGAACGGGCGACGGCCACGGCCAGGACGGCCAGCCAGAGTGCGACCAGCAGCACCTGCAACCGCTGCCCGGCACCGAGCGCCCAGGTACCGCGACCGGCCTGGAAGGCGGCGATCGCGCCGAGGCTCCAGCCGGTGGCCAGCAGTTCGGCGCCGAGCAGCCAGGGCCCGAGCCGGCGCACCGCCGGCCAGCGGTGCCGGCGGCGGGCGAGGACGGTGAGCGCGACCAGTGCGGTGAGCGCGCCCAGCATGGCGAGGCTGCTGGTGACGGCGTGGGCGGTGTGGGTGGCGGGGACCAGTCCGGCGGTCTCCCGGGCCGCGCACATCTCGTCGCTGGTGGGGGCGCAGCTGAGCGGCAGCCGGGAGTCGGCGGCGGTGGCGGCGCCGAACAGGGCCAGGGCGGACCAGCCGACCAACGCCCAGCGGTCCCGGCCGGGGGCCGAACGGTCCTGGCCGGGGGCCGCGGCGCGTCGACCGGGTGGCGCGGCGTTCCGGGCCTGCCCGGTGGCGAGGGCGGTGAGGGCGGCGGCGAGCACGCTGAGCCCGGCCGCGAGGTCGGTGGCCCGGAAGAGGCCGCCGAGCGGCTGGTCCTCGGCGGCGAGTTCGCTGATGTACGCCTGCACCGGGTCGAGCCCGGTGCTGAGCACCACCTCCAGCACCCACGCGGTGTACGCCACCGCGCTGAGCAGCAGCAGGGCGGCGACCGCGGTCCGCGCGCGCCGGTCCGACGGCCGGCGGCGCCGGGAGGGCGGCCGCGGGTGGGTTCGGGGGCGGGGGTGTCCGGGCGGGGGGCTGGGCACGTTTCCACCCTAACCGGGCAAGAACTCCGCCCCAACCGGGAGGAAACGGTCATCCCGGAGCCCGGCGGAACCGCCGCGGTGCGAGGCACCCCCGGGAACCGTGTATTGTTTTCCAGGTCAGCAGGCGCCGCTAGCTCAGTTGGTTAGAGCAGCTGACTCTTAATCAGCGGGTCCGGGGTTCGAGTCCCTGGCGGCGCACAGACAGTTGGGGAGCCTCTCGCAGCAGCGAGGGGCTCCCCGATTTTTTGGCCCTCGATGTCCGTTTTATGTGTGATGTCGGTCTCGATTGCCGTTCCGGTGGAGCCATGAGGCCCGCCCGGCTCGTCCAGGGCAGTAAACCGGAATCGGGACAAAGGTCCCTAACCGCCGATGTCCCCGTCCGTGCAGGCTGGCCCGGTCCGCCCGCAGGAAAGGCCGCGCCTTGTTCCGAAACGCCCAGAGCGGCCGGCCGCCGATCGGCCTCCCGCCGGTCAAGCGACTCAAGCGCTCCACCCCCACCCCCGGCGGCAAGAAGCCGCGCCGCCCCAAGCGCACCGGCTGGCGCCGGCTGATACCCACCTGGCGGATGACGCTGCTCGGCCTCGCTTCGGCGCTGCTGCTCGGCGTCGGCCTGTTCGCCCTGGGGGTCGCGCTGGTGAAGGTGCCCGACGCGCACGCCGCGGCGACCGCGCAGAGCAACACCTGGCTCTACTCCGACGGCTCGGTGATCACCCGCACCGGCCAGACCAACCGGCAGAACGTCGGCCTGGACAAGGTCTCCCCCGCCGCCCAGCACGCGGCGCTGGCCGCCGAGGACCGCAACTTCTACAACGAGGGCGCCGTCAACGTGCAGGGCCTGGTCCGGGCCGCCCTCAACACCGCCAAGGGCGAGGGCACCCAGGGCGGCTCCACCATCACCCAGCAGTACGTGAAGAACACGTACCTGGACCAGAAGCAGTCCGTCACCCGCAAGGTGAAGGAACTCTTCATCGCCATCAAGGTGGACGCCACCGAGAGCAAGGACGACGTCCTCTCCGGCTACCTGAACACCTCGTACTACGGCCGCGGCGCCTACGGCATCCAGGCCGCCGCCCAGGCGTACTTCGGCATCGACGCCTCCGCGCTCAGCCCGGCCCAGGGCGCCTACCTGGCGACCCTGCTGAACGCCCCGAGCGCCTACGACGTGGCCACCGCGACCCCGGCGGGCAAGCAGAACGCCGTCAACCGCTGGAACTACGTCATGGACGGCATGGTCAAGGAGGGCTGGCTCGGCGCCGACGAGCGGGCCAAGGCCACCTTCCCGGACGTCAAGGACCCGCAGCCCAACCCGGGCCTGTCCGGCCAGTCCGGCTACCTGGTGAACGCGGCCACCCAGTACCTGACCTCGAACAACATCATCAGCGAGACCGAGCTGGCCAAGGGCGGCTACACGATCAAGCTGAGCATCGACCCGACCCGCCAGCAGGCCCTCCAGGACTCCGTCCAGGCGCAGCTGCACGACACCCTGAACCCGGACAAGCGGAAGAAGGACGCGGCCGCCCAGGCCGGCGCCGTCTCCGTCGACCCGAAGACCGGTGCGGTGGTCGCCCTGTACGGCGGCGTCGACTACGTGAAGCACTACGTGGACAACGCGACCCGGCGCGACTACCAGGCCGGTTCGACCTTCAAGGCGATCGCGCTGGCCGCCGCCTTCGAGAACAACGCCAAGACCCAGGACGGCCGGACCGTCACCCCGCGCACCGTCTACGACGGCACCAGCGGCCGCAAGGTCCGCGGCGGCAAGGGCACCCCGTACGCGCCGCCGAACGAGGGCGACGTCAGCTACGGCCAGATCACCCTGCAGCAGGCCATCGACAAGTCGGTGAACTCGGTGTTCGCCCAGCTCGCGCAGGACACCGGGCTGCAGAAGGTCAAGGACACCGGCATCGCGCTGGGCCTGCCCGCCGGCACCCCGGGCCTGGACCCGGTGCCCTCCATCCCGCTGGGTGCGGCCACCCCGAGCGTGCTCGACATGGCCGGCGTGTACGCCACCCTGGACAACGGCGGCAAGCAGATCACCCCGTGGCTGGTGCAGTCGGTGGACCGCGCCGGCGAGGCCGTGCAGCTGCCCGCGCACAAGACCACCCAGGCGATCAGCGCGGACACCGCCAACCAGGTCACCTCGATGCTCCAGGGCGTCGTGAGCGACCCGGGCGGCACCGGCTTCCGGGCCCAGGCGCTGGGCCGTCCGGTCGCGGGCAAGACCGGCACCACCGACGACCAGAAGTCCGTCTGGTTCGTCGGCTACACGCCCGAGCTGGTCACCTCGGTCGCGCTGTTCGGCCAGGACCCGGGCACCGGCGCCCAGGTCAGCCTGAGCGGCGTCGGCGGGATCAACGGCGCGGCGGGCGGCCAGTTCCCGGCCCAGATCTGGACCGCCTACATGAAGGCCGCGCTCAAGGGCCAGCCGGTCAGCGACTTCCCGACCCCGGCGGACGGCGGCGACTCCGGCGCCTCCGACCTGCCGACGTCCCCGAGCACGCCGAGCAGCACCCCCTCGACCGGCAGCGCCACGCCGACCACCGGCGCGGGCAGCCAGCAGGGCGACGGCTCGGGCACCGGCTCCACCGGCACCGGCTCGGGCGGCGACTCCGGTTCCGGCGGGACGGGCACCGGTCCGACCACCGCCCCCACCACCGCCCCGACCACCCAGCCCACCTCACGGCCCACCGGCCGGCCGACGACCAAGCCGACGCCGACCACCAAGCCGACCACCGACCCCACCGGTCAGCCCACCACCCAGCCCACCGGCGAGGCGGGCGGGGGCACCGGTACGGGGACGGGATCCGGGGGCTGATCGCCGCCCCGCTCCGCCCGCGCCGCGCGCGCATCTCGGCCGGACCACCGACCTCGGGTCGGTGGTCCGGCCGAGATGCGTCACCGCGCCTCTACGGACAGTTCAGACCAGGACCAAATGCCGAAATGGCGCCTTACCGCGACATCGGTATGACTGTCACAATGCGCCAGTGCACAGATCAACGGCCTCGCCCACCCTCCCTTCGGGCAGAACCCTCGGCCTCGGCCTCGCGCTGGTCTCCGCCTTCGCCTTCGGCGGCTCCGGCACCGCGGCCAAGCCACTGATCGAGGCCGGACTCTCCCCCCTGCACGTGGTGTGGCTCCGGGTCACCGGGGCGGCCGTCGCCCTCCTCCCGATCGCCTACCGGCACCGCGACGCCGTCCTGCGCCGCCCCGGCCTGCTGATCGGCTTCGGCCTGCTCGCCGTGGCCGGCGTCCAGGCCTGCTACTTCGCCGCGATCTCCCGCATCCCGGTCGGCGTCGCCCTGCTCATCGAGTACCTCGGGCCGCCGCTGCTGATCGGCTACGTCAAGTTCGTGCAGCGCAAGCCGATCAGCCGGGGCGCGGCCGTCGGCGCCGGCGTCGCGGTGGCCGGGCTGGCCTGCGTGGTGGAGGTCTGGAACGGCCTGGGCTTCGACGCGCTGGGCGTGCTGTTCGCCCTCGGCGCGGCCTGCTGCCAGGTCGGCTACTTCCTGCTCGCCGACGCCGGCCGCCGGGGCGACCGCCCGGTCGACCCGCTGGCCGTCAGCGCGTTCGGGCTGCTGGTCGGCGCCGTCCTGCTCACCGTCCTCACCCGGCCCTGGCAGGCCGACTGGGGCCTGCTGGGCGGGTCCGTGGTGATGAACGGGCACAGCCTGCCCGCCCTGATCCCCGCCGCCTGGATGGTCCTGATCGCGACCGTGCTCGCCTACCTGACCGGCGTGGTCTCCGTCGGGTACCTCTCGCCGCCGATCGCGGGGGTGGTGGCCAACCTGGAGGCGGTGGTCGCCACCGTGCTGGCCTGGGTCCTGCTCGGCGAGCACCTGGGGCTGCCGCAGGTCGCGGGCGGTCTGCTGGTCCTGGCGGGCGCCTTCGTCGCGCAGACGAGCCGACCGGCGGAGACGGAGGCGGAGGCGGAGGCGCCGGTCGAGGCGGTCGCGACGGCGGCCGGGGTCAGCGGCCGGTCCAGCCGAACCAGTCGAGGTGACTGACCGGCCACACCACGGCCGACACCGGGCCCACCACGTTGCCCACCGGCACGGCGCCGCCGCCCGGCCCCTGCCGGTGCCAGCGCGAGTCCGCCGAGTCGCTGCGGTGGTCGCCCTCGACCCAGATGTAGCCCGAGGGCACCTTCACCGGGCCGAAGTCCAGCCCCGCACAGGAGTCGTCGCCGGGGTGGAGGTACGGCTCGTCGACCTTCCTGCCGTCCACGGTCAGCGTGGTGCCCGTGCACTGCACGGTCTGGCCGCCGGTCGCGATGACCCGCTTGACCAGGTAGTTGTCGTCCTTCGGCGGCACCAGCCCGACGAAGCTCAGCACCGAGCTCACGGCGTCGGTCAACGGGTTGGTGTCGACCGGCTGCGGCGGCAGCCAGTTCCCCGGGTCCTTGAACACCACCGGCTGCCCCGGCTCCGGCGTCCAACCGGTCAGCGGCGCGAGCTTGTTCACGCCGACCCGGTCGCCGACCCGCAGGGTGTTCTCCATCGAACCGGACGGGATGGTGAAGACCTGGAACAGGCAGGTCTTGATCAGCAGGGCGACCAGCAGGCCGACCGCCGCCATCGCCGGTATCTCGACCCACCACGGCCGGGGACGGCGCCCCGCCCGGCGGGCCTTGCGGCCGCGCGACCCCCCGGCCCGGCGGCGGGCCTCGGCGCGCCCACCGGACGCGCCCGGAGCGGGCGGTCCGTCCTGGACGTCCCGGGCGGCTGGTACGGCGGATCCGCTGGGAGCTCCGCTCGGCGTTTCGGGCAGGTTCACCGCCATCGTCGCTGCTCCACCTCTCCGGCTGGGGAAACCTGCACGCTACGCCAACCGGGGAGCCGCACGAAATCCGGGACTTAGCCGCCTCCGACATCGCGGCGGCACCTCGGAACACGTCCGGAGCAGGTCTGCGGGAGGTCCGTAGCCCGGGTTCAGGCGCGGGCGATGGCCTCGTGGTGCCTGATGACCTCGGCGATGATGAAGTTCAGGAACTTCTCCGCGAAGACCGGGTCGAGCTTGGCCCCGGCGGCCAGCTCCCGCAGCCGCTTGATCTGGTCCCGCTCCCGGGCCGGGTCGGCCGGCGGCAGCTTGTGCTCGGCCTTGAGGCGGCCGACCCGCTGGGTCGCCTTGAAGCGCTCGGCCAGCATGTGGACCACCGCGGCATCGATGTTGTCGATGCTCTCGCGCAGGCTGGTCAGTTCGGCCCGCACCGCGTCGTCGATCCCCTCGGGCGCGCCGGCGGCGGGGGTCGTGGGCTGGTCCGTCATCGGGGCGGCTCCCGGTGTCTGGGGTGGTCACCCGACCGTACGGCGGCCGGGCTCGGACCCCGGCAAATCTAACAGGGCTCCCGCACCGGACCGGCACCGTCCGGGGAACCGTCCAGCATCCGGACGGCGGGAGGAGGCGCCGGCGGCCACCCGGCTCCACGGCGGGGCTTCCCCTAGTCTGGTGCGTGCATGACCGGACGTGACGACTCAGCAGTCCCTCAGCACTGGAGGAACCGATCGTGGCAACCACCCGCACCGCCCGCACGGCCTGGGAGGGCGACCTCCTGCACGGCAAGGGGCAGGTGACCTTCGCCTCCTCCGGGATCGGCGAGTACCCCGTCTCCTGGCCGGCCCGCGCCGAGGAGCCCAACGGCAAGACCAGCCCCGAGGAACTCATCGCGGCCGCCCACTCCGCCTGCTTCTCGATGGCCCTCTCCAACGGCCTCGCCAAGGCCGGCACCCCGCCCACCACGCTGGACACCCAGGCCGACGTCACCTTCCAGCCCGGCACCGGCATCACCGGGATCCACCTGACCGTCACCGGTGCGGTGCCCGGACTGGACGAGGCCGGCTTCGTGAAGGCCGCCGAGGACGCGAAGGCCAACTGCCCGGTCAGCCAGGCCCTGACCGGCACCACCATCACCCTCACCGCCAAGCTGGCCTGACCGCCGCCCCGGCCCGTCCGGGGCGCACTCCGACCCCGCACCCGGCGCGCAACCGGCGTCCGGGGGCGCGCCAGCGGCGCACGCGCTCCCGGTGCACCTCATGTGAGGTGTACCGGGGGCGTCCGAACGTTCCACCACGCATGATCACAAACGGGGCGAATCACCCTGCCGGCGGTCACGGCGCGTTGCCGTCGCGGCCTATGATCGGCCGCAGCGCCCTGTTCTCCACCCGGGTCCCCGCGCGACAGCGCCCCACGGCGGACGCCCCGCAGCGGACCGGCCCCGAGGCCCCGACAGAGTGCGGAGCCGGCCGCCGGGATCCCGACCGGCCAGGCAGACCATCGTCAAGCGTCAGCAGCGGACGGGAGCATGCCGTGCCGGGCCAGAACGAGGGGGCCGACGCACACCACCCAGGCGTGCGACACGAGGAATCGTCACACCACCGCTCGTCCCACCACCGCCTCCTCACCGCGCCGGTCCTCCAACCGGTCGGCCTCGATCAGGTGGGCCTCGAACCGGTGGGCCTCGCCGCACCGGTCGGCGCCTACCCGGAGGTGCGGCTCTGCCCCACCTGCTCGGCCCCGTTGGCCGACGGTGCGCACCCGGGCGGACCGGCCGGCACCGACCGGAGGGGCGGCGGGACCGACCGACTGCTGGCGGCCCTCCGGGCCAGCGAGTCCCGCTTCCGGGCCGCCTTCTGCGATGCCGTCATCGGCATGGCCCTGATCGACCCCGAGGACCGGATCATCGAGGTCAACCCCGCCTTCGCCGCCCTGATCGGCCGTGGCGTCGGCGAGCTGGCCCGCATCCACCTGCACGAGATCATCGACCCGGAAGGCCTGCCGCACCGGCTCTTCGACGGGCTCGTCCACGGCGAGCGGGAACGGTTCCGCGTGGAGAAGCAGCTCCGGCACCGCGAGGGCCACACGGTCTGGAGCAAGGTGACGGTCTCGCTGATCCGGGACCCCGCCGGGCAGCCGCTCTACACCCTGGCGCTGGTCGAGGACCTCACCGAGCAGCGCCGGCTCGGGGACCGCCTGGAGTACCAGGCCCTGCACGATCCACTGACCCGGCTGCCCAACCGGACCTCCTTCTTCGAGCGGCTCGACGCCGCCTGCCTGCCGGCCGCCGAGAGGTCCGGCCGAGCCGCGGAAACCGCGGTGGAAGTGCGCCGGGTGGGCGTCTGCTACCTGGACCTCGACGGCTTCGCGGCGATCAACGAGACCCTCGGCCACCACATCGGCGACCAGCTGCTGATCGCCGTCGCCGCCCGGCTCCAGCGCGGACTCACCGGCCCCACCCACGCCGCCCACGCCGCCGAGGCTGCCGACACCGCCGGGCAGGACGCCCACCTGGTGGCCCGGATGGGCGGCGACGAGTTCGCCGTCCTGGTCCCCGACAGCGACGGCAGCGAGCAGCTGACCGCCTTGGCCGGGCGGATCCTGGAGCTGCTGGAACGTCCCTTCGACGTCGCCGGGCACCGGCTGGTGATCACCGCCAGCGTCGGCGTCGTCGAACGGTCGGTGCACGAGACCACCCCGACCGACCTGGTCAAGGACGCCGACGCCACCCTCTACTGGTCCAAGGCCGACGGCCGCGCCCGCTGGACCCTCTACGACCCGGACCGCGGAGCCCACCAGCTGACCCGCCAGCTCCTCGCCACCGCGCTGCGGCCGGCCCTGGAGCGTGGCGAGTTCACCATCGAGTACCAGCCGCTGGTCGGCCTGGCCGACGGCACGGTGCGAGGCGCCGAGGCGCTCGTCCGCTGGCGCCACCCCCGCTACGGGACCCTCTCCCCCGACCGCTTCATCCCGCTCGCCGAGGAGTCCGGCGCCATCGTGCCGCTCGGCAAGTGGGTGCTGGAGGAGTCCTGCCGCCAGGCCCGGCAGTGGCTCACCGAGTTCCCGGACACCGAGACCTTCGTGAGCGTCAACCTGGCGGCCCGCCAGATCTGGGACTCCGACGTCGTCGCCGACGTCGCCCGCGCCCTCGAAAGCACCGGCCTGCCCGCCCGGCTGCTGCAACTGGAGATCACCGAGAGCGCCCTGCTCGGCCCCGGCGGCCGCCCGCTGCAGGCCCTGCAGGCGCTCGCCGACATGGGCGTGCGGATCGCGATCGACGACTTCGGCACCGGCTACTCCAACCTGGCCTACCTGTCCCGGCTGCCGGTGCACGTCCTGAAACTCGACGGAACGTTCATCGAGGGCTTCCGGGACCCGGCCCCGGCCGCGGTCCTGAGCGCAGCGGCGACGACGGCGGGCACGGCGGCGACGGCGGCCGACCGGTCGGCCGTCCCGGAGCTCCGGTCCCGGCGCAGCGACGCGGACGAGCAGATCGTCGGCGCCATGGTGCAGCTGGCCCACACCCTGGGACTGACCGTCACCGCCGAGGGCATCGAGAGCGCCGCCCAGGCCGAGCGGCTCCGGCTCACCGGCTGCGACACCGCCCAGGGCTGGTACTTCGCCCGGCCGGGCGAGGCCGAACTCGTCGCGGCGATACTCCGTGAGGGCCGCCCCGCCCCGAGCGGCCGCTAGGCCGGGGCGGGGCGGGGCCGGGGCGGCGCCGTCAGGCCGGTCCCGTCAGGCCGTAGGCCTCGGCGATCAGCCCGTAGGAGCGGAGCCGGGTCTCGTGGCCGTGGATGTGCGAGGTGACCATCAACTCGTCCACGCCGGTCCGCTTGCGCAGGGCCTCCAGGCCGTCCGCGACCTGGCCCGGGTCGCCCAGCACCACGTTGTCCAGCCAGTTGTCGACGAAGTCCGCCTCGACCGGGCTGTACGGGTACTCCTCGGCCTCCTCCGGGGTGGGGATCGGGCCGGGGTTGCCGCGCCGCAGCCGGAGCATGCCGAGCGCCGCGGAACGGGCGAGGCGGCGGGCGGCGCTCTCGTCCTCGGCGGCGACGGCGCTCACGCCGATCAGCGCGTACGGCTCGTCGAGGACGGCGGACGGGCGGAAGGACGTCCGGTACAGGTCCAGGGCCGGAACGGTGTTGGCGCTGCTGAAGTGGTGGGCGAAGGCGAAGGGGAGGCCGAGGCGGCCCGCCAGCTGGGCGCTGAAACCGGAGGAACCGAGCAGCCACACCGGCGGGCGGCCCTCGCCCTTGGGCACGGCGGTCAGCCGCTCGTAGGGGTGGCCGGAGGGGAAGTCCCCGTCGAGGAAGTGGGTCAGCTCGGAGAGCTGGAGCGGGAAGTCGTCCGCGCCCTCGGAGACGCCGCGGCGCAGCGCCCGGGCGGTGGCCTGGTCGGTGCCGGGGGCGCGGCCGAGGCCGAGGTCGATCCGGCCGGGGTGCAGGGCCTCCAGCAGGCCGAACTGTTCGGCGATGGCCAGCGGGGCGTGGTTGGGCAGCATGACACCGCCCGAACCGAGCCGCAGCGTGGTGGTGTTGGCCCCGAGGTGGGCGAGCAGGACGGCCGGGGTGGAGCTGGCCACTCCGGGCATGCCGTGGTGTTCGGCGACCCAGAAGCGGTGGTAGCCCCACTGCTCGGCGCGGCGGGCCAGTTCGGTGGTGGCGGCCAGGGCCTCGCTGGGTGTGTGACCGACGCCGACGGTGGCCAGGTCGAGGATCGAGAGCGGAGCGGGAGCCGTGCCGCGGGCGGTGCCCCGGATCGCCTCGCCGGCCGCGGGCCCGGTTCCGTGCTCGTGCTGGTCCTCGGTGGTCATGCCGTCCGCCTCCTGGCTGTCGTGGTCCGGCTCTGCTCCGAGCCGGGCGTCATCGGCGACCGCGGGTCCCGGACGGCCCGGCGGTCGCTGCCGACCGGCGTCAACCACGGCCGGGGGCTCGCTGTTCCCGTACCGACCGTCGGATGTCGGCGTGGTCCGAGGGCGGTGCAGGGACGGCCCGGATGAGATTCGAATGAGATTCGAGCACGTCGGGGACCGTTCTCCGGGACGGGATCCGCAGGCCGTGGCCGTCCACTGTGACCTCCGGCGCACCGGGGTGCTTCATGGCATGAAAAGTCGAGGCGCTAGCGTTGGCCCCAGAGCCACCTGCTCCACCAGGGCGGCGTGGAGGGAGTAGGGCCTTGAACTTCGTGGCGGCGATCGGATCCTCGTGGATCTGCGCCCTTGCGCTCTTCGCCGTACTCGGCGACGCGCTGCTCCCCTTCATCCCGAGCGGCACGCTGGTCATCCTGGCCGTGCTCAAGACGGCTCAGATCAACGGCGCCCCGGTGCTGCTCGGCCTGGGCGTGGCGGTGGCCTCCTTCCTGGGGGACGTCCTCCTGCTCCACCTGGCCCGGCGCGGGGCCCCGCTGCTGCAGCGCCGGCTCGCCCGGCGCCCGAAACTGGCGGCCAGCGTGACCAGGGTCCAGCAGTCGCTGCTCGAACGCCCGCACGCCGGGGCGGCCGCGATGGTGGTGGTCGCACGGTTCGTGCCGGCCGGGCGGACCGTCCTGGACCTGGCCATCGGCCACTCCCCCGCCCACCCGCACCGCTTCCTGCACTGGTCGGCGCTGGCGGCGCTGGTCTGGGCCGCGTACATCGTGACACTGGGCTGGCTGAACAGCCACTGGTTCAACACCGCCTGGCTGAGCCTGGCGGTCTCCTGCGCGGCGGCCACCGCCGTCAGCACCGCGATCGCGCGGGTAGTGCGCCGCCACCGGCGGCTGGCCGTGCTCTGAGCCGTCCCCGCAACGACCGGTGGCGTCCGACGACGTGCGGACGCGCCCGGGCCGGACCGGGCCGGGGCATGGCCGGGCCGGGGCATGGCCGGGCCGCGGGGGGCTGCCAGGAGCACAATTGTCCCTTACGGGCGAAGCCCCCGACGAGCGCTGACGAACTCTGACCGGTGTCGGCCGAGCGGCGGTACCGTACTCCCCTGACGGCACGCGATGCGAAGCGTCACAGGACCGCAACAGACGACGAATTCCTGCAGCCCGGCCGGGCGCCCCCGGCGTGTTCACTGTCGTCGGAGCCCGGCGACCTTGGAAGCCGCTGCGGCGACATGACATGCTAACGGCGGAATATTCATCAATTGCCCGATTTGACCGGTGCGGCCCGGACCGCCCTCACCACCGGCCGATCGGCACCCAGGGGAGACCATGACCAGCATCTCGCGCAGGACGGTGCTCAGTGCGACCGCCGCGACCGCGGCCCTCGGCGCGGTCTCGGCCTGTTCCAGCGGCGGATCCGGTTCGGGGCAGAACTCCAGCTCACCTTCCTCCGGCGGCAACGCCGACGCCGGCCAGAGCGGCACCACCGACCCGACCCAGGCGGTGGTGCCCAAGGGCGCCCCGATCGGCGACGGGTCCAACGCGGACACCGGTCCGCAGCCGAACCAGCCCAAGCCCGAGAAGCTCAAGCCGGGCGAGCGCCCGCCGCAGTTCGTGGTCTTCTCCTGGGACGGCGCGGGCGGCACCGACGACGGCCAGTTCCCCCGCTTCCTCAAGCTGGCGGAGCAGTACAAGGCCACCATGACCTTCTTCCTCTCCGGCATCTACGCCCTGCCCAAGGGCAAGTCGCAGCTGTACCACCCGCCGAAGCACGCGGTCGGCGCCTCCGACATCCCGTACCTGTCGGACGGCGCGGTCAAGAGCACCCTCAAGCTGATCAGCCAGGCCTGGCTCGCCGGGCACGAGATAGGCACCCACTTCAACGGGCACTTCTGCTCCAGCCGCCCGGACAAGAACGGGGTCAACATGTGGACCCCGGACGACTGGCAGAGCGAGATCGACCAGGCGGTCTCCTTCGTCACCCAGTGGCGGACCAACACCGGCTTCACCGACGTCGACCCGCTGCCCTTCGACTACAAGAAGGAGCTCATCGGCGGCCGCACCCCGTGCCTGGAGGGCCAGAAGGCGCTGCTGCCGACCATCGCGAAGCTGGGCTGGAAGTACGACGCGAGCTCCTCCGGCGGGCTGCAGATATGGCCGCAGAAGGTGCAGGACGGCAAGATCTGGGACTTCCCGCTCCAGTCCATACCCTTCCCCGGACACACCTTCCAGGTCCTGTCGATGGACTACAACATCCTGGCCAACCAGTCCAGCGGCAGCACCAAGGGCGACCCGTCCAAGTACAACGACTGGCGCACCCAGGCGACCAACTCCTACCTGGCCGGGTTCGACCGCGCCTACAACAGCAACCGCGCGCCGTTCTTCGTCGGCAACCACTTCGAGCAGTGGAACGGCGGCATCTACATGGACGCCGTCGAGGAGGCCCTCAAGTCGATCGCGGGCAAGCCCGACGTCCGGCTGGTCTCCTTCAAGCAGCTGGTCGAATGGCTGGAGGTGCAGGACCAGTCGACCCTGCGCAAGCTGCGCACCCTCAACGTCGGCCAGGCGCCGTCCGGCGGCTGGGAGAGCTTCCTCGGCGCGGCGGGCTGACGGGCCGGGCCGGGCCGGACCCGGGCGGCAGGACCTCCCTCCGGGCCTAGGGCCTGTCCGGCGGATCTTGGCAGATCAGCGCGCGGCGTTGGGCGCCCGGCTGGGCGTGCGCCCGAGTCGGCCTCGTACTGGACGTACTTGGGCGATTCGGGCGTGCGTCCAGGCGGGATGCCCGGCGTCGCGCGCCTGGCAAGATCCGCCGGACAGGCCCTAGCCGGCCGCGGGGACGTCCGCGAGCAGCTTGCGGGCGATGAGCCCGGCCCCGGCCCCGCCCCAGAGGATCGAGTAGTGGTTGGTGTCCGGCACGGGCGAGGCCGGCACCCGTTCCCGGTCCAGCCCGGACAGTCCGATCCGCTGCCGGTCGTAGAGGCCCTGCGGCTCGTCGAGCAGGCCGCGTTCCGCCCAGAGCAGTTCGGCCGGGCAGGGCAGCCGGTGCACGGCCCCGGCCGCCTCGCCGTCCAGCAGGACCTGGGCGCCGTCGGTCTGTACGGCCTCCAGGACGCAGGAGGAGCGCAGTTCGGGCTCGGCGCCGACCAGGTCGCGCTGGGTGTAGGCATCGACGCCGTCGGACCAGCCGCCGCCGAAGGCCGGGTGGCGCTGCCAGAACTCCCGGTAGGCGGCGCGGTCCGGGAAGGTCATCGACAGCCGGGCCAACGCGGGGCCGAGCACCCCGGCCAGGGCGTCCTCCTCGCGGACGCCCTCGGGGAGCGGGAAGCTCAGCGCACCGTCCACCAGCAGGACCCGGCGGACGAGTCCGGGGTGCCGGACGGCGGCCAGGGCGGTGACCCAGGCGCCCATCGAGTGGCCGACCACCGTGACGGGTCCGGCGCCGAGGCCGGTGATCAGCGCGGCCACGTCGTCGGCGTGCCGGGCCAGCCCGTACGGTCCGGCGACCGACCGGCTGGCGCCGCGCCCCCGCAGGTCGGGCGCGAGCAGGGTGACCCGCCCGGCGAGCCGGCGGGCGACCTCGTACCAGGCGAGGCCGTTGGCGGTGATCCCGTGCACCGCCACGACCGTCGGGGCCCCCGGCCGGTCGGCGGGCCAGCGCAGGACGGCCAGGTCCCCGCCGGGTACGGGGACGGTCGACTCCTCGGGCTGCAAGGGGAACTGGCTCACGCGGGAGTACCTCCGGTGGGGCGGGCCGGGCGCCCGCAGGGTGGATGTCGGAACCGTAGGTGTGCGGTGGGACCGGCGACATGTGGCCGGGCGACGCAGCGACGCACCCCGCTGTGGCTCCGGTCGACATACCGCGGGCCCGCCGCCGTCCCCCGGGTGGCCCGGCCCGGCCTCCGCACCCGGGCGGACCGCACCTGGGACGACAACTCCTCTCGGCGGTCCGGCCGTTCGCATACCCGCTGTGGCACCGTCCACTCACCGTCGTGCCGAATTCCCCCGCATTAGCACCATCGCGAGCCACCGTGGCCGGGAATCGTGGCATCTTGACGCCTGAGCAGCGATCGTCGTGTGGAACTGTTGCGATCGGCGTTACGCTCCAGGAGAGTTGAGCAAGCCACGGATCCCGTCACGCCCGGTGGGGAAGCTGGACGGTGCGCCGGGATCCCGCATTCGAAGCCGTCGTGCCGGCCCGCAACCGATCCGGTCGCACACACTCCACGTATCGGGTTCCCGGTACGGGATTCCCGGTATCGCGTTCTGCCCGGGCGGCTCCGGGGCGAGGCGAGCGCCGCCGAGCACAGCAAGCCGCAGAACTCCGGGGGGAGCACGTCATGACCGACCCGTCCACGCGACGGAGGGGTGCCGGAACGGCCCGCGAGGACCGATCGGGCCGAAGCCGCCGCCGGGGCGCGGGGCAGCTCGACGAGGCCGCGCTGCGCACCGAGCCGGTGCCCGAAGCCCCTTACGACTACGGCCATTTCAGCCGTCTGGCGGGCCCGGCCGTCGATCCGGACGAGGACCGGGAGCTCGGTGGCGGCGTGTACCGGCCGGAGCCGGACGGTGCGCGGGCGTCCGCAGCCGCGCAGCCGGGTACGGACGAGGGCGCGCGGCCGGATACCCCGTACCGGGTCCAGTACCGGAGCCTGCTGCGGCACGATCCGCACCGGTTACGGGCCGCCCTGCTGCTGGTGGCGGCCCCGCTGGTGGAGGTGGTCCTGCTGGTCTGGCTGCTGCTGCCGGAGCACTGGCCGGAACGCCCGGACGAGACCGATGTCCTGGTGCTGCTCGGGGACAAGGTGATGATCGGCATCATCGCGGTGGTCGAGCTGTTCCGGCTGGTCAACGTGGTGTCCAACACCCACGCCACCCTGGTGGCCCGGGACCCGATACCGGTGACGCCGGAGTCCGGCACCCGGGTCGCGTTCCTCACCACCTGCGTGCCCGGCAAGGAGCCGCCGGAGATGGTGCGGACCACGCTGGTGGCGGCGCGCGACGTCCGGCACGAAGGACCGTACGACGTCTGGCTGTTGGACGAGGGAAACGATCCTGCAATGCGCGCCCTCTGCACCGAGCTGGGCGTCCACCACTTCACCCGTTCCGGCCGGCCGCACTGGAACCGGCCGAAGGGGCGGTTCCGCGCCCGGTCGAAGCACGGCAACTACAACGCCTGGCTCCAGGCCCACGGCGACGACTACGACTTCTGGGTGTCCGTCGACACCGACCACGTGCCGCTGCCCGACTTCTGCGAGCGCATGCTCGGCTACTTCCGCGATCCGGACGTGGCATTCGTGGTCGGACCTCAGGTGTACGGGAACTACCGCAGCTCGGGTTCGGCCGTCACCAAATTCTCCGAGAGCCAGCAGTACCTCTTCCACGCACTCATCCAGCGCGCCGGAAACCGTTACGGCGCACCGATGTTCGTCGGCACCAACAACGCCGTCCGAATCCACGCGCTCCGGTCGATCGGCGGGTTGTACGACTCCGTCACGGAGGACATGGCGACCGGTCTGGAGTTCCACCGCAACCGGAACCCGGAGACCGGGGAGAACTGGAAGTCCGTGTACACCCCGGACGTCCTCGCCGTCGGCGAGGGCCCGTCCTCCTGGACCGACTTCTTCTCCCAGCAACTGCGCTGGAGCCGCGGCACCTACGAGACCCTGCTCACCCAGTACTGGCGGGTGCTCTGGCGGCTGTCGCCCGGCCGGCTGCTCAACTACACGCTGATGGTGGGCTTCTACCCGATGGCGGCGCTCACCTGGCTGCTCGGCGGGGTGTCCAGCGTGCTCTACCTGGGCTTCGGCGCCTCCGGCGTGCACGTCTCCTCGGAGCTCTGGATGATGCTCTACAGCGACGCCGCCGCGCTCCAACTCCTGCTCTACACCTGGAACCGCAAGCACAACGTGAGCCCGCACGAGCCGGCCGGATCCTCCGGGGTCGCGGGCATGGTGATGTCGGCACTCTGCGGCCCGGTGTACGCGGCCTCGCTGCTCCAGACGCTGGTGCGCCGCCGCGGCGGCTTCGTGGTGACGCCCAAGGGCCGGGAGGCCAGCGCCGACCGGCTCGGCACCTTCCGCTACCACCTGTTCTGGGCGGTGGTGTTCGGCGGCGCCGTCGCCGCGTCCTTCCACACCGGCTACGACCACGTGGCGATGCGCACCTGGGCCTGCATCGCCCTGGGGCTGACCGTACTGCCGCTGCTGATCTCGGCGGGCGACGCCGTCCGCCGGCTGCGCACCCGTCCCACCGCCACCCTGACCGTGACCGGCGACCCGACGGCGGCCCCCAAGGTCCTGCTGGAGAAGCGCCGCCCGCGCCACGCCCTCGGCCGCACCGGACCGGCGGCAGCAGCAGGGGCAGGGGCAGGGGCAGCGGCACCGGCGCCACCCCGGCCCGACGCGCTCGACAGCCCGACCCTCACCCTCCGAGCGCCCGCGCCCGACGCCCCGACGGTCACGCTCCGCCTCGTCCGGCCCGACGATCCGGCGCCCGACCGCGTCGAGAGGGCCGACCACGTCGAGAGCCCCGAGAGCGCCGAGAGCGCCGAGAGCACACCCACCCGCTGAGCCGCCCCGCCCCCGACCCGCCCGCCTCCTGAGGGGACCACCCACCGTGAAGATCCACAAGACCGGCCGCACCAAGCGCTTCGCCCTCGGCAGCACCGTCGCGCTGACCGTCGCCGGGATGAACGCCCCGGCCGTCCTCGGCTTCGCCGGCGACCAGTACCACCAGTACGTGATCAACCGCCCCGAGTACAAGGCGCAGTACGGCCACTGGCAGACCCTGTCGCTGCCCGCCGCGTTCCGGGTCAACGCCGTCCACGCCACCCTGCTGCGCACCGGCAAGGTGCTGATCGTGGCCGGTTCCGGCAACGACGAGAAGCAGTTCAACGCGGGCACCTTCAAGAGCCTGCTCTGGGATCCGGCGAAGAACAGCTACAAGCTGATACCCACCCCCGCCGACATGTTCTGCGGCGGCCACGCCTCCCTCCCGGACGGCCGGGTGCTGGTGGCCGGCGGCACCCAGCGGTACGAGAAGCTGGACGGCGCGGTGAAGAAGGCGGCAGGCGTGATGCGGGTGCGCAACGAGAGCCCGGAGCGCGACCGCACCTTCCCCAAGGGCACCGTGTTCGTCGCCCCGAACGGCCGGGAGTACGCCAGCACCGTCCAGGTGACCGTCCCCGCCGCGACCAAGACCGGCGCCGGGAAGCAGACCGTCGTCACGGCCGGCGAGCAGCACGTGTTCGTCGAGGCGGTCGGCGAGGGCCGGGACTACGTGAGCGACTCCCCCGCCCAGTACCGGATCAAGGGGCTGACCGGCGTCGACGCCCACAACCTGTACGGGCAGAGCGAGAAGCTGACCCTGGACAAGCAGGACTACCAGGGCATCCGCTCCGCCTTCGAGTTCAACCCGGACACCGAGCTCTACGAGCAGGTCACCGACATGGCGCACGCCCGCTGGTACCCGACCCTGACCGGGCTGGGCGACGGCCGGGTGGTCACCGTCTCCGGCCTGGACGACACCGGGCTGATCCTCAACGGCAACGACAACGAGGTCTACGACCCCAAGTCCAGGACCTGGGCCAAGGCCCCCGACCGCTACTTCCCGACCTACCCGTCGATCTTCCTGACCGCGAGCGGCAAGCTCTTCTACTCCGGTTCCAACGCGGGCTACGGCCCCGCCGACAAGGGCCGCGAGCCGGGCCTCTGGGACCTCTCGACCAACGGCTTCCGGCCCGTCCCCGGCCTGCGCGACCCGAACCTGACCGAGACCTCCGCCTCGGTGCTGCTGCCGCCCGCGCAGGCCCAGAAGGTCATGGTGCTGGGCGGCGGCGGGGTGGGCGAGTCCCCGCTGTCCACGGCCCGCACGGACATCGTCGACCTGTCCGCGCCCGAGCCCGCCTTCGTCCCGGGCCCGGACCTGCCGGCCGGCGGGACCCGCTACCTCAACAGCGTGGTCCTCCCGGACGACACCGTGTTCACCACCGGCGGCTCCAGCGGCTACCGCGGCCGGGGCGACAGCGACCTGCTCAAGGCCCAGGTGTACCACCCGGATTCCCGGACGTTCAGCACCGCCGCCGAGCCCACCGTCGGCCGCGACTACCACTCCGAGGCGCTGCTGCTGCCGGACGGCCGGGTCGCCGTCCTGGGCTCCAACCCGCTGTTCGCCGACAAGGCCGAGACCCAGCCCGGCGGCTTCGAGCAGCGCATCGAGATCTACACCCCGCCGTACCTGTACCACGGCGACCGCCCCGAGGTGACGGCCGCGCCCGCGGCGGCGAAGCTCGGCGGCACCGTCCGGATCGGCACCGCCCGGCCGGACGCGGTGACCACCGCCAAGCTGATCCGGCCCAGTTCGGTGACCCACGTGACCGACGTCGAGCAGCGCTCGGTCGCGCTGGACATCACCGGACGCACCGCCGACGGGCTCTCGCTCACCCTCCCGGGCAACCCGAACCTGCTGCCGCCCGGCTGGTACATGCTGTTCCTGACGGACGCGGCCGGCACCCCGTCGGTCGCCCGCTGGGTCCAGGTCGGCGGCTGAGCGGACAGCCCGCGCCGGGCGCCGCCGGACCGGGCCGGGCGCGCGGCTCCGCTCAGCGCGCCGCCTGCGCCAGCCCGAGCGCGTACGGCAGCCAGAACTCGCCCGCCCGGGGCTCGCCGCGGCCGCACTCGCCGTCCGACTCCCCCGGGTTCTTGATCCACAGGTAGGCGTCGACCCCGGGCCGCCCGGTCTCGGTGGTCGGCGCCTCGCCGAGGGCCCGGCCGGGCGGGTTGCACCAGGACTCGGCGCCCGCCGAGCCGTTGCCGCTGCGGCTGGTGTCGATGACGAAGTGCTTGCCGCCGAGGGCGGCGGAGAGCCGGTTGCCGTAGTCCGCGTTCCGGTCGGTCGGGTAGAAGTTGGCGACGTTGACGGCGAAGCCGTCCGCCGCCGCGATGCCGGACTTGCGCAGCGCCGCGGCCATCTCGTCCGGGTCCTGGGCCCAGCCCGGGTTGCCCGCGTCCAGGTAGACCCGGACGTTCGGACGCTTCTTCAACTCCTGCACGGCGAAGGCCAGCAGGCCGTACCGCTCGGCGGCCAGGTCGCCCTTGATCCCGCAGGTGTCCAGGGTGTGGGCGACGGCGTCCGGCTCCAGCACCACCCAGGCCTTGCGGTCGCCGAGGGCCCCGGCGACGCCGGTGATCCAGGAACGGTACGCGGCCGCGTCGGCGGCGCCGCCGGCCGAGTACTGGCCGCAGTCCCGGTGCGGGATGTCGTACGCGACGAAGACGGCCGTCCGGCCCGCCTCGGTGGCCCGGCGGCTCACCTGGTCGGCGATCTCCCGGGCGCTCTGTTCACCGAGCCACTGGGAGGAGGGCTGGGCGGCGATCCGCAGCAGGGTGTCGGCCTCGGCCGCACGGCCCTGGCCGCGCAGCGCCGCGACCTGCTGGGCGGCGTTGGTGCGGTCGGAGACGTAGAAGGCCTGCCCGGGAAGCTGGTTGAGGCCCGTGGCGCCGGCCGCCGGAGTCCCGGCGGAGCCTCCGGGGGCCCCGGGCGCTCCGGATGCCCCGGACACCGCGGAGGCTCCGGGTCCGTTCACCCCGCCCCCGCTACCGCACCCGGCGACCGCCAGCAGCGCCAGACCCGCCGCCAGCCCGACCCACCGCATCGTTCCTGCCCGTCCCACCCCGCGCACGTACCGCCCCTCCGAGCCGACTCCCACCCCCGTCGAACCGGTCCGGCGACCGGTCGCCACCAGCTAAGCACACCCGGCCCCGGCCGACGGCCGCCACCGGTGAACGACAAATGGCCGTGGGCGGACGGGAATCCGAACCCCGCCCGGCCACGGCCGCCTACGGCACGATCGTGCGTCAGCCCTGCTTGAGGTTCGGCACCCGCCAGTCGATCGGCTCGCCGCCGAAGCCGTCCAGCGCCGAGTCGATCTGCGAGAACGGGCGGCTGCCGAAGAACAGCTTGGCGGACAGCGGCGACGGGTGCGCGCCCTGGACCACCACGTGCTTCTCGGTGTCGATCAGCGGCAGCTTCTTCTTGGCGTAGTTGCCCCACAGCACGAAGACCACCGGCTCCTCGCGCTCGCTCACCGCCTTGATCACCGCGTCGGTGAACTTCTCCCAGCCCTTCGCCTTGTGCGAGTTGGCCTCGTGGGCGCGGACCGTGAGCACCGCGTTGAGCAGCAGCACGCCCTGCTCGGCCCAGTGCATCAGGTAGCCGTTGTCGGGGGCCGGGATGCCGAGGTCGGCGTCCAGCTCCTTGAAGATGTTGCGCAGCGAGGGCGGCGTCTTCGTCCCGGGCAGCACCGAGAAGCTCATGCCGTGGGCCTGGCCGTTGTCGTGGTACGGGTCCTGGCCGAGGACCAGCACCCGGACCTTCTCGTACGGAGTGGCCTGCAGCGCGGCGAACTCCTGGCCGCTCGGCGGGAACACCTCGTGCTCCGCGCGCTGGGCCGCCACGAAGGCCGCCAGCTCCGCGAAGTACGGCTTCTCCGTCTCGGCACCGAGCACCGCGCGCCAGGACTCGGGCAGCTCCAGCCCGCCGCCCTCGCCGGCCTCGACCACGCCCGCCTCGACCGTGTCCGTCACGACATCTACCTCCCACACCGCGGCTGCTGCGCCGCCCGCCCTCTTACACCCCGAACGCTACACAGCCCCACCGACAACTCACTCCACGGGCGCCGGGGCGGACACCGTCGCGGCGGCCGAACCCGAAGCAGTGGCCGGGTCCGAGGGGGAGGCCGGGTCCGAGGGGGAGACCGGGGCCGCAGCGCCGCCCGCGGCCGCCCGCCCCACCCGCACGTGCTCCACCCCGTTGAGCGCCACCAGCAGCACGGCCAGCACCACCAGCACCACCAGGGCCGGCAGCCGCACCATCGCGGGCAGCAGCCCCAGCACCACCACCGCCGCGACGATCCGGGTGGTCGAGACCAGCCGGAACATCATCCAGCGGGTGTACCCGAAGGTCAGCAGGTACAGCCCGCAGCCGCCGTAGAGCAGCCCCACCGGTCCGGCGCCGAGCGCCCGCCACGGGTCCGCGACCGTCTCCGCGAAGCCGACCGCGACCCCGATCACCCCGGCCGCCAGGGCCAGGTGCCCGTACTGGAAGACCCGCCGGATCACGTCCCGCCGGGAGTCGGCGACCTCCACGGCGTGCCGCATCGCGTCCGCCGCGAACACGAAGTACTGCCACCACAGCCCGGCCGAGATGGTGAACGCGGCTGCCACGGCGGCCAGTTCGGCAGCGTCCAGCCGGGCTGCGGCGGCCGAGCCGCCGATCCCGACCACCGATTCGCCGAGCGCCACCAGCAGGAACAGCGCGAACCGCTCCGGCATGTGCGACGGGTGGTAGGCCACCTTGGCGAGCCGCCGCCGGAACACCAGCGGTGCGGCCAGGTCGCAGAGCGCGGCCGCCGCCCACAGCACCAGCCGCGGCCCGTCCGGCAGCAGCCCGCCGGCCAGCAGCAGCGGTCCGCTGACCAGCACGCCCGCCCCGTACGGACCGCGCCACACCCCCGGGACGCGCACCAGCAGGAGCAGCAGCACCACCCGGGCCAGCCAGTACGCGGCGCCCAGCAGCACGCCCCGGCCGCCGTACGCGCCCGGGACGGCGAGCGCCATGAACAGGCCGGCCAGTCCGACCAGCAGGATGCCCAGGCGGTCGCGCGGGTTGTCCACGTCGCGGATGTTGGCCTGCACGGTGGTGCCGACCCAGCACCAGTACACCGGCACGAACACCACCAGGGCCCGGACCAGACCGGTCAGGTCGTGCTGGTGGTGCAGCAGTCCGGAGACCTGGGTGATCGCGAAGACGAAGACCAGGTCGAAGTACAGCTCCGCCCAGGTGACCCGCTTCTCCCGCTCCTCCCCGGCCTCGAACTCCCCGGCTGTACCCCCGGCCGTGCCCCCGGCCGTCGTTTCCCCCGCCGTGCTCATCCGCCCGGTCCTCCCCACGCGTACGGAACGAGCCCCGCCCCGGCGCGCGGCCGGGGCGGGGCTCGCGACTGCACCGCAGAGGTTAGACCAGCTCGACCAGGTCCGCGATCGACGTGACCACCCGGGTCGGCCGGTACGGGAAGCGCTCCACGTCGCCGGCGGAGGTCAGGCCGGTGAGCACCAGGATGGTCTCCATGCCGGCCTCCATGCCCGCGACGATGTCGGTGTCCATCCGGTCGCCGATCATCACGGCGGTCTCCGAGTGGGCGCCGGCGGTGTTGAGCGCCTCGCGCATCATCAGCGGGTTGGGCTTGCCGACGAAGTACGGGTCCACGCCGGTGGCCTTGGTGATCAGGGCCGCGACCGAGCCGGTGGCCGGCAGCACGCCCTCGGTGGAGGGGCCGGTCTCGTCCGGGTTGGTGCAGATGAACCGGGCGCCCGCGTTGATCAGGCGGATCGCCTTGGTCAGCGCCTCGAAGGAGTAGGTCCGGGTCTCGCCGAGCACGACGTAGTCCGGGTTGTTGTCGGTCAGCACGTACCCGGCCTGGTAGAGCGCCGTGGTGAGGCCGGCCTCACCGATCACGTACGCGGTGCCGTTCGGGCGCTGGCTCTTGAGGAACTTGGCGGTGGCCAGGGCCGAGGTCCAGATGCACTCCTCCGGCACCTCCAGGCCCATCCCGGCCAGCCGGGCGCTCAGGTCGCGCGGGGTGTAGATGGAGTTGTTGGTGAGGACGAGGAAGGGCTTGCCGGACTCCCGCAGCCGGCGGAGGAACTCCTCCGCCCCGGGGATCGGCGTGCCCTCGTGGATGAGGACACCGTCCATGTCGGTCAGCCAGGACTCGATGGGCTTGCGGTCTGCCACGTGCGTGTCTCCCGGAATGTTGCAAGTCTTGCGGTGGGGCCCTGACGCGCCACAGCCTAATCCGCACGGATGGCAGGGGACAGAACGTCCCGTCCAACGGGACGCGACGGCCGACGGACGGGCAGCGGGAGCAGCGGGGAGCAGCGGGGAACCGGGAAACCGGGAGCAAAGGGGCACCCCGTGATTGAGTGGGCCGTATGAACCCGCTGACCGCCCCCCGCCCCCTCCGCGTCGGCCTGATCGGCTACGGCCTGGCCGGCTCCGCCTTCCACGCCCCGCTCATCGCCACCACGCCCGGGCTGCGGCTGGACGCCGTGGTCACCGCCAACCCGGAGCGCCGGGAGCAGCTGCGCCGCGAGCACCCGGACGCCCGCGCCGTCGACACCCCCGAGCAGCTGCTCGCCGACCCGGACGCGCTGGACCTGGTGGTCGTCGCCTCGCCCAACCGCACCCACGCCCCGCTGGCCCGCGCCGCCCTGCGGGCCGGCCTGGCCACCGTGGTGGACAAGCCGCTGGCCGGCACCGCCGCGGAGGCGCTGGAGCTGTGCCGGCTGGCCGAGGAGCGGGGCGTCCTGCTGTCGGTGTTCCAGAACCGGCGCTGGGACGGCGACTTCCTCACCGCGAGCCGACTGGTGCGCGGCGGCGCGCTCGGCCGGGTGCACCGCTTCGAGTCCCGGTTCGAGCGGTTCCGCCCGAAGCCCAAGCCGGGCTGGCGCGAGCTCGCCGACCCGGCCGAGGTCGGCGGCACCCTGTACGACCTGGGCAGTCACCTGGTCGACCAGGCGCTCACCCTGTTCGGGCCGGTCGAGACGGTCTACGCGGAGATCGACGTGCGGCGGGACGGCGCGGTGGTGGACGACGACGCCTTCGTCGCCCTGACCCACGCCTGCGGCACCCGCTCGCACCTGTGGACCAGCGCCATCACCCCGCTGATCGGCCCCCGGCTGCGGGTGCTCGGCGACACCGCCGGGTACGTCAAGCACGGCATGGACCCGCAGGAGGCCGACCTGCGGTCGGGCCGCCGCCCGGACGGCACCCACCCGTGGGGCGCCGACCTGCCCGAGCACCACGGCACCCTGGGCAGCGACGGGTCCGAGATCTCCCTGCCCACCGACCCGGGCGACTACCCCGCCTTCTACGCCGGCATCGCCGCCGCCCTGGCCACCCCCGGCACCCCGCCCCCGGTCGACCCGCGCGACGCGGTGGCCACCCTCACCGTCCTGGAGGCCGCCCGCACCTCCGCGGCCACCGGCCGCACGATCCGGCTGGGTTGACCACCTCCCGGCGGCGGCGGGCGCGGCGGGCGCGGCGGATGCGGCGGATGCGGCAGGCCGAGGCCGTGGCGGCCTCGGCCGCCCTCACACCCCGATGACCTCCACCGCCGAGCCCAGCCCCCGGAAGTCCGCCACGTTGCGGGTGTACAGCGGCAGCCCGTGGGCGGAGGCGACGGCGGCGATCATCAGGTCGATCCGGCGCGGGCGCGGCTGCCGTCCGGCGGCGATGGTCAGGGTGACGAGGGTCCCGTAGCGGGCGGCGGCGGCCGCGTCGAAGGGCAGCGGGTCGAAGTCGGCCATCGCCGCGCCGAGCACCTCCAGCCGGGCCGCCCGGCTGATCGGGTCGCGGGCCATCGAGACGCCCTGCTGGAGTTCGGCGAAGGTGATCGCGGTCAGCTCCGGCACGGCGGGCAGGTCCCCGGGGCTGAGCAGCGCCAGGTCGATGTACACACAGGTGTCGAGCACCCCGGCGGGCCGCCGCCGGGACGCCCTCCGGCGCTCAGCCACGCCGCCGCTCGAACGGGTCGTCGCCCTCGTCCCCGACGAGCTCCTCGGGCCCGAAGTACTCCTCGGCCTCCTTGCGCATCTCCTGGTAGTCCACCCGCGGCAACTTCACGTGCCGCGCCACCAGCTCCTCCGCCGTGAGCCGCCGCCGCCCGGACACCGGCCGCAGCTCCGCGACCTCGACCCCGTTCCTGGTGATGTGGAAGGTCTCACCGGCCTCCACCGCGTCCATCACCGCGGCGGAGTTGTTCCGGAACTCCCGCTGGGTAATCGTCCTCATGTCTTCCACGGTAGCCCCGCGTAGCACCGACGGCTACACCCCGCGCGTTCACGGATTCACGCCTCGCCGCCCCGGTCGATCGGCTACGTTCGAATACCGATCGAGCACGCAGAGGGGGGCTCCCCGTCATGACCGGCACCGACGAGAAGGACCAGAACCCCTGGCTTTACGGCCAGGACGCTCCACCGGCGACCGTCCTGCCCCGCCCCACCGGTCCGTGGGCGGGCACCGTCGGCGCGGGCGCCCCCGTCCTCGTACAGCCGGGTGTGCTCCAGCAGACCGCCGGTGAAGCGCGGCGGCTACGTGGCGAGCTCAAGTCCTCCGTCACCCGCGTCGAACCGGACACGGCGGCGGCCGTCCAGGCCTTGGCCGAGGGGTGGGCCAGCGGGCCGGCCCTGTCCCAGGCGCTCACCTGGTGGAAGGCCCGCTGGACCAGCCTCGACAACCGGCTCGGCCTGACGGCCGACCGTCTGGACGCCACGGCACGCAGCTACCACGCCACCGACTCCTCCACCGCCACCGCCTTCAAGGGGCCGTGAACCATGGTGTCCTTCACCCAGCTCCGCTCGGCGTCCTTCGAGTCGCTCGACCACGCGGGCGACACCTGGACCGGCCTCTCCGGTCATCTGGAGCACCTCGCCGGCCAGGTCCGCTCGGGAGTCCTGCACCCGCTGACGGGTGGGAGCGGCGGGCCCTACGCCCAACCGTCCGACAGCCGGCCCTGGACCGGTGCGGCGGCCGACGAAGCGACCCGGGAAATCGGTTTCCTGGCCGACGAGTTGGCGGCCTTCCACTTCGAGGCCCTGGCTGTCTCCGCGGCTCTGCACCGCGCCGGCAGGAGCTTCGCCGAAGCCAGGAAGAAGCTGCTCCGCGCGATCGGCGACGCGGAGGCCCTGGGCGCGACCGTGGCCGCCGACGGCTCGGTCACGCTGCCCGCTCTCTCCCGCGAGGAGCGGAACGACCCCGAGACGGTGGCGTACCAGAAGCGGAAGTGGGACGAAGTCCAGCAGTACGTGCAGGTCATGACCGCGGCCGTGACGGCGGCCACCGAGGCAGACGGTGCCGTGGCCGCCGCCCTGCGCGCGCTCGACCCGGAGGAGGTCGACCCGGCGACGCATCCCGGCGGGCTCGGCAACGCCCGGGGGGACCTGGAGACGGCTGCGGGCATGCCGAGCAACCCCGGCGACCTGAAGGCGTGGTGGGCAGCCCTCGACCCCGCCGTACGGGCCGGGCTGCTCGCCTCCGACTCACCGAAGCTGGTCGGGGCGGGGATCCTGGGCCCGACCGACTACGAGTGGTCGAAAGCGGACGAAGGCGCCGGGCCGTGGAAGGTCCGGGAGCCGGGCCTGCACGAGCAGAACGTCCGGGCGACGGCCCTCGCCCTCGTCGCCGGCGGCTCACTCGTCGGCTACCCGGATGCCTCCGTCAACATGGCGCACTACCTGGACGGCACCGGCACGCCCCTCACCGTGGATGTCGACCGCATGCTCGGCGACGACGCCGGCTTCAAGGCGGACGCGGGCGTCCAACTGGCCGCCAACACGGCCCAGTGGCGGCAGGCCGCGTTGGACGCGTTCGAGAAGTCGGGAGGGGCTCCGGTCTCGGTCCCCGTGGAGAGCCCGGTCGCCCACCGCACGTTCGGTGACCGCAACTGGTACCTGGCGGTCGGGAGTCATCCGTACCTCACGTCCGGGGTGGTGACGGCCGTCCCGGGGCCGGACGGGAAGCCCCGGGTCTCCCTGCAGTACCAGGTCAATGTCTGGGACCGTTACAACTGGGACCCGGGCAAGAGCACGCCGATCGCCGGTACGGTCGTCACGGACGCCGACATGGCGAGCCTGCACCGGACCGGGCTGGCCAAGGAGTACGACATCGTCGGCAGGACCCGGCCGGTCACCGTCCGGCTCGACGACGGGGAGGGCGGTCCCGTGAGCGGCACCGACTTCCAGGGGGCCGGGGGGCCGCGCGGGGCGAGGCCGTGAGGCGGGGACGGTGAGGCGACGGCAAGGACGGACGCTCCTTCTGGGTGTCCTGCTCCCGTTGGTTCTGGTGGTGGGCGCGGTGGGGGGCCTGTACTGGTTGCGGGAGTGGGACCGGAATCCGGCGGCGGACGGTGGACGGCCCGGGGCGTGGATGGCGGTCACGGCGGAGCGGGTCACGGAGTTCGCACGGGTGCAGCCGCCGGCGTCGGCGGGTGAGCTGCGGTGGGCGTACCGGCAGGGGTTCCAGGACGACTCGGCGTTCCTGTCCTTCCGGCTGCCTCCGGGAGAGGAATGGGGGTTCCTGAACGGGCTGGGGATCCCGGTGAGTCCGGGCGCCGGGACAGACCTCGGGACCGGTGTGTCGGAGGGGTTCCGTCAGGCGGGGGCGCCGGACCCGAAGGCGGCGGGGGCGTTGCGCCACGGTTCCGTCGTCGCCGGGCCGCTGCCCGGTCACGGCAAGCGCCTCGCGGAGTCGGTCTGGCTGACGGTGGAGGCGGACGGCGCGACGCGGGTGTGGGTGCACGCGGTGGATGCTCCGTGAGGAATTCCCCTGTACCGCGGGGACCCGGGAGGTCGTAGGATCGTCGTGCTGAACGTCCGGAGCCGGGAAGACATCGAGAGGGGGCCCACCGTGGAGTTCGTCGCGATGGTGCTGGGCCTGCTCCGGGTGTTGACCGGGCAGTTGGTGACCGAGGGCGGCGGGCTCGCGTCCGTCGCCGCCGTGGCGGCGATGGTCCTGGTGGCCGGGGCGGTCGCGGGGGCCCTCGCCGGGGCGCGGTTGTTGGGGGCACGGGCCCCGGCCGCGGTGCGCAGCGGGGTGCTGCGACGCCGGGCGTTCCGTACGGCGTTCCTTCCGCAGCGTGATCCGGACGCCCGGGGCAGGCGACGCCCCAGGGCGCCGGGAGCGGCCCCGGCGGCCGCGTAGTCCCGCAGTTCTCCCGTACGGTGCCCGCGTTTCCGCGGCTGCCCGTACCTTCTTCGCGGCCGTCCTCCGCCGATCACTCATGTTCTGAGACCCCGGAGGGCTCGCTTCACCATGTCCGTCCTGTCTGTTCTCGACCCGGCCGTCACCGTCGCCCACGCCGCGGTCGCCACCCTCGCCCACGCCCTGCCGACGGCACTGGCGATCGTCCTGTTCGTGCTCGCCGTGCGGCTCTGCCTGCACCCGCTGGCGCGGGCGGCGGCGCGCGGGGAGAAGGCCCGCTCGAAGCTAGCGCCGAAGGTCGCCGCGCTGAACGCGAAGCACAAGAAGAACCCGGAGAAGGCGCGCGAGGCGCTCGCGGAGCTGTACCGGGAGGAGCAGGTCTCGCCGTTCGCGGGCTGCCTGCCGATGCTGGTGCAGATCCCGTTCTTCTCGGTGATGTACCGGCTCTTCACCACCCCGAACGACCTGCTGGACCACACCCTGTTCGGGGTGCCGCTGGGCCTGCACGTCGGGAACGCGCAGGGCGCCGGACAGTTCGCGGTGTTCGGCCTGCTGTACGCCGGGCTGGCGGCGGTCGGGTACGTCAACTACCGCCGGGCCCGGCGCGCGGCGGCCGCGCAGACCACCCCGCAGCCGGGGGCGGCGCTGCTGCCGTACCTGTCCTTCGCGTCGGTGGTCTTCGCGATGCTGGTGCCGGTGGCCGCCGCGCTCTACCTGCTCACCACCAGCGTGTGGTCGGCCTCCGAGCGGGCCTGGCTGTACCGCGGCACGGGGCAGGTCCCGGCGACGGCGCTCGCGGTCTAGGGTCCGTCTTCAAACTCCCGTCGTCCGCCCGGAGGGCGGGCGGGGCGGCGTTGGGGTGCGTGCATCGCAAGGCGGAGGAGGGAGCCCAATG
>NZ_JBIAXC010000039.1:0-99071 GCF_042896295.1 Kitasatospora sp. NPDC001309 | reverse complement strand
CTGCCGCTCGTGATCCGACAACACCAGCTCGGCCAGCCTCGGCCCAGGACGTCCCATGCACTGACCAACGACGGATCAAGGACTCAGGACACTAGAGTTGAACTGAAAATGGCGAGCCTGTCGGCCTCGCGTAGATGGGCGAGCCACCGACACATCCGGTGTCGCCGACCACCGACAACCTGACGTCGTCCGACACGGGTTCCACGTAGGTACCACCGAGGGCACTACTTCCGCCGTGGGCCCGGCGGATACACGGGCTACCAGGCTGGCCGGCAACGGATCACCTGGCCACCATGCAGGCCAAGCTGCTGCGACAGACAACCTGAGACTGCCGTCGTCCTGGCGCGAAGGGCCCCACCTGACCGCTGCCCGCCGACGGCACGCCCCGGATCTGTGGACGGCAGCCTCTCCGAGCCCCCAGGGCAGTTGAGGCAACACGGCCAGGCCCGCCGCGAGCATCCGGCCACCCCGCCGTACCCGCGTACTCGGCAGCGAACCAGAGGCCCGATGCCGCCACCCAATTGGCCGCTACGGATCCACCACCGGCCCGCCGTGCCCGGCGCCGGGGTGCTCCTGCCGCCCGGCGGCCGCTCGCGCGGCCTCGCACCGCCGCCCCGTTGCACTGACCCGCCGGCCCTGCGCGCGCTGCTGCTTGCCCGGGCCCTACACGCTCCCCTCCCCGACGCCGTCGTCGCGTCCGTCCGCTACCGCCACAGCGGCCGGAACGGGGCCGGTGACACCGACCCCGTCACCGACGCCCTCGAAGTACTCGCCCCACGCTCCGTTGCTCCCGGTTGGCCACTCCACGGGAGCCAGAGCCGCCATGGCCGCCGCTGGCGGCCTCCGTGGTCGGCGTCGTCGCACTGGCCCCCTGGTGCCCGCCTGACGATCCCGTGCACCGGCTCAGGGCCAAGCAGCTCCTTCTCCTGCACGGCCGGGCCGACCACGCCACCCCCGGCGGTGATGACATGGGAGCTCGCCCGCCGCGCTGCCACTGCGGGGGCCGCTGTCGAGGCCGTACCCATGGCCATGGGCGGCCACACGACGCTGCGCACCGCACCCCAATGGCGCCGGCTGACCGCTGAGTGCGCCTCTGCGGCCCTCGGCGCCGCGTCACGCCCATGCCGCCGAAACGGGTGACATCTCCTCCCGCTCCCCAACCGGCCGACGGTGGACGAAGGCCGCCAGAGCAGACTTGGTCCACGAGCCGCGGCACGGCGGTGGACGCTGGGTGACCGGCTGCCTCCAGCGCGACCGCGCCCGGCTCGTGGCCGCGAACCGGCCCCAGGAGATCGGGCGCGCGCCCACCATCCGAAAGGCCGTCCGCACCGAAGAAGGGGGTACAAGCCCGCTGACCGGGCAGGCAGAACTCGAAGGGAGAGCCGATGATCAGTGTGGAGCGCACCATGCTCGTCGACCGACCGGTGGGGGAGGTCATGCGCTACCTGGCGGACTTCGGGAACACACCGCAGTGGGACCCGGGCACCGAGAGCTGCACCCGCCTGGACCCCGGCCCCGTGGCGGAAGGGGCGCGCTGGCGCAACGTCTCACGGTTCCGGGGGCGGCGTACCGAACTCCTCTACCGCCTGGAGCACTACGGCCCCGAGCGGTTGGTGTTCGTCGGCCACAACCGGACCGTCGAGGCCACCGACGACATCGCCATCCGGGCCTCCGAGGAACGCACGGTGGTCGTCTACCGGGCGTCACTGAGGTTCAACGGACTCGCACGTCTGGCCGCCCCCTTCCTCCGCGCCGAGTTCGAACGCCTCGCGGACGCGGTGGCGCTGCGCCTGCCCGTCGTCGTTGCGGGCCCTTGACCAGTGGCGACGTGTGTCATTGGCATGGCCGGAGATCCCGCGTCCAGCCACACGCCGTTGGGGGGCTGAGAGGTCGGAGAAGACAGTGGAGACCGAGGGCTCGCGGGCCGTCACTCCTCGCGCTTCGTGGGCTCGGCCGGTCGGCGGCGCCACTTGTAGGACCACGCCTCGGTCATTCGTGGGTGGCAGCCAGGTAGATGCGGTTGGCGGCTTCCTGGGCGCAGTGCGCGAAGGCCCGGTGGGCCGAGGTGTTGTTGGAACGGAGCCAGACGGGTGCCCAGTCGATGGACTTCGCGTCGGACAGCGGGATGAAGGCGACGTCCGGCCTGGTGTAGAACCGGGTGACTTGTGTGCCGACGATGTAGGCGCCGTTGCCCGCGCCGATGAGTTGCAGGGCCTCTTGGAAGGTCTCGAACGGGGGCCCGCCGGGGATGTCCCTGCCCGAGGGAGTCCGCTCGGGCCAGCGGTCGGACGGCCAGTCGCCGGGCAGCGCGCCAGCCAGACGCAGGAGACGGACGTCCGCGAGGTCTTCCATCGTCACACTCGTTCGTGAGGCGAGGGGGTGGGTGGCGGGCACGGCCAGCATGCGGCGTTCGGAGATGAGCAGCGGGCCGATGACCAGGTCGGGGCCCGGCAGGGGCAGGCTCAGGATGAGGACGTCCATGTCGCCGGCGCGCAGCTTGGCGACCGCGTCGACGACCTGCGCCTCGCGGACGTGGACACGGCTGCCGGGTTCGCGCTTCGAGAACAGGTTGCTGGCCTGGTGGGCCACCTGCCCGGCCGCCGCGCCGACGAAGCCGACGCGCAGGACAGTGTGCTGGTGCCGAACGCTTTCCGTCGCGCGGTCCAGGCCGGCTCGGATCTGCTCGTAGCCGGGACGGATGTCCTCGTGCAGCAGGTGTCCCAGCGGGGTGAGGCGTACGCTGCGGTTGGTGCGGTAGAACAGCGGCGCACCGATCTGCCGCTCCAGCTTCTTGATGGTCTGGCTTATCCGGCCGGTGCTGACGTGCAGGCGCTCTGCGGTGCGCCCGAAGTGCAACTCCTCGGCCAGGGTGAGGAACGCCTCCAGCTCCAGACGTTCCAGCACGAGCCCTCCCTGCGTCGGTCCGAGTGTTGAAGCCGGCTAAACACGGGTTCCAGTATCGCTCGTTGTTCGAGTGGTTGACGCCGGACAGGCTGGTCACAGCGACGCACAGGGACGAAGGACCTGAAGCACCGGATGCTCCGTGACATCACAGAGCCCTGAGAACATCCACGAAGGGGAACCACCATGCGCTACCTGATCCTGCTCAAGAGCGACGGCGACTTCGGCATGCCGCCCACCGAGCTGTTCACTGCGATCGGCGAGCTCGGCGCCGAGGCCGTGGCGGCCGGCGTCTTCGTCGAGACCGGAGGCCTGGCGCCGCTGGACGGCTCGACGCTGGTCACCCTGGCCGGGGGCGAGATCACGGTCAGCTCCGAGTTCGAGCAGAGCCCGGCCGAGACCGTCGCCGCCTACACGATCTACGACGTCGAGTCGGTCGAGGAGGTCGTGGCCTGGACCGAGCGCTTCTTCGAGGTCCACCGGAAGCACTGGCCGGTGTGGAGCGGCAAGGCCGAGATCCGGCAAATCTTCAACGGTATGTGAGCCCAGAGGAAACACCATGGGAAAGATCGTCGCGCTGACATTCCTGTCGCTGGACGGCGTCATGGAACACCCGGTCTGGACCGGCCCGTACTTCAACGCCGACCACGCCAAGTACGCCCATGGCCAACTGTTCGCCAGCGACGCCCTGCTCCTGGGCCGTATCACCTACGAGGGCTTCGCCGCAGCGTGGCCGCACTTGGAGGAGACCGAAGGCGAGTTCGCCGCCCGGATGAACACGATGCCCAAGCACGTCGTGTCCACAACGCTCGACCAAGCCGAGTGGACCAACTCCACAGTGGTGCGCGGTGACCTGGCGACCGAGGTCGCCAAGCTCCAGGAACGGTACGACAGGGACATCCTTGTCTACGCCAGCGGCGAGCTGACGAACTCGCTGATCGAACTCGGGCTCCTCGACGAATTGAAGCTGTGGATCCACCCCGTCGTCGTCGGCACCGGTAAACGCCTGTTCCCCGAGGGCGCTGGGTTCACGTCGTGGAGGCTCGCCGCGACGACGTCCTTCAACTCCGGCGCCGTCATCCTCGACTACCGGCCTGCACCGGTCGCCGAGGAGCCGTAGAACGGAGCCTGTCTGGGCGGCGCCACCGCCGCCGTCCGCGCAAGGACGTCGGCCACGGCCGCTCTTCAACACCGAGCCCACCGCTGCTGGACGGCTCGTGCAGGGCCTCCACCAGGCTCGGTGACCCGGCAACCCTTCCGCCGAGCCGCCGGTGTGAACCGGCGGCCCGGCGGGTTACCAGGGTCCTGCTACCTGCGGTTCGGCTGCGGTACTACGGAGACCTCCACGAGTTCCGCCTCCAGTTCCGCGATGGCCGCCGGGCTCCGCACCTTGGTCAAGACGCGCCTGTGCGGTAGAAACCTGCACACGGACGATCGGTCCCGACCGCAGCCGTGCGGCGGGTGGCGACATCGCTGCGACTCGCGCCGCGGACGGGGATCGCGGGTGGGGGCTCGCCGCCGAGGCTGGTGCTCAGCTGCCGCTGCGGAACTGGAGCCGCAGGTAGGCGTCGAAGGGCTTGGCGCCGAAGAGCCGGCGCGCGTGCACCAGAGCCTTGGCCGCGGGGGTCACGACGTAGCGGGTGCGGGGCCGAGGGGAGGTGGCCGCCGTCTCGATGACCGCGGCGACGGTCTGCGGCGGGGCGGACAGCAGCGTGGACCGGTAGGAGGCCGCCCAGGGCGGTGAGGTGGCGGCGGTTGCGGTGCCGTTCGACGGCGACGAAGGCGGCGAGTGCGACGAGGCCGAGGGCGAAGGCGACGGGAACGGGGGAGGGGCCGCTGTCCAGGCGCGTACCGAACGCGGAGAAGGGCTGCTCGAGGTGCCACCAGCCGTAGGTGCGGCCTTCGATGAGGCCGAAGACGATGCTGGTGAACCCGACGACGGACAGCACCGCTCCTAGGAGGTCGAGGCCGCGTTCGGCTCTGTCGTCGCGGCTGTCGGCGACCAGTAGCAGGACGCCTGCGGCCACCAGCGCGCCGAGCGGCAGGTTGATGCCGAACGCCCAGCGCCAGGACGGGTGGGTGGTGAGCCAGCCGCCCAGCAGCGGTCCCAGGGCGGCGGTGCCGCCGATGGTCGATCCCCAGACGGCGAACGCCTGGCCGCGTTCGCGGCCCCGGAAGGTGGCGTTGATCAGCGACAGCGAGGTGGGCAGGATCATCGCGCCGCCGAGCCCTTGGACGAGTCGGCTGCCGATCAGCACCGGCCCGCTGGGGGCCGTAGCCGCGGCGACGCTCGCCGCGACGAAGACGGCGGTGCCGGTCAGGAAGACCCGGCGGCGCCCGACCCGGTCTCCGGTACGCCCGGCCAGGAGCAGGAAGGAGGCGAACACCAGGGTGTAGGTCTCCTGCACCTACTGGGCGTCGCTGGAGGTGATGTGCAGGTCATCGATGATGCTGGGGACGGCGACGTTGACGATCGTGGAGTCCACGATGATCAGCGACACGCCGAGGCTGATCGCGACCAGGCCCCACCGGCGCCGACGGCCAGCGGATGAAGCGGCGCCCGCCGGGGTGTCGGGGGCCTTGCCGGTGGTGGTCATGAACGCCTCCTTCGGGGCGGTGCTGGGGGCAGTGGGAGTCGGCCGGTTCTCCGGGGCGCGCCGGATGGGCGCGCCCCGGGCCGGGCTCACGTGGAGTCGTGGTGGGCCCTCGGTCGGGGGGTTTCGGGGCGGCCGGGCCACCAGAAGTGGCGGCCGGTCAGCAGGACGAGTGCGGGTACGAGGACGGTGCGCACCAGCAGGGTGTCGAGGAGGACGCCGATGCCGACGATGACGCCGATCTGGGTGAGGGTGATCAGGGGCAGGACGCCGAGGACGGCGAACACGGCGGCGAGCAGGATGCCGGCGCTGGTGATGACGCCGCCGGTGGAGGCGAGGGCTCGCAGGACGGCGCGTCTGGTGTCGTGGCCGGCGACGGTGTCCTCGCGGGTGCGGGCGATGAGGAAGATGTTGTAGTCGACGCCGAGGGCGACGAGGAAGAGGAAGGACAGCAGGGGGACGTTGGTGTCCAGGGCCGGGAAGTCGTAGACGGTGCGGAAGATGGTCCAGCTCGCGCCGAGGGCGGCGAAGTAGGAGGCGATGACGGTGGCGACCAGCAGCAGCGGGGCGATGAGCGCGCGGAGGAGGGCGATGAGCACGATCAGGACGATCGTGAGGACGAGGGGGACGACGATGCGGGTGTCGTGGGCGTTGGCTCGGGCGGTGTCGTAGGCCTGGGCCGTGGTGCCGCCGAGAAGGGCGTCGGCGCCGCTCACGGTGGCGATGTCGTGGCGTAGCCGCTCGATGGTGCGGTCGGAGGCGGCGGTGCCGGGGGCGTCGTCGAGGATGACGTCGGCGCGGGCCCACCGGTCGGTGCGGCTCGTCGGGGTGACGGAGGCGATGCCGGGCACCTGTCGTGCGGCGGCGGTGACCCGGTCGGCCGCGGTGGTGGTGGACAGGAGGGTGAGGGGGTCGGTGGCGCCGGCGGGCTGGACGGCGGCGAGGGTGCGCTGCCCGAGGACGGATTCGGGGGTCTTGCGGAAGGAATCGGCCTGGGCGAGCCCGGTGTCGATGCCGAGCGCGCCGGAGGCGAGGAGCAGCAGCACCGCCGTTCCGGCGAGCGCGACCCGGGCGGGGCGCTTGGCGACGCAGCGGCCGATGCGCGACCACAGGCCGCGGCGGTCGGCTGTCACCGGGGTGCCGACCTTGGGCACGAGGGGCCAGAAGAGTCGGCGTCCGGGCAGGACCAGGGCGGCGGGCAGGACGACCAGGCCGAAGAGCATCGCGGTGAGGATGCCGACGGCGCCGGCGAAGCCGAGGCCGCGGTTGCCGGTGAGTTCGGCGGCGAGGAGGGTCAGCAGGCTCAGGACGACGGTGGTCCCGCTGGCCAGGACGGCCGGGGCCGTGCCGCGCCAGGCGCGGGCCATGGCGGTGAACCGGTCCTCGGTGAGGTGGAGTTCGTCGCGGTAGCGGGAGACCAGCAGCAGGGCGTAGTCGGTGCCGGCACCGAAGACCAGGACGGACAGGATTCCGGCGGCGGACGCGTCGACCTGGACACCGGCGTGCGGGGCGAGGACACCGACGAGGATCGCGGCCGTGCGGTCCCCGGCGCCGACGACGAGCAGCGGGACCAGCCACAGGACGGGGCTGCGGTAGGTGACGATCAGCAGGACCGCGACGACCGAGGCGGTGGCGATCAGCAGGTTGGTGTCCGCGCCGGCGAAGACCTTTCCGATGTCCGCGCGGACCGCGGGCCCTCCGGTGACCTCGGCGCGCAGGGGTGCGGGCAGGTCCTGCGCGGCGACGGCTCGGATCCGGTCGACGGCGGCGGTGTTCTCCTGGTCGTCGGCTCCGGTGGGCAGGACGACGGCGACGGTCGCGACGGTGGCGTCGACGAACCTGGGGGCCGCGGTGGTGGGTGCCAGGCCCAGGGCACCGAGCGGCGTCGCGCGCCCACCGATGGCGGCCCGCTGGGTATCGGTGAGGGGGCTGTGGTCGGTGTTGCTGTAGACCACGATCGCCGGGGCGGCGGCACCGGACGGGAAGGTCTTGAGAATCTCGGCGACCTGGGCGGACTGGGACGAGGCGGGCAGGCCGGTCCCGGTTGCCTTTGTAGTGGTGGCGTCACCGGGCCCCAGCGCGAACGCCGCTGCCAGCCCGATCACGGTCAGGAGCAGGACCGTCCAGGCGGTGGCCCTCGGTCTCCCGAGGGGACCGCCGCCGGGGGACGAGTGGTCGGTGGACGGTGGCCCGGCGTGCCGGGTCGGGGAAGGGGACACGGAAACGCACCCTCGAAGTCGTTAAGTTACTTAGCGATTCTCACCGTGGCAGACTTCTCCTCATGGCGCAACACCAGTCATTCGGAGCCGGGCCGGATTCGGATTCCGGTCAGCGTGAAGCCGTGCGCCCGCATGGCGCACCGGTCGGCGACGACCTGTCCCGGGCGCTGCGCGACGTGCTCACGCTGACCCAGCTCGCCCGCGCGGTCCTGGCCGAGCGCCTGAGGATGCCGCTCACCAACGTCGAGGCCGTCGAGCACGTGATCATGGCCCGGGGTGCGGGTGAGCCGATCGGCCCGGTCGAGCTCTCGCGGCGCCTCGGTGTCACCAGTGCCGCCGGCACCCAGTCCGTCAACCGGCTGGTCTCCGAGGGCCACATGACCCGGGGCCCTCACCCGAGCGACGGCCGCCGCCAGGTCCTGGACGTCACCGACAGCGGCCTCACCCACGTGATGGGCGAACTCGCCCCACTGCTGGAACTGCTCTACGAGGCTTCCCGCGGCCTGGACGAGAGCGAGCGCGCGGCGGCGAAGCGCTACTTGGAGAAGGTCTCCGAGGCCTACCGCGCCTACCTGGCACAGAACGCCCGATAGACAGGTCAGGGGCCCGGTGTTGTCAGATCGCCCAGGCCTCCGGGGCCAATCGGTGATCCGCATGGTGCTTGCCGATTTGCCCGGGCCGACCGGTGCACCCTGGCCCTCCTCATCACCGCAGTCGGCCTTCGCCTCAGGTACGTTGGCGAGTGCCGGCAGGACGCCGTCGACGGAGTCCTGCTCCTGCGTTTCACCCTCGCCATCGGCCAGGCCCAGGACCGGCTCCACGCCGTCCACACCCTCACCCGGTAGAACGCCGGACGTTACCGCCGGCTCGCCGCTCGGCTGCGACTGGGTCCGCCCCCACCAGTGGGGGTGCCGCCGGCCGACGTGTCCGGCGGTATCGCAACCGCGGCATCAGCGCGGGCGGACACCCCTCGCCCGGCCGAGCAGCCGACACCCCTTCCGACGTAGTGCCTGCGTCGAGCCTGTCCGCCGTCAGCCGCCGAGCGGCCGTTGCGGCGGACAGCGGAGGACATCCCCGAAACGAACCCGACCTTCGCCACGGCATAGGCTTGCAAGTGCCTGCATGCACGTTCTAGGTCCGAGGTGGGCTGGTGGCGGCCCCCTCGTCCGGGTCGGCGCCCGAGCGCTGGCGGGCCACGGCGCGCGTGTTCCCGGGGAAACCGCGGGACGCGGGTCCTCGGCTGACGGGCAGCACGGCCGCTGGGCACCGCTGATGCCCGACGACGGGACTCGTCAGCCGTGGGGCGGGCCCACTACTGTGCCCAGGCGCCTGCCACGACAACGAAAGCGAGCTGAACTTTGGGTGCGGATCAGACCCGGAAGAAGATCCTCACCGCCTTCCTGGCGCTTGCGGGGGAGCAGGGCATGGCCGCGATCACCACAAAGGAGATCGCGGCCGCGGCCGGTGTCAACGAGGTCACCCTGTTCCGGCACTTCGGCGACAAGGCCAACCTCGCCCTGGAAGCGGTCAAAGCGTTCAGCCCGGCAGCCCAGATCGACGCCTTCGAACCCAAGATCGACGCCAGCAGCCCCGAAACCACCATCGAGGGGCTACTGGCCTGTGTAGAGGCCCCCCGCGTCGAGGACGAACCGAAGGTTCACGCCGCCTTGAAGGCCGCCCGCGCGAACGCGGTCTGGCTGGAACGAGTGCTCCCGTCCCGCCGGTTCAGGGCCACCGGCTGAGCCAGTCCGCGCGCCGTCAGGAGAGCGATGCCACAGCACCGGCTGTCCAGCCGCCTCCAGTTCGATGAAGCCGCCTTCGGTGACGGCAGGGTAGGTAGGACGAGAACACAACGACAAACCTGGAGCTTCGCGGAACGAGCGAAGGCTACGTGGCGGCCATGGCGGCGCGAAGTGCCGTGTGGCCCTCGCGGGAGAAGTCGTCGTGGCCGTGGGCGGCAGCTGTGACGGCGATGGCGGCGGCGTCCCCGGTCCCGCACCATCGGATGAGGCGTTGTTCGTCCTCCGTGGGCTGTCGGCCGTACCCGTTGTAGAAGGCGACGGAGAGGTCGGACCGGGTACGCAGGGTGCGTTGGGTGATGCGGAGGAAGTCCCGGCCGGCGGCTTCGTAGCGGCTGGTCTCGAAGTCGATCACGGCGATCCGCACTCGGCCGCGTTCGTCGGTGTCGGCGAGGAGGTTGCGGGCGGTGAGGTCCAGGTGGGAGGGCTGGGACTTCTGCGGGGGCAGGGTCTCCAACCGGTCGATGGCGGCCAGGGCGAAGTCGAGTTCGGCGGTGGTGAGGGTGGCGAGGTCGAGACGGATGCCGGGCAGTGCGGTCATGAGCAGCACTCGGGCGTCCTCGTCGGCGTCGATCAGTTGGGGTGCCGCGGTGTCGAGGGCGGGAGTCCAGGTGTGCAGTGCGTGCAGCTCGCGGGTGAAGCAGTCCGGGTGGCTGTTCGCCTTGAGGACGAGGTGCTGGCCTGAGGGGCGGCGCAGGAGGCGGACGGTCGCGGTGGTGCCGGGCCAGCTGAGGTCGGCGACGACCTCGGCCGGCCCAGTGAGGCGCGCTGTCGCCTCGGAGACGGTGGTGGTCACAGGGCGCCGATGGTCTTCAACGCCTGGTCGGCGACCTGGCGGGGGGTGAGGTGGGTGGTGTCGATGACCTCGGTGTCGGCGGCGAGCCAGCCGTCGTACGCCTCGGTGTAGACCGGCAGCTTGCGGCGGCGGAAGGCGCGGACCTTCTCGCTGCGCGCCTCGTCGTCGGGGAACTCGACGCTGGCGTCGATGCGGGCGCTGACGGTGTCCGGGTCGGCGTGGAGCAGGAGGTGCTGGAGCGGGATGCCAGTGGCCCGGATGGCACCGTGGATCTCGGCGGCGTAGGGCTGGCGCAGCAGGGTCATCGGGATGATCACCGGGTGGTCGTCGTTCTCCCGGTGGCAGTGGACGGCGAACTGGGCGACGAGGGGGCGCCAGGCCGGGTTGTCCTGGAAGTCCTTGTACTTGCCGGGGAAGACCTGGCGCAGGAGGAAGCCGACCTCCTCGGCGTCGAAGAGGACGGCGCCGGGCAGTTCCTGCTGCAGGGTGGTGGAGCAGGTGGTCTTGCCGCCGCCGAAGGGGCCGTTGATCCAGATCACGGTCACTGGGGTCTCGCTTTCGTCGCTGGGTGGTGGTGTTCGGGCCAACTGCGTGCGCTGGCCGGGGGTTACGACGTGCGGGTACTGCTGTCAGGGTTGCACCCGGTGGGCAGGACGGGCACGCGCCGCTGGTGGAGGGAGAGGTGGAATCGGTCGGCGTGGACGAGCCAGAGCCGGTCGAGTTCGGGTACCAGGTCGGTGGGGACGTCGAGGTCGACGGTCAGCGGCCCTGGTGCGAGGTCGGTGGTGGTGTGGGCGTAGCTGCTGCGCGGGCGCAAGTGGACGGCGAGCAGGCCGCGTTCGGGGCCGTCGACGGTGAGGGTGAAGGTCTGGCCGGGGTGGACGGCGGTGGGGGCGTGGACGGTCGGCGGGGTCTGGCCGGCGGGGCGGTTGTGGGCGGGCCCGCAGCGCGGGCAGGTGACGGTGATGCGGTCGCGGGGGCCGAGCACGCTGGTGAGGTGCTCCGCGGTCAGCGGCATCGCGCAGTGCGGGCACGGCGAAGCCGGTGCTCGCCGACCGAGGTGTCCAACGCGAGCAGCACCCGCGCCCGCCTGATCATCGACGCGCTGCGGACCCCCGTCGTCGTCACCCGCACCAACGCCCGACGATCTTCGGCACTCAACGCAACCGGACACTTCTTCTGCGAGGACACGGCACCCCTGCCAGCCGAACGGAAGCGACATGGGAGCCAGCCCGACCCCAACTCCACCAAGAAGAAAAATACTTAGTCGCGACGAGCTACTAGGAAGGAAGCGTGCTCGGCATGGCACACCAGTACCCGGCGTCGGCCGCGGCGATCGAGGCAGCCGCAGCTCACTTCAGGGCGCTTGAGGAGCTGTTCACGGCGATCGTGGATGACCAGGGTTTGGCCGTGATTCAGTGGAACGGGCTTAGGGGTTACTCGGACCTCAAGTGCGTCGATGGGCATATTTTCACGGTCATAGCCATGAACCTGCTGCTTGACGGAAGCCGCGGGTATCGCACACCCGGCCAACCGTTGTGCTCCGAATGCTGCTACGCAGATGAGATCGCCTCCCGCCGCAGCGCGCTTCTTGCGCTCGCAGAGAAGCAGCACGTGACGCTGAAACCGACCGGCGGGCAGGCCGACGAATCCCACGATGAGCTGTTCGATGCCGTATGCGAGGCCGGACATGCCTCCACCGTGCACGGACGTCATCAAAGCGTTCTTCGCGGGAGCCTCCTGTGCCGTACGTGCTGGGAGGAGGAGGATTACCGGAAGCTCTTGTCTCGTGCGGCGGATCTCTGCGCGGAGACTGAGGCTCGGATCATCCGGAGCAACTTCGGAGAGAAGGCTGACACGGTTCACGTCCAATGCCGCCGGAACCACACTGTGGTGATCTTCAGCAATTACCCCTCGTACGGCAAGACCGAGTTCCGTCCATCCTTCTGCGGGGCGTGTAACAAACTGGACCTGCTTGCCGAGTTCTCGGACAAGGCGAAGGGCTTCGGTATGACCGTGCTTGCCACCGAGTGGAAGTCGGCCAACGCCGCATACCCCGCCATGTGCTTCATGGGGCATGAGTTCGCGCTCCGGCCAACAGGGAAGCGCTGGTCTTGCCCCGAGTGCCCCCCGGGAACGTACGGCCACGCGAATCCGGCTCACGATGTCTACTACGTCGTGAGCGGTCGGGACCTGGTGACGGATGCGTACACCGTTAGGGCCTGTCCGGCGGATCTTGCCAGGCGCGCGACGCCGGGCATCCCGCCTGGACGCACGCCCGAATCGCCCAAGTACGTCCAGTACGAGGCCGACTCGGGCGCACGCCCAGCCAGGCGCCCAACGCCGCGCGCTGATCTGCCAAGATCCGCCGGACAGGCCCTAAGCCTGGTGTCAGCTCGGGCACCGGATACAGGCGGCTGGAGCAGCACAAGGAGGATGGCCTGACTGCGCAGCACCTTCGGATGATCGGGCTCCCTGCCGGAGCCGCGAGGGAGCTGGAGCAGCACGTCTTGGCCGGGTTGGACGGGGAGGGGTGGATTTCCATCCGGGGGGTCGAGTACTTCCCGGTGGACGCCCGCGAGATGGTCATGGACCTGGCCGGTGGGTGGTTCGCCGACCAGCCGGGGCTCGGTGCGCGCGACGTGATTGTAGACGTGGACGAGATCCTCGACGCCGGCCCCGAAGCTGCCGACGTCCTCGATCTCGACGCGGGCGCTGCTGTGGTGTCTGACATCGAAGAGGTCGGCCCCAACGCTCTGGACGCAGTCACGCCCGAGCAGAGCGTACCGGTCGATGATGGCGCCGCAGCCTTGGCGAAGCGTGCCGCCTACCTGGCCAAGCTGGAGAAGTTGAACGCGCGGTTCTCGGCGCGGGGCACCGCCTGACTCCACATCACCCAGGCCCGGCTGCGAGGAGCAGCCGGGCCTTCGGCTGTCCGGTGCCGTACCGGGGCTGGACCCCGGGTCCATGGTTCGGCCCCCGCGCACTAGCGAACCCGGGTGCATAATGTGACCAGCCGCTGGCGGTGAGGCCGGGTCTCAAACGGAACCAGCCACGTCGGCGGAACGATCGCTGGCGGTAGGCCGGATCCCAACCTGACGGGAGCAGCCGAGCCGCGCGACAGGTCGCCTGGCGTAGGCCGGACCCCGTGAACACCACCGGGAGTCCGCCGTGTCCAACACCCCAACTGACCTCGCCCGAGCGGCCCGAGCAGCGCATCTAGGCGTAATACCGGTGATTTAGGTTGCTTTCCGGCGGGTCGGGCTGGTCTTGGTCGGCCCGACCAGCGTCACGGTGGGAACGTCCGGGCGAGGCGGGTTGTAGTGGTGTCCGCGTTTCAGGGCCCAGTTGGACATCTTGCGTTTGATGACGCGGGGATTGGCGCGCAACCGCCGTGGCGGCAAGAGCCGTTCAGCGATCTCGCGGAGGCTGTGTGTGACGGCGCGGGCGAGCCGGGAGGGGGGAAAGAGCAGTCTGGGTGGTGACCTGGTGGCGGACGACCCGAAGGGTGCGGACGAAGGAGATTCGGTCGGGATCGTGCCCGGCCCGCTCAAATTCTGTGGTCCCGAAACGTGTGACAGACGGGTCCGCCAGTACGTTCGGTGAATGGTGCACGTGGAGAATGCTGCGGGATCTGGGGTGTCCGCCTTCCTGTACAGCGGCACCGTTCAGGCGGTGCCGCTGTTGTGTGCGGAGTTCTCGTATCCCGTGCGCCCCTGGAAGGCCACGAAGGTCTGGCTGTCTACGCCGCAGGTCAGCTATGGTGCCAGAGTGTTCCGCCCGTCTGGCTGGGCGACAATTCGTCGGTGATGAAGAAGGTCATCGAGCGGTTGTACGCCTGCTCGTCGATCCTCAACTCCGAAGGGCAGTACGCCTACTACGGCCGGGTCGGCGGCTGTCTGATCACCGGCAACGAGGACGGTGCCAAGCACTGCGCGATGAACGTGCTCTACAGCCTCCAGCACCTCGGCTACACCGTCCCCCCGCAGGCCGATGCCGGCTGGGTCGGGGAGGCCGGCCCGGGCCCGTCCTACCTGGACCCGGGCTCCGGCGGCCCGCAGAACGACTTCACCAACCGCAACACCACCTTCATGACCTGGAGCCAGCTCCACCTGGCGAGGATGCTCAAGGACGCCGGCGGCATCCCGGCCCACGGCAACCAGCGTTCCGCGTGGGACGCCGGCTGCCGTTTCGACTTCGAGAACCCCGAGCACCGCTGACCTGTCTGAACCGAGGCACAGCGGCCGGGTCGTCTCCTGCTGATGCCGTTCGTGGCCGATCAAGCCCAGCCCACGAATCACGCACCAGCCCGTCAGAAGAACACTCCGCACCGCAGCAGCACGTTCGCGTACGGCCGGGCCTCCCCGGTGCGCACCACCAGGCGCGCCCCCGTGCTGAGCTCCTTGAGCGTTTCGTGCGGCACGTAGGCCAGTTCGGCGAAGGTGCCGGTCAGCAGTTCGTCCGCGGCGGGGTTCGCTTCCCGTACCTCCTGCGCCGTGAGCGCCCCCTCGACCACCAACTCGTCGAGGAGTCCGGCCAGTACGTCCTCGAACGACGGGATCCCCGCCCGGAACGCGAGGTCGACCACTCGGGGTCCGTCCGGAACCGGCATCCCCGCGTCGCACAGGAGTACCTGGTCACCGTGTCCCAACTCGGCGATGGCTCCGGCGAGATGGCGATTCAGAATCCCGCCCTTCTTCACAGCGCCTCGACCTCCTCGGTGGTGGGGAACGACTCCTGGGCCCCCCGCCGGGTCACGGCGACGGCGCCCACCCGAGCGGCGTACGCGGCGGCCTCCACGAGCGAGGCGCCCGCGCCCAACTTCCAGGCCAGTGCGGCCGTGAAGGAATCACCGGCACCGGTCGTGTCGACGGCGTCGACCTTCACCGGCGCGACCCGCACGGCCTCCTCCTCGGCGGACGCCACCAACGCGCCCTCCGAACCGAGTGTCACCACGACCGATGCGGGTCCGCTCGCGAGCAACTCCCGTGCCCATGCGGCGGGATCGTCGCCGACGGTCCCGCCGCCCAGGATCACCCGGGCCTCGTGCTCGTTGACGATCAGCGGGTCGCAGGCCGCCAGGACCTCGGCCGGCAGCGGCTGCGGTGGCGAAGGGTTCAACACGAACCTCGTGCCGGACGGCAGTTGGCGTACGACCTCCACGACCGACTCCAACGGGATCTCCAACTGTGCCGAGACCACCCGCGAGGCGTGGAGCAGGGGCCCGGCGGCCCGGACGTCCTCCGGCGTGAGCCGCCCGTTCGCGCCGGGCGACACCACGATGCTGTTGTCCCCCGACGGGTCGACGGTGATCAGCGCGACGCCGGTCGGGGCCCCGCCCACCAGGACTCCCTCCGTGTCGACCCCCGCGTTCTGCTGCGACTCCAGCAGCAGCCGCCCGTTGGCATCGTCCCCGACCCGCGCGAGCAGCGCCGTGCGCGCCCCGAGCCGTGCGGCGGCAACCGCCTGGTTGGCCCCCTTGCCGCCGGGATGGACGGCGAGGTCCGACCCGAGCACCGTCTCCCCGGCTGCGGGCCTGCGCTCGACACCGATCACGAGATCGACGTTGGCCGAACCGACGACCAAGACGTCGTAGTCGTAGTCGTACATGAAACTCCCCAATCAGGAAATCCGGAACGGGGCAGCCGGAGCGCCGCATCCGCGGGCACCCCGGCCACCCCTTTCCCCGTCTCAGCCGCTGAACCCGGCCACGTTCTCCTTCGTGACCACCTTCACCGGCACCTTGATGGTCTGCTCGACCTTCTCACCCCTGATCGCCTTGACCGCGTTGTCCACGGCGATCTTCCCGAGCTGCGACGGCTGCTGGGCCACGGAGGCGTACAGCGTCCCCTGCTCGACCGCCTTGAGCCCGTCGGGAGTTCCGTCGAAGCCGACGACCTGCACGGATCCGCCGGCCTTGGACCCGAGCGCCTTCGCCGCGCCGAGCGCCATCTCGTCGTTCGCGGCGATGACACCCTGGACGTCCGGGTGCGCCTGGAGCAGGTTCGACATGACGTCGAGCCCCTTCGTCCGGTCGAAGTCGGCCGGCTGCTGCGCGACGACCTCGATCCCCGGGTACGCCTCCAGTCCCTTGGCGAAGCCCTCGGCCCGCTCGCGCGCGGCGGAGGTACCGGCCAGCCCCTGGAGGACCACGATCTTCCCGCTGCCACCGAGCTTCTCGGCGAGGGCCTTCGCGGCCTGCGCACCGCCGGCGACGTTGTCGGAGGCGACCAAGGCGTTCACCTCAGCCTTGTTGACGCCCCGGTCGACGGCGATGACCGGGATCCTCGCCGCGCCGGCGGCCTGCACGGAGTTGCTCGCCGCGTCGGAGTCCACCGGATTGACGACGATCGCCCCGAGCTTCGAACTGGTGAAGTTCTGCAGCTGGTTGGCCTGCTGCGAGGCGTCGTTCTGCGCGTCGGTGACCGTCAGGTCCACGCCCAGGCTCGCAGCCTCGGCCTGCGCACCCGCCCGGATCTGCACGAAGAACGGGTTGTTGAGCGTGGAGAGCGAGAGACCGATCTTCTGGGTGCCGGACTTCGGATCGCCGTGCAGCAACGACGTCGCACCCACGATCGCCACGGCGACGACGGCCGCGAGCCCGTACGTGGCGGCCTGCTTGCCCCGTCCGCCGCCGGGTGCCCCGATCGCCGTGGGCGCGGCCCCGGCCTTGCGCCGCACGGTGTCGAGCAGCACCGCCAGGGCGATGACGACACCGATGACGACCTGCTGCCAGAACGCGGAGACGTTCAGCAGGTTCAGCCCGTTGCGCAGCACCGCGAGGATGAGCGCGCCGATCAGCGTCCCCGACGCCTTGCCGGTACCCCCGGAGAGGGAGGCGCCGCCGATGACGACGGAGGCGATGGCGTCCAGCTCGTACCCGGTGGCGGCCTGCGGCTGCGCGGAGGAGAGCCGGGAGGCCAGGACGACACCGGCGACCGCGGCGAACACACCGGACAGCGCGTAGATCGCGAGCTTCTGCCTGGACACCCGCAGACCCGAGAGCCGGGCCGCCTCCTCGTTGCCGCCGATGGCGTACATGGAGCGGCCGATGTACGTACGGCCGAGGACGAACGCCGCGATGAGTCCCATGGCCACCATGACGAGCACCGGCACCGGCAGCCACCCGCCGAGCGTGTCGCCCAGGTGGGAGACCGAGCCCGGGAACGCGATCGGCGAGCCGTCCGAGATCACCAGTGCCAGACCACGCCCCACCGACAGCATCGCGAGCGTCGCGATGAACGGCGGCAGCTTGCCGTACGAGATCAGGAAACCGTTCACCAGGCCGGCGGCCACACCCGTCGCCAGTGCCAGCAGCACCGCGAGGACCACCGGCACTCCGTGCGCCGTGGCGCTCCACCCCAGCACCGTCGCCGACAGCGCGGCCACCGAACCGACCGACAGGTCGATGCCCGCCGAGACGATCACGAAGGTGACACCGAAGGCGAGGACGGCGGTCACGGCCGCCTGGACACCGACGTTGAGCAGGTTGTCGGTGGTGAGGAAGTCGCCCGACAGCGCCGACATGGCGATGACGAGGACGATCAGCGCGGTCAGTGCGCCGTTGTCGAGCAGCAGACGGCGCAACGCCGCGGCGCCACCGGCGCCCGTACCGCTCTTGAGCGTTTCAGCGGCCACGGGGGGCCTCCAGTTCGGTAGGGGGATTGCTCACGGCCAGCGACATGACCGCGTCCTGCGTGGCCTCGTCGGCGGACAGCTCGCCCGCGATCCGGCCCTGGGCCATCACCAGCACCCGGTCGCTCATCCCGAGCACCTCGGGCAGATCGCTGGAGATCATGAGGACGGCGGCCCCGGCCGCCGTCAGTTCGTTGATGAGCTGGTAGATCTCGACCTTGGCGCCGACGTCGATGCCGCGGGTGGGCTCGTCGAGGATCAGCACCTTGGTGTCGGCCAGGAGCCACTTGCCGATGACGACCTTCTGCTGGTTGCCGCCGGACAGCGTGCGCACCTGCTGACCGAGCCCGGCCATCCGTACGCCGAGCTGCCCGGCGATCCGCGCGGCGGCGAGGTGCTGGGCCTTGAGGTCGACGATCCCGGCTCGGGCGGCGGACCTGAGGGTGACGAGTCCGAGGTTCTCCTCCACCGACTGGTCGAGCACCAGCCCCTGACCCTTGCGGTCCTCCGGTACCAGCCCGAGTCCCGCGGTCATCGCGGCGCCGATGTCGTGCCGCTTCAAGGAGGCCCCGGCGACGCGGACCGAACCGCGGTCGTACGGATCGGCTCCGAAGACCGCCCGGACCACCTCGGTACGACCCGCCCCGACCAGCCCCGCGACGCCGACGACCTCGCCGGCCCGCACCTCGAAGCTGACGTCGTGGAAGACACCGTCCCGGGACAGCCCCTCCACGGACAGCAGAGCGGTGCCCGGGACGGCGCGCTCGCGCGGGTACTGCTGCTCGATGGACCGGCCCACCATCAGCCGGACGAGTTCCTCCTCCGGTGTGGAGGCAGGCACCTGCCCGACCGACCTGCCGTCCCGGATGACCGTGACGCGGTCCCCGAGGGCGGCGATCTCCTCCAGGTGGTGGGTGATGAAGACGATCCCGACGCCGTCCTCGCGCAGCTTGCGCACGATCGCGAACAGCTTCTCGACCTCCTCGGAGGTCAGCACGGCGGTCGGCTCGTCCATGATCAGAACCCGCGCGTCCAGGCTCAGCGCCTTCGCGATCTCGACCATCTGCAGGCGCGCGATGCCGAGTTCGCGCACCCGCGCGCGGGGCGACACGCTGACGCCGACGCGCTCCAGGAGCTCCGAGGCGTCCGCCTCCATCCTCCTCCGGTCGATCATCCCGAACCGGCGCGGCTGGCGCCCGAGGAAGATGTTCTCGGCGACCGTCAGGTCGGGGACGAGGTTGAACTCCTGGTAGATGGTGGCGATCCCGAGTCGCTCGGAGTCCTGCGCACCATGGATGCGGACCTCCTCACCACCGACCAGGACGCGGCCCTCGTCGGGTGTGTGGGCACCGGACAGCGTCTTGATCAGGGTGCTCTTTCCCGCGCCGTTCTCACCGAGCAGCACATGCACCTCGCCCCGCCGCAGGTCGAAGTCGACGCGGTCCAGCGCGACCACCCCGGGGAAGGTCTTCCGAATGCCCTCGATGCGCAGCAACTCGTCCGGGTCGCTCACGACTGGCTCCTGTTCGTCACGGGGGTTTCGGTCATGGGGGTCTCGGTGACGGGGGTCTCGCCGCACGAGCGGCGAACGACGAGCCGGGCAGGGAGCGTCACGGATCGCGGCGTCCGCCCCTCGATGCGGTCCACGAGCGCGCGCACGGCGGCCCGGCCCAGCTCGCCCGTGGGTTGGGCGATCGCGGTGATCGGCGGGTCCGTGTGCACGAACCAGCGGATGTCGTCGAACGCGGCGAGCGCGATGTCGTCCGGCACGCGCAGACCACGGGCGCGCACGGCGTCCAGGGCCCCCAGCGCCATCAGGTTGTCCGCCGCGAACACGACCTGCGGGGGCTCGGCGAGGTCGAGGAACCGCTCGGTCGCCCGCCGGCCGCTGGCGGCCTGGAAGTCACCCTGGCCGATGTACTGGTCCGGCAGGTCGAGGCCGCACTCCGCCAGCGCCTCGCGGAACGCCTCCACACGCTCCTGCCCGGTCGTGGTGGCCGCCGGCCCGGCGATGATCGCCAGCCGCCGGTGCCCCAGCCGGTGCAGGTGCACGACGAGGTCCCGTACGGCACCCCGCCCGTCCGCCCGCACCACCGGCACGTCGACGCCGGGGATCCACCGGTCCACGAACACCATCGGTGTCCCGGCCCGGGCGGCGTCCAGCATGAGCGGCGACCCGCCGTCGGTGGGCGAGACCAGCAGTCCGTCGATACGGCGGTCCAGCAGCGTCCGTACGTGGTGGTCCTGCAGGTCCGGCCGCTCGTCGGCGTTCCCGATGATCACGCTGTACCCCAGTGCCCGCGCCTCTTCCTCCACGGACCGCGCGAGCTCGGTGAAGTACGGGTTCAGTACGTCGCTGATCACGAGGCCGAGGGTGCGGGTCTGGTCGGTGCGCAGCGACCGTGCCACGGCGTTGGGCCGGTACCCGAGCGACGCGACGGCGGCCAGCACCCGCGCCCGCGCGTCCTCGCTGACCGAAGGGTGCTCATTCAGGACACGCGAGACAGTGGCGACGGACACGCCTGCCTCGGCGGCGACGTCCTTGATGCTCGGCACAGTCGCTCCACCTCCTCGTGGAATCGATTACATCGATGTGTTCCCACGATTGGAATCGATTACATGCCTGCAGGGCAAGCCTTGAGCGGATGGCTGAAACCTGATCGTGATGAACGCCGCGCCGGTGCCTCCGCCGGACGTGGAGCCGGGCGGTGAGCCGCCGCCGCTGGGCGGGGCTGGGCCCGGGAGTACGGTCCCGGAACGGGGCAGGAGCGGGAGTGCGGTCCCCGTTCCGGTGGGTGACGCCCGGTGACGGGTGCGCTCCGTAGTGTCGGGGGCGTGACCTGGTGGTTCGTCCGCCGTCACCGTCGACTCCCGTTTCCCGTGCCGCCCCCGCGGTGCCGCTGTCCAAGGAGCCTGTCCATGGCCGATCGTCACTTCCTCCACCGCTTCGACTCCTCCGCTCCCACCGGCGACGGCGGGCCGGGGTACGGGCCGGCCCGGTGGGGCCGGCAGGAGGCGGCGATGGCCGGGATCGGCCGTGCGGGCCTGTCCCGGCGGCGGGTGCTGACGGCGGGTGCGCTGGCCGGGGCGACGCTCCTGGGCACCGGTCTGTCGGGGGGCAGGGCCTCGGCCGCGTCCGCGCCGGCGATCTTCTACTCGCCGCACCAGGACGACGAGGTGCTGGGCCTGGCCGGGTCGATCCTGGAGCACAAGGCGGCCGGACGGCCCGTGTACCTGGTGCTGGTGACACTGGGTGAGAACGACGGGCTGGCGAGGCTCATGAACGAGAAGGACCAGAACGGCGACCAGCTGGACTGCGAGCTGCGCGCGATGGACCACTGCATTGCCCGCGGCCCGCACGGGCTGAACTGGCCGACCGGCGCCGCCAGTGACAGCGTGATCGTGCCGGCCCGGACCGCGGAGTTCATGGCCTCGGCCGCCGTCCTCGGCGTCGACAAGGTGATCAACCTGAAGATCTCCGACTCCGCGTGGAACGGGGACGACGCCTTCAAGAAGTTCACCAAGACGGTCAAGTCGAAGATCGCGTCCATCGCGGATCAGTACCCGGGCGCCTCGCACAAGTTCACCGCGGGCTGGCTGGAGGTCAGCGCGACCCACAAGGCGATCTCCGACGCGGCCGTGCAGCTGGCGAGGGAGGGCAAGCTCACCGATGTGCGCTTCAACTTCGTCTACGCCTACGACCACAAGCCGTCCTTGCGCGGCAACGGCGCCGCCTACGTGCTGAACATCCCCGACGCCCACATGAGGACGAAGCGCGACGCCATGGCCTGCTACAACGCCTGGAAGCCGTCCAAGAACTTCTACGCGCTCGGCTACCACAGCGCCTGGCGGAAGCTGGAGCCCGCATCGGCCGACCCGCGCGAGTACGTCTTCGCCCTCCCCAACGGCGACTACCGGTACGGGGACATCGGCCGCAAGGAGGGCGGCTACGACGGCGAGCCGCGGTGGGAATGGTCCTGACGGACCGCCGGCCGGGCCGTCGAGCGCCGCGGCACGCCTTGACTTCGAGAATCCCGAGCACCGCTGGATCCCGCCGCAGCGCTGCCGGAGACCGTCCGCACGGTCTCCGGCAGCGCTGCGGTCGTGGACCGGTACGGCGGGTCCGCTCCGGCTACGTGGGCGAGGGTTTGAGCGCTTGGTGTCCTTGGCGCCGGGTGCCGTCGCCTACGAGGAGGCCCTGCGGCACACGGCCCACCCGGAGGAGATCCAGCGGCCGCACGCCCCGGTCGGCCGCGCCTGACCGTTCCGAACGGTGGCGCGCCGACCGCGTACCGGGGCCGGTGACCGGGTTCAGCGGCCGGGGGCGGTGCGGGGCGGGGTGGGGAGGACGCGGAAGGAGAGGCCCGCCGCGGTGAGGCGGTCGATCAGGGGGCGGCCCATGGCGACCGCCGTGGTGAGTTGGCCGGCCAGCGGGGGCAGGTCGTCGTAGGCGAGGCAGAGGGCGGACTCGGCGAGCATCTTGGCCGTCTCCTGGTAGCCGGGGTCGCCGCCGGTGACCTCGGTGAGGAGGGTGCGGCCGTCCTGGGCCCGGGCGGCGAAGCGGACGGCGAACCAGGAGCGGGCCCGCTGTTCCGGGCCCGGGCCGTCGCCGGGTTTGCGCAGCCGCTCCAGGGCGTGGCGCAGCGCGGGGAGTTGGGCGGCGAGGGCGAGCGCCGCGACGGCGCCGAGGCCGGCGAGGGCGACCGGCAGCCTGCGTACCGCCGCGTAGTGGGCGTAGCCGAAGTCCGGTCCGTACGCGTCCAGTGCGGCGGCCGAGCGGGACACCACCTGGGGGTCGATCGTGGGCAGCGGCACGGCCCAGGCGCGGGCGGCCCGGGAGCGGTGCGGCAGGCCGGTGGGGGTGCGGACCAGCCGCCCCTTCGGTCGGGGCTCGACCGCGCGGCGGGCGCGGGCGGCCCGGGCCATGGCCCGCGGCCGGGAGAGGGCCGTGAGCGCGGAGGCGAAGGTGCCGCCGGAGACGGTGCCGCCGACGCGGACGAAGCCCTCGACGGAGAGCCGGGCCACCGGGCCGCTGCGGCGCACCAGTTCGTCGACGGTGAAGAGCACGCCGAGGTCGTGCGGCGCCGAGTCGAAGCCGCAGGCGTGCACCAGCCGGGCGCCGCTGGCCACCGCCCGCTCGTGGTGGCGGAGGTACATCCGGTCGACGAACTCCGGCTCGCCGGTGAGGTCCACGTAGTCGGTGCCGGTGTCCGCGCAGGCCGCTACCAGCGGCTCGCCGTGCCGCAGGTAGGGGCCGACGGTGGAGACCACCACCCGGGCCGAGCCCGCCACCTGGCGCAGCGCCCGGTGGTCGGCGGCGTCGGCCACCAGCAGCGGGAGGTCCGCGCAGCGCGGGTCGATCCGGGTCAACCGCGCCCGGACGGCGGCGAGCCTGCGCTCGTCCCGCCCGGCGAGGGCCCAGCGGCAGCCCTCGGGCGCGGCCCGGGCCAGGTACTCGGCGGTGAGACCGCCGGTGAACCCGGTGGCGCCGAACAGGACGAGGTCGTACGGGCGGGGCTCGGCCATCAGCGTTCCCTACTCACGGGTAATCGACTGCGCCACGTTAGGAGCCCGGCATGGCACTGTCAACGGTCCCGCTCCGAGCGCCGGGCCGGAGTCAGAGCACGTCCGCGAGGAACTGCCGCAGGCGCGGGCTGCGCGGTGCGTCGAAGACCGCCCCCGGTGGGCCGGACTCGACCACCACCCCGCCGTCCATGAAGGCGACGGTGTCGGAGACCGAGCGGGCGAAGCCCATCTCGTGGGTGACCACCACCATGGTCATGCCCGCGCGGCCGAGGTCGGCCATCAGGGACAGGACGCCCTTGACGAGTTCCGGGTCCAGGGCCGAGGTCGCCTCGTCGAAGAGCATCACCTGGGGCTCCATGGCCAGCGCGCGGGCGATCGCCACCCGCTGCTGCTGGCCGCCGGACAGCCGGGCGGGCCGGACGTCGGCCTTGTGCCGCAGGCCGACCAGGTCGAGTTGGCGCAGGGCGGTCCCGGTCGCCTCCTCGCGGGAGAGGCCCCGGAGCTTGCGGAGCGGGAGGGTGAGGTTGCGCAGCACGCTCAGGTGCGGGAAGAGGTTGAACTGCTGGAAGACCATGCCGACCTGGCGGCGCAGCAGGTCGGGGTCGCGGTGCAGGACGCTCTCGCCGTCCAGCAGGACGTCGCCGCGGTCGGGCTCCAGCAGGCGGTTGATCGTGCGCAGCAGGGTGGACTTGCCGGAACCGGAGGGACCGATCACGGAGAGGGTGTGTCCCGAGGGGACGTCGAGGTCCACGCCGCGCAGGATCGGGGTGCCGCCCAGGGACAGGTGGAGGTCCCGGGTGGCCAGGCTGACCGGGGAGAACGGCGTGCGGGTGGCGGTGCCGGCGGCCGTCGTGGTGGTGCCAGTGGCCTCGGTGTCGGCGGACTCGGTGGGGCGGTGGTCAGACACGTGCCGCTCCTTCGGGCGCGGGGGCGGGCTCGGGCGAGGGCCGGGCCTCGGAGGGGGAGGGGGCGGCCGGTGCGCCGCGCCCGTGGCGGAGCCGCCGGTCGATCACGTTGACCAGATGCGTCAGCGGCACGGTGAGCAGGAGGTAGAACAGGCCGGCGAGCACCAGCGCGGACTCGTTGCCGGTGGTGGCGGCGGAGTCCTGGCCGATCCGGAAGAGGTCGCGCTGATCGGCCGTCAGGCCGAGGAAGTAGATCAGGCTGGAGTCCTTGATCAGCGAGATGAGCTGGTTCACCCAGGCCGGCAGCACCCGCCGGACGCCGAGCGGGAGGATGATCAGCCGCATCGCCGCCGCGTACGAGAAGCCCAGCGCGCGCGCCGCCTCGAACTGGCCCGCCTCCACGCTCTGGATCCCGGAGCGGAAGATCTCCCCGAAGTAGGCGGCGGCGATCAGGGACAGCGCGAGGACCCCGAGCGGGTACGGGTCCGGCCCCCAGATCTCCATCCCCTGCGGGGCCAGCCCCACGCCGATCAGCAGGATGGTGACCGCGGCCGGAAGACCGCGGAACACGTCGGTGTAGACCCGGGCGGGCCAGCGCAGCCAGCGCGTCCGGGCGATGCCGGCCACTGCCAGCAGCAGCCCCAGGACGGTGCCGATGACGGCCGAAGTCACCGCGAGGATCAGCGTGTTGGGCACGCCGGTGGTGAGCAGGTCGGAGATCGCGGAGCGCATCGATCCCCAGTTGAAGAACGTCTCCGCCAGCGTGCCCAGCTGGTCCACGTCGGCCTCCTTGTCGTCCGGTTCGGGGGTGAGGGGGTGAGGGGCGAGGTCAGGGAGTCGGGGACGCGCCGGCCGGTGCACCCGTGTTCGGGGCCGCCTTGACGGGCGGGTAGGCGACCGAGCCGTTGCCGGGCTTGAAGCCGTCCGGCACCGGGCGTCCCGGGTAGTACTGCTCCTGGAGGCGGGTCCAGGTGCCGTCCGTGATCACCTCGTCGAGGGCCTTGTTCAGCGCGGCGAGCAGTTCGGGGCGGTTCTGGGCGACGGCGAAGGCGGTCGGCGCGGAGCTGAGCTGCTTCTGGGCGAGGACCACCTTGCCGCCGCTGTCCTGGGCGCTCTTCTCGCCGATCTCCGCGGGCGAGATCCAGGCCTCGGCCGTCCCGGCCTTGAGCTGGTTCAGCGCGCCGTTGTAGTCGGGCACGCGCACCGGGTTGAGGTTGTTCTTGGTCGCGTAGTCGTCCTGGACGGTCCCCTGGACGACCACGACGCGCTTGCCCGCCAGTTGGTCGAAGGCGGTGATCGGCGAACCGGCGGGGACGTCCAGGCCGAAGTAGCCGAAGTCGTAGCCGTTGGTGAAGGCCACCGTCTTCTTGCGGGCCTCGGTGACGGTGATGGACGAACTGCCCACGTCGAACTTGTGGTTGGCGACCTGGGACAGCAGCGACGAGAAGTCCGTCGCCGCGAACTCCACCTTGAGGCCGGCCTTGGCGGCGACGGCCGTGAACAGGTCGTTGTCGAAACCGGTGAACTTGCCGTCCTTGAGGTACACGTTCGGCGGCGCGTCCGAGAGGGTGCCGACGCGTATCGTCCCGGGAACGGACAACTGGTACGGATTGTCGGCGGACTTCGCGCCCGAGGAGCTGCCGCCGCAGGCGGTGAGCGAGGCCAGGGAGGCGAGAACGGCGAGAGTGGTGACGAGAACCCGGCGCGGGCCCATGGAGGCTCCAGAGGTGTGGTGGTGAGGGGAGGCGCCGCCGGCCGGCCCGGCCTGGGTTCGGCCCGAGGTCGGTCTGATCCGGTCCGGGACGTACGGGGACCGGGGGCCGGGACCGGGGAAGACCGGGGCAGGGCGGACGGCAGCGCACGACCGCACGGATCGAGGCGGTCGCGAAAAGGGCGAGCGGAAGGAAGGAAGTGAAGTGAAGAAAGGGAACGGAGGGACGCGGGCGCCCGGCGTCAGAGCCGGAAGAGGGCGTGCGTCAGCAGCTGGGGCGACAGCTCATCGCCGTCACACGGCGCAGGTCGATGTGCCTGCGCGAAACGAGGTATCCAGCCATGCGGGCACTATGCGTGGTGATCGTCGGCGGAGTCAAATCCTCCGCCGACGCCACGGCCTCACAGTTCGCGGATGACGCGCCTGGTCAGCGCGTACCCGAACGCGCCCGTCAGGCACAGTCCGGTCGTCGCGAACACCCCGCGGGCCCCGAAGGCGTCCACGGCCGCGCCGGCCGCGATCACCGAGAGCGGGAAGACCCCCAGCGCGCAGAAGGTGATCGCCGCCATGACCCGGGCCAGCAGCGCGGGCGGAGTGCCGCGCTGCACGCCGGTGACGACCAGGACGTTGGTCACGGTGCTGGCGCCGCCGGCCAGGAAGAGCAGCAGCACGGCGCCGACCAGGCCGGTGAACGGCACCAGGCCGATCGCCGCACCCATCACCAGGCCGGAGAGCATCGCCGTACGGCCGCGCGAGCGCAGTTCGGTGAGGCCGGCCGCGAAGAGGCCGCCGACCAGCGCGCCGCCGGTGAAGGCGGCCAGCAGCAGGCCGAGCCCGACGGCGCCGGCGCCGAAGCCGTGGGTGGCCAGGGTCGGCAGGGCGACCCGGGTGGCGCCGCCCACCGTCAGATTGGCGATCACCGTCACCGTCAGCACCGCGCGCAGCAGCGGCGACTCCCGCAGCAGGGTACGGAAGTTCCTTGGTACGGAGGCGCGTTCGGAGATCGGGCCGGGCGGGGCGACCGGGCTGCCGCGACCGATCAGCAGCAGCGTCGCCGCCGACACGGCGAAGGTCGCCGCGTCCAGGCCCAGCGCGGCGGCCGGGTCCAGCCAGGCGACCAGCGGGCCGGCCAGCGCCGGACCGAGCAGACCGGCGCCGAAGGTGACCGTGCTGTTCAGCGCGTTGCCCGCGTGCAGGTCCGCGGCGGGCAGCAGGGTCGGGGTGATCGCCCAGGCGGCCGGCAGGAACACCCCGGCGCCGAGGCCGACCAGCAGTGCCAGCCCGCCGATCAGCCGGAAGTCCGCCGCCCCGGCGGCCGCGGCCGCGCACAGGCCGGTGGTGGCGAGCAGCCGGCCGAGGTCGGCGGCCAGCATCACCCGCCGGGCGCCGAAGCGGTCGGCGAGCATCCCGCCGAGCGGGGTGGCGGCCAGCCGGCCCGCGCCGTAGGCGGCGATCACCAGGCTCAGTCGGCGGGCGCCGCCGCCGAGGGAGTAGACCAGCAGCGGCAGGGCGACCACCTGGAACGCGTTGCCGAACTCCGAGGTGGCCTGCCCGATCACCAGCAGCCGGAAGCCGCGGGCGCGCAGCGGTGCCAGGCCGAACCGGGGGCGGAACCGCAACGGCCCTGCGGCACGCGCGGGTTCGGTGCCGCCTGGGCTCGTACGGCCACCCGGATTCAGCTGGCTGCCCGCCTCCGCGCCGCCGGGCCCGTCGCTGCCGCTCGTACCGGTGCCGGTGCCGCTAGCCATCGAGCGACACCGGCAGCGACTCCAGGCCGCGCAGCATGATGGTGTTGCGCCAGGGCAGGGTCTCCTCCGCGGCCGCCAGCTCGATCCGGGTGAAGCGCGACAGCAGCCCGGTGAGCGCGACCTCGCTCTCCAGTCGGCCGAGGAAGGAGCCGAGGCAGCGGTGCAGGCCCTGTCCGAAGGCCAGGTGGCCGGGGTCGCCCCGGTCCAGGAGCAGCCGGTCGGGGTCGGTGAAGCGGGCCGGGTCCCGGTTGGCTGCGCCGAGCGAGAGCAGCACCAGTTCGTCCGCCGGGATCTCGACGTCGTCGACCGTCACATCGGCGTTGGTGAACCTCAACGTGGCCATGCTGACCGGGGATTCGTAGCGGAGGAACTCGTCGACGGCGACCGGCATCGACGCCGGGTCGGCGCGCAGCAGGGCGAGCTGGTCGGGGTGGTGGAGCAGCGCCAGGGTGGCGGTGCCGAGCAGGTTGACGGTGGTCTCGTGGCCGCCGATCAGCAGCAGGAAGACCATCGAGAACACCTCCCGCTCGGTGAGTTCGCCGGCGTCCCGGGCCTGCACCAGGTCGGTGAGGATGTCGGCCTTCGGCGACGCCCGCCGGGCCGCCATCAACTCCCGCAGGTAGTCGTTCAGTTCCTCGGTCGCCTGGGCGAAGGACAGGTCGCCGCCCTGGGTGAGGATCGCCGTCGACCAGGTGCGGAAGGCCTGCATGTCCTCCGGGGGGAAGCCGAGCAGCTCGCAGATGACCATGATGGGCAGCGGGAAGGCGAAGTCCGTGATCAGGTCGGCGGTCCCGCGCCCGCGCAGCCCGTCCAGCAGGCCGTCGGCGGTGCGCTCGACCAGCGGCCGCATCTCGTCGACCCGTCGGCGGGTGAAGACGCCCTGGATCAGGCGGCGCAGCCGGGTGTGGTCCGGCGGATCGCTGTTGAGCATGTGGACGACCTCGGAACCGAGCGTCAGCCCGGCGCCGCGCCCGCTCGCGATGGCCTGGCTGCGGCGGACGTCCTGCCCGAAGCGCGGATCCGTCAACGCGGCCCGGACGTCCTGGTAGCGGGTCACCAGGTAGACCGGCAGCCCCTCGCCGAACTCCACGACGGAGACCGCGCCGGCCTCACGGATCCGGGCGAGCGTGGGGTAGGGGTCGCGGATGAAGGCGGCCATCCGGGCTGCGGCGTCGTCGTCGACCGCAGTGGTCATGGATCTCTCTCCTCGGGCTCGGAACTCGTGCGGGCCGGTCGGCCGGTCGGCCGGGCAGCTGGGCGGCCGTGCCGCGGGGAAGGCCGTCAGACCGTCAGCGACGGGAACGGCCAGCGGCGCACCCGCATCGGCAGGAACCAGGCGCGGCCGGCCTGTTCGGCGATCAGACCGGCCTCGGCGAAGTCCCGGCGGACGGCGTCCGGCAGCCGGTCGACCTCGACGCCCTCGGACAGTGCCTCCAGCTGTGCCAGGTGGCCCGGCTCGTCGATGGTGAACAGCTCCAGCGTCCCGAACCGGCGGTCCCGCACCTCGACGAAGCCGGGGCCGCGCCGGAGCACGCACTTGCTCGGGAAGTAGGTGGCGCGCCAGTCGGCGAGCACGTCCGGTGCGCCGCCACCGGTCAACTGCTCGGGCGGGTACAGGTGGTGGAACCGGCGCTGCGCCGCGCAGCCGTCCGGGCAGACCGCCCGCCAGAGCACGGCCAGCCCCTGTCCGGTCGCCTCGCGCAGCAGCATCAGCGCCCGGGCCGAGGCCGCCGGCGCGTCCGCGCACAACCGCACCGGCTCGGTCAGCCGCAGGCAGCGGACCCCGGCCCGGTGCAGTCCGGTGACCTCGGCCTGCGCCGGGCCGGTCAGGGTGCGGCGGCCGAGTGCGAAGCCCGGCAACTCCCGTACGGCGGGGTCGTAGTCGAGCCAGAGCTCGACCTCCGGCGCGGCCTCGCGCCAGGCGGCGGCACCGTCGTGCCGCCCGGTCCGTTCAGCCGATCGCGACGGCATCGGGCACCTCCTCGCTGCGGGTACCGGGACGGGCAGGGGTGTCGGGGCCGGCGGCGCCTTCGGCACCGTGCCGGTGCCGCATCCGCATCAGCACCTGGTTGTCGGACTCGACGGCGACCTGGAGGTAGCCGTCGCCGTCGTGGAACAGCAGGCCCAGCGCGGTGAAGCGCTCCAGCACCGGCTCGACCGCCGCCGCGCCGCCGGGGACCTTGGCGGCCAGCGCGGCGGCCGACCGGGGCCGGTCGAGCAGCCGGAAGACGGCGAGCTCCACGGGATCGGTCAGCTCGACCGCCCGCCAGTCGTACCCGGGGCGGGTGTTGACGAGCACGACCCGCGCGCCCGCGTCCCGGTAGCTGAGCCGGCTGTCGGGGAACCGCGCGAGCCAGGTGTCCACCGCCGCGCCCAGCCGCTCCGCGAGGCCGCCGCCGATCCCGCGCGGCGGCGCGCTGAACACGTAGGCCAGCTCGTTGAGTTCGCTCTCCGGGAGGCGGTAGGTCGCGCGGTACTGGAGGGCCGGCCGGGTGATCGCGAAGCCCAGCTCGGGGCGGTCGAAGTACGGGCTGAACCGCTCGATGGCGATCCGGCCCGCCCCGGTCGGCGGGTCGAGGTGGTGCAGCACCGGCAGTTGGCGGATCACCGACTCGTAGTCCTCCGGCTGTTCGCCCGGGAAGCCGTAGAGGTAGTTCCAGGTCACCGAGACCCCGGCGCTCTGCGCGTCCCGCAGCGCGCGGACGTTCTGGCAGCCGGTCACCCCCTTGTCCATGATCCGCAGGACCCGGGTGCTCAGGTTCTCGATGCCGGGCTGCACCTGGGCCGCGCCCGAGTCGCCGAGCAGTTGGAACTGGTGGCGGCGCAGGTTGGCCTTGATCTCGAAGTGCAGCCGCAGGTCGACCGGGAGCTCGGCCAGCGACTTGAGGACGGTGTCGAAGTAGCCCATGTCCAGGATGTTGTCGACCACGTAGACGTCGAGCAGCTGGTGGCGCTCGGCGAGGGTGAGCACCTCGGCGAGGAAGTCGGCCGGCGGCTTGGAGCGGAACGCCATCGAGGACCCGTTGAGCCCGCAGAAGGTGCAGTGGTGCTTCTCGCCCCACCAGCAGCCGCGGGAACCTTCGAGGACCAGCTTGGGGTCGACCCAGCCGGCCGCGACGGAGGTGTCGAGCCGCTCGAAGAAGCCGTCGTAGCGCGGCGTCAGGATCGCGGCGGGCGGCAGCGGCCGCTCGGCCATCGGGTTGGCCGTCGACCTCCCGGCGGCGTCGCGCCAGCACAGGCCGGGGACGGTGGCGGGGTCGTCGCCCGCCAGCAGCGCAGGGAAGGCGGCCTCGCCCTCGCCGCGCACCACGTGGTCCAGGAAGGGGAAGTTGCGGTGCAGCGCGGCGCCCTGCGGACCGTCGCAGTTCGCGCCGCCGAAGACCGTGCGCACCTGCGGGCAGCGCTGCTTGAGCAGTTTCGCGGCGGCGAGGCTGGCCGTGTTCTGCTGGAAGGTGGTGGTGAAGCCGACCAGGTCCGGTGGGTCGGCGGCGAGTTCGTCGACCAGCCTGGTGATGAACGCGGGGGCGAGGGCCCGGACGGACCGGGTCAGGGCGATCTCCTGCGGGCTCGCACCGGCGGCGGCCAGGTACGCGAAGTAGTCGGCGGAGCCGTCGTGGGCGCCGCCGGGATCCTCGTCGTCGTCGCCGTACAGCGCGCCGGCGAAGGCCCAGTCGCCCGCGCCCTGGAAGTACGACTTCTCGGAGAAGTACTGGTAGTCGTCCACGCCGAGGCCGGCGGCCCCGGCGGCCCAGTCCACGAAGTCCAGGTTGGCGTACCGCACTTCGGTCTCGTGCCCGGCCTTGGCGGCGGCCGTGTGCAGGATCCCGAGGGCCAGCGAGGGCACGTCGATCGCACCCCAGGGCATGTGCAGCAGGACGATACGCATGGTGGCCACTTCTGTCGGTCGAGGGCGGTCGCGGGTGGTCGAGGGCGGCCACGGGGACGGTCGGCGGGGTGTCGCTCCGGGGCACCCGCGGGCGCCCCGGAACGACGGTGGGTCACTTGACCTTGGTCTCCGGCTTCGGCTTCGGCTGCCCCTTGAGGGCAGGCGCGACCGCTGCGGCCTTGGTGATGTCGAGCGAGAAGTTCTGGACCACCACGGCGCCCCGGTCACGCTCCGGGGTGCCGATCGGGTCGTTCTGGATGCTGCGTCGCTTCATGGCTGTTCACCTCCTTCCATCGGATCGGTGGGTGCCCCGGGGCGGCCGCCCCGGGGTGTCCGGGGGAGCGGTGCCGGCCAGGCGAGTCCGGCGAAGCGGACCATGGCCTCCAGCACCGATCGGTGGTCGGCGGTCCGGCGGCTGTAGTGGCCGCCGTCCACCCAGAGCAGTTCGTGCGGCACCGCCAGCCGGCGCAGGTCCGCGGCGTACCCGGCGACCTGTTCGGGCGGGCAGCGCTCGTCGGTCCGCGAGGCGACCAGCAGGACGGGCGAGCGGACCCGGTGCACGTACGACCGCGGATCGGCCGCGCGGTAGCGCTCGGGGACCTCGTCCGGGGTCCCGCCGAAGAGCTGGCGGTCGACCTCGCGCAGGGCGGGGGTGGTGGTGCGGTAGGTGGCGGGGTAGTCCGCGATCGGCTGGGCGGCCATGCCGAGCGTCCACAGCTCGGGCTGCGCGCCCAGCGCGAGGAGGGTCAGGTAGCCGCCCCACGAGAATCCGCAGAGGCCGGTGCGGTCCGCGAGCGCCGTGCCGTCGGCGACCAGTTCGGCGCGGACGGCGGCCAGGTCCTCGATCTGGGCCAGGCCGACCCGGTGGCCGTAGTCGTGCTGCCAGCCGGGGCCGTAGCCGGTGGAGCCGCGGTAGTTGGTGCGCACCACCGCGTAGCCGTGGCCCACCAGGGCGTTCACCCGGGGGTCGTAGGAGTCCCGGTCGTGGGTGGCGGGGCCGCCGTGGACCAGGAAGAGGGTCGGCCACGGGCCGGGGCCGGCCGGGGTGGTGACGAAGCTGTGGATCCGCCCGTACGGCCGGGGCGTCCACCGTCTGCTGCGGCGGGTGTCGTCGGCGGGCTCCGGGGCGTGGTCCGGGGCGGGGTGGTGCGGTTCCTCGGCGCTCGGGCGCAGGATCAGGGGGCGGGGCGGGGTCGACTCCCGGCTCCAGACGCAGTGCAGGGTGCCGTCCGGGGCGCAGGACAGGTCGTGGATGGTGCCGCCGGGTGTGCCGATCTCCCGGGCGGGCGCGGGCGGGGCCGGTTCCACCGGCGGGCCGAGGTCGGCGAGGAGCAGTCGGCTCCGCCCGGCCCGCTCGTGCTGGATCAGCACGCCGTGCGGCCCCCCGTACCAGCCGGCCGAGATCTGCGAGTCGAAGGACAGCTCGGGGTGTCTTCGCAGGCCCGAGGCCGCCCGCCAGGTCGCGACGGAGTACCGCTCGTCCTCCTCGATCACCAGGAGGAGCTCCGGTTCGCGGACGGCGAGGGGGTTGAACTCGATCGGCCAGAGCCGCAGTCGGGAGCTCCCGGCGAGCCGCGTGGCACCCTCCGGTGCGCTGTCCGGTGCACCGGGCGGCGTGCTGTCCGTCGGCCACAGGAGTACCGCGTCGTCACCGTCGGGGCGTCCGGCGAGGGCGAGCAGCCGGCCGTCCGGCGACAGGTCGGCCAGGCCCAGGTACCCCGGCGCCGAACCGATCGGCCGGGCCTCGCCCGCGGGCGGGCCGACGTAGCAGTGCGAGGCGTCGCCGGTCCCCACGGCCACCGCCGCGAGGGCGCCGGTCCGGTCGAAGGCCACGCCGTAGGCCCGGCCGGGCGGCACGCCGTGCAGTGCCGGGCCGCGCGCACCGCCCGTGAACGGCTCGCGCCACCACCGGCCCTCCCCGGCGCCGTCGGTGTCGAACCACCAGATGGCCTCGCCGTCCGGTTCGATCTCGCTCAGGTGGACGCCTTCGGGCCGGTCGGTGACCACCCGGCGCCGGTCCGTCCGACGGTCCCAGGCGACCGCCTGCCAGCGCTCCTCGACGAGCCGCGTCTCGACCGCGCGGTCGGCCGCCAGGGCGGCGAAGCCGGGGGACTGGAACGCCTGCGTCACGGACCCGGCCCTTTCGGTTCGACGGTGGGAGCGGTGGGAGCGGTGGGACGGAGCGCGCTGAACGTGCCGGAGCCGGCACGCCGGTGTGAAGGCAAGGTGAACCAGTGTGAAGAAACGGTCACTTGCGGAGGATCGCGGCCACTCTAGGAGGGTGTCGCGGTCACGACCAGACCTTTCGCACAGATGGCCGAAATGCAGCTGAGATGAATCCGTCGGCCGTCCGCATGCCGGTCCGCGTCGACCCCGGCGGTGGGGGCGGGCCCGGGTGGATGCGAAGGTGGGCGGCGTGAACGAGACGATCATGGCAGCCGCCCGCGAACGGGCCGCCGGACACCGGCGCCGCTTCGACCTCCGCTTCGAGGCCTACTTCGACGCCCTGCCGCAGCGCCTCGACACCCCGCCGCTCAGCCGCTTCACCCCGCGCTGCCTGGAGCTGCTGCGCGAGCTCTCGCTGCGCGGCGGCAAGCGCCTGCGGGTCGCCCTGCTGTACGAGGCCGCGCGACTCGTGACCACCGACCCGGTGCCCGGCCTGGCCGAGGCCGCGCTGAGCATCGAACTGCTCCAGACGCACGGACTCGTCCACGACGACATCATCGACGACGCGGCCGTGCGCCGCGGCGGACCCTCCACCTACTACGCCTACCGCCGGGAGTTCCCGGACTCCGAGCGGACCGCGCTTGGCCTGGCCGTCCTGGCCGGGGACCTCGCCGCCTTCCTCGCGATGCGGGTCCTGCTGGAGGCGGACGTACCCGCCGAGCTGCGCCAGGCGCTGCTGGAGGTCCAGTTGAACGCGGGTGCCGAGACGGTCGCCGGCCAGATCGTGGACCTCGAACGCGACTTCCGGCCGCTCCCGGACGAGGAGTTCCTGCACACCGTCTGCGAGTACAAGTCCACCCGGTACTCCGTGCTCGCCCCGCTGCGGCTGGGGCTGCTGGCCGCCGGCGAGGACGTGGCCCGCCACGACGTGCGGCTGCGCCGGTACGCGACCCTGGTCGGCATCGGCGGCCAGCTGCGCGACGACTACCTCGACCTGTTCGGGGAGGAGGACGCCACCGGCAAGTCGACCGGCGCGGACCTCCGTGCGGGGCGCCGCAGTTACGCGGTGACCGCCCTGCTCGCCGCGGCGGACGAGGGGCAGCGGGCCGTGGTGGAGTCCGCGCTCGGCGACCCGCAGTGCCCGGCCGCCACGGTCGAGCGGGTCCGCGAACTGGCCCGGCTCCTGGGCGTGGACGGGAAGCTCCGCGCCGACATGCGCCGCTGCGCGGAGGCGGCCCGTAGGGAAGCCCAGGGTTGGCGGCCGTACTGGCGGGAGGAGGCGGTGGCCTTCTTCGAGGGCCTGCCGCTGTCGAACGTGATCGCGGGAACGTGATCGCGGGAACGTGATCGCGGGAACGTGATCCCGCAGGCGTGATCAGAACACCCCCGGAACCCCCGGGAGCCCGGGCCCACCGGCCTCGCCCGCCGTCCAGTCCCAGTCCGCGACGGCGTCGCGCAGCAGCCGGGCGGCGGTGGGCAGGCGTCCGCCGCGGGGCCAGTGCAGGGTGAGGGCGCGGCGGCAGTCGGGGCTGTCGACGTCGACCCACGCCAGCGGGAGGCGGGTGGCGGTGCGCCGGGCGAGGGCGGGCACCAGGCCGATGCCCAGGCCCGCGCTGATCAGTTCGGCGATGGCGCCGGCCTCGTCGCCCTCGCAGACGATCCGGGGCACCAGGCCCTGTCCGGCGAACAGGCGGTCCAGCAGTCGGCGCTGCCAGTGCCCGGGGCGGGCGGCGATGAAGGGCTGGTCGGCGAGTTCCTCGACGCCCACCGCGGCGCGTCCGGCCAGGGGGTGGCCGAGCGGCACGGCCAGTCCCACCTCCTCGTCGAGGAGCCGGACCGACTCCAGGCCCTCGACGGCGATCGGCTGGGAGGCGACGGCCAGGTCGACGTCCTGGGCCCGCAGCTGCCGGGCCATCTCGACGGCGGTCAGCTGGTGCAGTTCGATCTCCACGCCGGGGTGCGCGCGTTTGAACGCCGCCAGCGGGCCGCTGAAGGCCAGGAAGGTCTCCGAGGCGAGCCGGACCGTGCCCAGCCCCTCCCCGGTCGCCTCGGCCACGGCCCGCCGGCCCGCCTCCAGTTCGCCGAGGGCGCGCTCGACGTAGCCGCGGAACAGGTGGCCGGCCTCGTTCAGCCGCAGCCGCCCGCTCCGTTCGAACAGCGGTGTGCCCAGTTCGGCCTCCAGCCGGGCGACCGAGCGGCTCAACGACGGCTGGGCGACGCGCAGTTCCCGTGCCGCCCGGCTCAGGTGCTCCAGCCGCGCCACCGCCAGGAACTGGGTGAGCGTGTGCAGGTCCACCGGTGGATCCCCCCTGAGCCGGACGCGCGTTGATCGCTCGTCTACCGGGGGATCCTACGGTCGGCGCGTTCGACCCGTTCCGTACCGCTCAGAAGGATTCCCATGATCGACCCGGCCGCGCCGTCGCGCGGTGACACCCCCTGGATCGGCGACGATCCGCGCTTCGCCCTCCTGCGCGCCAGATACCGCAGGTTCGTCTTCCCGGTGACGGCGGCGTTCCTGCTCTGGTTCCTGGCGTACGTGCTCTGCTCGGCCTACGCCCGCGGCTTCATGGCGGCCGAGGTCGTCGGGCACATCAACGTGGCGCTGGTCTTCGGGCTGCTCCAGTTCGCTTCCACCTTCGGCATCGCCCTGGCCTACGGCCGGTTCGCCGCCCGGCGCCTGGACCCGCTGGCCGAGGAGCTGCGCCGGACGGCGGCCGCCCGGGCCGGCGACGAGCACGAGCCGACGGGGAGCCTGGCATGACACAGCACCTCCCCCTCGCCGCTGCCGCCCCCACCGCCACCACGGCGCAGGAGGCCTCGCACCAGGGCCTGACCGTCGGCCTGTTCGTCGCCCTGGTGGCGGTGACCCTGGTGATCACCCTCTGGGCGCGGCGGAGCACCCGGGGCACCGGCGGCTTCTACACCGGCGGCGGCCAGTTCTCCGCGCTGCAGAACGGCATCGCGATCTCGGGCGACTACCTGTCCGCGGCGTCCTTCCTCGGCATCGCGGGGATCATCGCGCTCTCCGGGTACGACGGCTTCCTCTACTCCATCGGCTTCCTGGTGGCCTGGCTGGTCGCGCTGCTGATGGTGGCCGAACTGCTGCGCAACACCGGCCGGTTCACCATGGCGGACGTGCTGGCGGCGCGGCTGCGCAGTGGGCCGATGCGGACCGCGGCCGGGGTGTCGACCATCGTGGTGTCGATCTTCTACCTGATCGCGCAGATGGTCGGCGCGGCGACGATCGTCGGCCAGCTGCTCGACGTCAAGGGCGCCTCCGCGCAGATCTGGACCATCGTCGGGGTCGGCGCCCTGATGATCGTCTACGTCGTGGTCGGCGGGATGAAGGGCACCACCTGGGTGCAGATCGTCAAGGCCGGGCTGCTGATCGCCGGCGCGGCCGTGATGACCGTGTGGGTGCTGGCGAAGTACGGCTTCGACCTCGGCCACCTGCTGGGGGACGCCGCCTCGGCGTCCAAGAAGGGCGAGGCGTTCCTGCGGCCCGGCCTCAAGTACGGGGCGACGGACGGCTGGTCGAAGCTCGACCTGGTCAGCCTCGGCGTGGCCCTGGTGCTGGGCACCGCGGCGCTGCCGCACGTGCTGGTGCGCTTCTACACCGTGCCGACCGGCCGCGACGCGCGGAAGTCGGTGAACTGGGCGATCGGCATCATCGGGGTGTTCTACCTGATGACCCTGGTGCTCGGCTTCGGCGCGGCCGCGCTGGTCGGCACGGCGACGATCAAGGCGAAGGACCCGTCCGGCAACACCGCCGCCACCCTGCTGGCCGAGCACCTCGGCGGGGGCACGGGCACCACCGGGGGCTCCCTGATGCTGGCGTTCATCGCGGCGGTGGCCTTCGCCACCATCCTCGCGGTGGTCGCCGGGCTCACCCTGACCTCCTCGTCCTCCTTCGCCCATGACCTGTACGCCAGCGTGATCCGCAAGGGCCGGGCCACCGAACGGCAGGAACTGGTCACCGCGAAGGTCGCCGCCGTGGTGATCGGCGCGGTCGCGGCCGCCCTGTCGATCGTCGCCAGGGACCTCAACGTGGCGTTCCTGGTGGCCCTGGCCTTCGCCATCGCCGCCTCGGCCAACCTGCCGGCGATCCTGCTGACCCTGTTCTGGAGGCGCTTCACCACCTTCGGCGCCAAGTGCGGCATCTACGCGGGGCTGGTCGCCTCGATCGGTCTGGTGCTGCTCTCGCCGATCTGCTGGGGCGGCGCGAGCAGCACCGTCCCCGCCGTGAAGCTGACGGCCGCCCAGGCGAAGGACTGCGGGGTGGACGCCGGGGACCAGCGGGTCGGCAACGCCACGGCGCTGATCTCCTGCACCGCCGCGGCGCCGGTGCCCCTGCAGAACCCGGGCGTCCTCTCCATCCCGATCGGGTTCGCGGCCGCCGTCCTCGGCTCGCTGGCCGGCGGTCGCCGCCGCCGGGACGAGGACGCGGACGGGCGCGGCTTCGCCGAGCTGGAGGTCCGTGCGCTCACCGGGGTGGGGAGGTAGCCGTGGCCACCGGATCCAACCTCGACGAGTTCCTCGCCGACCTCGCGCGCTACGCCGCCGCCGACGTGCTGACCGCGGAGCTCACCGCGGACACCCTGCGCAAGTACCTGCGCGCCGGGCTGATCGTCCCCGAGGACCTGTGCGCCGGTGACACCGGGGGCTACAGCCAGCGGCTGCTGCACGCCGAACGCACCCACTCCGTGGTCGCCCTGACCTGGCTGCCCGGGCAGTCGACCCCGATCCACGACCACGTCGCCTGGTGCGTGTCGGGCGTGCTGGAGGGCGTCGAGGTGGACGAGGCCTTCCGGCTGTGGCGGCTCCCCAGGTCCGGCCGCAAGGTGCTGGCGCCGTACGCCCGGACGACCTGCTCGCCCGGCCGGGTGCAGTTCCTGGTGCCGCCCGACGAGGACATCCACCGGGTGTCCAACGCCGGTACCGGGCGCGCGGTCTCCCTGCACGTCTACGGCACGGACATCTCGCAGAACATGGGCACCTCGATCAACCGGGTGTTCGGACAGGAGGTCGTGGACCGTCCACCGGACGGGGCCCGGCTGGTGAGTTGGCGGAGCCCGGAGGTCCTCGCCCCCTGATCCCTGAGCCACCCCTGACCCACCCCGTGCCCGTGCCCGTGCGCCGGTGGCCGTCCACTCCGGACGGCCCCGGCGCTCGCCGTTCACCACCCTGGTGCATCATGTCCGTGATCATGCGGGGGGTGTGATGGCGTTGTTCGCGCCGAAGTGTCCGGTGGAGCCGGACGAACGGGTCTGGATCGAGGAGTCGATGGCCTGGCTGGCGGCCGAGTTCGGCCGCGGGGTGCTGGACCGTGCCCCGGTGCTGCCGACGGCGGACTTCTTCCCCGGGCCGTACCGGGGGTCCGCGGAGGACATCCGGGGGGTGATCGCCCAGATCTGCGGCTACCTGGACGTGCCGCCCAACCGGCTGACCATCGAGATCGAGCCGGACGACGGCGAGCAGGCGATGGTCGACCAACTCCGGCTCAACCACAGCTCCCGCTCCGCCGCCGGGCACTACCGGCGGGAGAACGGGCGCCCGGTGATCGCCGTCGATCAGCGCCAGGCCGCCCGTCCCGTCGCCCTGGTCGCTACCGTCGCCCACGAGTTGGGCCACGTCCGGCTCCTGGACGAGCAGCGGATCTCCCGGGACCGGCGCGACCACGAACCGCTCACCGACCTGCTGACGGTGCACTTCGGCCTCGGGGTCTTCACCGCCAACTCCGCCTTCGAGTTCCGCCGGAGCGACCGCGGCTGGTCGTCCTCGCGGCTCGGCTACCTGTCCGAGCGGATGCTCGGCTACGCGCTGGCCTGCTACGCCCACCGGCGCGGCGAGACCGGGCCCGACTGGGCCCGGCACCTGACCACCAACCCGCGGGCCTACCTCAAGCAGGGCCTGCGCTACCTGGCGCGGAACCCGCCCAGCGCGTGACGGGGGCGTGCTCCGGCCGGGCCCGACGGCCGCTCCGGGAGTCCGGCCACTTCGCCAGTCCGGCCACTCCGCGAGTCCGGCTACTCCGGGAGTTCCACCGAGAGGGCGTGCCGGAACACGTTGCGCGGGTCCCAGCGGGCCTTGGCCCGTTGCAGGCGCGGGTAGCCGCCCTGGTAGTAGAGGGTGTGCCAGGGGACTCCGGAGGTGTTCCAGGCCGGGTCGGCGAGGTCGGCGTCCGGGTAGTTGATGTACGAGCCGTCGCTCACCGCGCCGGGGACGGGCACGCCGCCGGTGTCCCGGTAGACCTCGCGGTAGAGCGCGCGCACCCAGGACAGGTGGGCGTCGTCGTCCTTCTCCTCGGCCCAGACGCTGTGGTAGACGGCCTTCATCACCACGTCGCGCTGGGCCACCGCGGTGGCGCCCGGCTCCACCGCGCGGACCTGGCCGCCGTAGCCGACCACCAGCATGCCGCACCCGGAAGTGCCGGTGTCATTGGTCAAGTGGCGGTAGACCGTTGAGAGTTGGTCGTCGGTGAAGGAGCGTCTGAGGTAGCCGGCCTTTCCCTTGTAGCGGCGGGTGACGATGTCGCCGGCCTCGCCGTTGCCCGGCCAGGTCATCGGGTAGAGCCAGGGGACGGTCGCGCTGCCGCCGCCGAGGTCCAGGCCGGTGCCGGCGTTCACCCGGCCGACGAAGTCCTTGACCAGGTCGGCCGCGCCGGGGAGCCCGGCGTCGATCTGGACCACCATGGAGAACTTGGCCGCCGAGCGGTGGGTGAGTTCCAGGACGGCGTACAGGCCCGCCTCGGGCGCGCCAGGATCGCTGTGGCGTTCGTGCCAGGTGCAGAAGTTGCGCAGCAGGGTGGTGAACGCCCGCTCGGTGGTGCGCTCCTCGTCCCAGGTCCACTCCACCAGCGCCTCCAGCATCTCGGCGGGCGCCGGTGGCAGCAGGCGGCACGGGTCGGGCGCCGCCGCGCGGGCCTCGGCGTCGGCCCGCGGCGAGCGCAGCCAGTACCGGGTGACCACGCCGAAGTTGCCGCCGCCCCCGCCGGTGTGCGCCCACCACAGTTCGCGGTTCGGGTCGTCCGGCTCGCGGGTGGCCACCACGGCGCGGGCGGTGCCGTCGCGGTCGACGACCACCACCTCGACGCCGTACAGGTGGTCCACCACCGAGCCGTAGCGCCGGGAGAGCGGCCCGTACCCGCCGCCGACCAGGTGCCCGCCGGCGCCGACCTCCGGGCAGCCGCCGGCCGGCACGGTGACGCCCCAGCCCTTGAACAGCGTCCGGTACACCCGGCCCAGGGTGGCCCCCGGCTGCACCTCGAAGGCCCGGTGCACGGGGTCGTAGCCCACCGCGTCCAGGGGTGAGAGGTCCAGCAGCAGCCGGATCGCCGGGTCGGCGGTGAAGTCCTCGAAGCAGTGGCCGCCGCTGCGCACGCCGATCCGCCGGCCGTCGCGGACCGCGTCCTGGACGGCCTGCACCACCTGCTCGGTGCTGCCGACCACCCGGATCTCCTCCGGGCGGCCGACGAAGCGCTGGTTGTCGCCCTTCACCAGGCTCTCGTAGCGCGGGTCGCCGGGGTGCACGGCGGCCGGGCCGAAGGGTGTCGGGCCCCGGCGTGCGGCTGCCTCCGCGGCCGCCTCCGCCGGTTCTGCCGCGGCCTCCGTCGCCCCGGCGCCGGTGGCGGCCGCCCCGGCGAGTCCGGCGGCCAGGCCCCCGGCCGTGGTGAGCAGGGTGCGGCGGGTCGGCCGCGCGGCAGGTTCCTCACTGTGACTCATCGTCAGCCCCCGTACGGTGAAGCCGGATTGCCCCACGGGCAGGTCGTCCCCTCAGCATGCCCGTACCCACCGGCCCGTGCCCAGGGGTGTGGCCGGACGGCCGGAAGTGGCGCCTGCGGGCCCGCCCGGCCCCCGGTCCGGGGCGGCCCGCCGGGGCTCGCCGGGGGTGCGTCGCAGGTACGTCGGCACAGGTCACGGCAGGGGTCCGGGGTGTCCGGCAACCCCCTGCCGGGCACCGGTAGTTGGGGATGATTTCAAATCTCGAGCACCTGTTTCACACATCCCCCTCATCGGGCGCCCCGGATGCTCTACATTGATTTTCGTGCCGCACGATCGGGCGTGAGGGGTGACACGTGATGATCTACGGATCGGTCGTTGCGGACCGCCGGTAGTCGCGTTTTCCGGCGGCGGGCGGGGGGTGTCCCATTCTCGACGCCCGAGCAGAGGTTCTGAGTGTGGAGAGCAACCGTCGACGTTTTTCCGCGCACTCCGGGAATTCGGCAGGACGTACCGGTCTGCCGGTGCCCGGTGGGAAGTCCGCGTAGCGCCGCAATGGCGGATCCGCCATTTCCGGCGGCGTTGCCGTGCGCGGCCAGGAACGGCGCGACACGGGAGGCAGGGCCTCCCGGGGGGAGGAATCAGGTGCGGGAGGCAGCCGCCTCCCGGGGGGAGGAACCGTGTGGAGCGAGCACGTCGAACCCACTGACGGCCTGGCGGGGGCGGGAGCAGGAGCGGTCGAGCAGAAGGAGGGGGAATTAGTCGGCCGGTTCGCGCCGACCCGGGTGAGCCATCCGGGGAGCGGGAAATTCGGCCGGCCCGAGCGCGATTGGGAGCAGCAGTACCGCCGTACCGTGATCATCAGCGATACGGTGGCCACCGCCTTCGTGGTGGCGGCCATCGGCGGCTTCTTCGGGGTCCGGGACGCGGCCAACTGGCACGAGAAATGGGGAATTCTGGCCTTCGGCACCGAACTGTTGGTGCTGGGGGCGCTCGGGACGACCCGGGCGTGGGCACCGGCGGTTCTCGGCCAGGGGGCGGAGGAATTCCGCCGACTCGGCCGTTCGCTGTTCACGGCCGCCGTCGTCCTGGCGCTCGGCGGGATCGCCCTCTCCTCGCACAACATCAGGCTCTGGATCTTCGTCGCGATCCCGGCGATCACGGTCGTCACCATGACGGAGCGCTACCTGCTGCGGCTGTGGCTGCACGAGCAGCGCAACCGGGGGCGGTGCCTGCGTCCGGTGCTCGCCGCCGGGAGCCCGGCCACCGTGCGCGACCTGATCGCCCGGACCCGCAAGTTCCCGCACCTGGGCTGGCGGGTGGAGGCGGTCTGCACGCCGTACGCGCTGGGCCCCGACGGCGACCGGCTGGACGGCGTGCCGGTGGTCGGCCGGCTGGCGGACGTCGCCAACCACGTCCGGCGGGACGGCTACCGGGTGGTCGCGATCACGCCGGACCCGCACTGGTCGCCGGACCGGCTGCAACGGCTGGCCTGGAACCTGGAGGGCGGCGACGCCGAGATGGTGGTGGCGCCGGTGCTGATGGAGGTGGCGGGACCGCGGCTGCACGTCGACGCGGTGCTCGGCATCCCGATGCTGCGGGTCAGCATGCCCGCCTTCACCGGCGGGCCCCGGGCGGTCAAGGCGGTCGTCGACCGGCTGGGCGCCGCGGTCCTGCTGGTGCTGCTCTCGCCGCTGATGCTGTGCGTCGGACTGCTCGTCGCGCTGGACAGCCGCGGCGGGGTGCTCTACCGGCAGCACCGGGTCGGCAAGGACGGCCGCCAGTTCACCCTGGTCAAGTTCCGCACCATGGTGGCCGGGGCCGACCGGGCCAAGGCCGGGCTGGCCGACCGCAACGAGGGCGCCGGCCTGCTGTTCAAGCTCCGCCGGGACCCCCGGGTGACCAGGGTCGGCGGAGTGCTGCGCCGGTACTCGCTGGACGAGCTGCCGCAGCTGCTCAACGTGCTGGCCGGCTCGATGTCGCTGGTCGGCCCGCGCCCGCCGCTGCCGGAGGAGTCCGCCGCGTACGGCCCGGACATCCGGCGGCGACTGCTCGTCAAGCCCGGGCTCACCGGCCTGTGGCAGATCAGCGGGCGCAGCGACCTGCCCTGGGAGGAGGCGGTCCGACTGGACCTGCGGTACGTGGAGGACTGGTCGCTCGCCCTGGACACGGTGATCCTCTGGAAGACGCTGCGTGCGGTGCTCCAGGGGCAGGGGGCGTACTGATGGCCATTGCTGGGGGGCGTCGTCGCGACGACGCGCGGACGGTCGGCCGTGAGGGCCGGCCCGAGGGGAGGAACGGGTCATGAGGGTCAGCGTCCTGGGGCTCGGCTACGTGGGCTGCGTGTCGGCCGCGTGCCTGGCCAGCCTCGGTCACGAGGTCATCGGCGTGGACGTCAACCAGGTGAAGGTCGACCTGGTCAACGAGGGCAGGGCCCCGGTGGTCGAGGAGCGGATCGGCGAGCTGACCGCCGAGATGGTGCGGTCCGGGGCGCTGCGCGCCACCGCGGACGTCCGCGAGGCGGTCCTGGGCAGCGACGTGTCGCTGGTCTGCGTGGGCACGCCCTCGGCGGCCAACGGCAGCCTGTGCACCACCTACCTGGAGCGGGTCACCGAGCAGATCGGTGCGGCGGCGGCCGAGAAGGGCGGGCGGCACACCGTCGTGTTCCGCAGCACCATGCTCCCGGGCACCTGCCTCGACCTGCTGGTGCCGATCCTGGAGAAGCACCTCGGCGGCACCGCCGGGGTGGACGTCGGGGTCGCGGTCAACCCGGAGTTCCTGCGCGAGGGCACCAGCGTGCGGGACTTCTTCGACCCGCCGAAGACGGTGATCGGCGAGCTCGACGCGGCCAGCGGCGACGTGGTCGCGGCGCTCTACGAGGGCCTGCCGGGCGAGGTGTTCCGGGTGCCCGTCCCGGTGGCCGAGGCGATCAAGTACGCGGACAACGCCTTTCACGGCCTCAAGATCGGCTTCGCCAACGAGCTGGGCGCGGTCTGCCAGGCGCTCGGGGTGGACTCGCACCAGGTGGTCGACGTCTTCCTGGCCGACCGCAAGCTCAACATCAGCCCCGCCTACCTGCGGCCCGGCTTCGCCTTCGGCGGCTCCTGCCTGCCCAAGGACCTGCGCAGCCTGGTGCACGCCGCGCACCGGGCCGACGTCTCGGTGCCGATCCTCTCGCACGTGCTGGCCTCCAACGCCGACCACCTCCAGCGCGCGGTGGAGCTGGTCGAGCGCACCGGCAAGCGCCGGGTGGGCCTGTTCGGCCTGTCCTTCAAGCCCGGCACCGACGACCTCCGGGAGAGCCCGCTGGTCGAACTCGCCGAGCGGCTCTTCGGCAAGGGCTACGACCTGCGGATCTACGACCCCAACGTGCACCTCTCCCGGCTGCTCGGGGCGAACCGGGAGTACATCGAGACCCGGCTGCCGCACCTCGCGCAGCTGCTGGTGCCCTCCGTCGCCGAGGTGCTGGAGCACGCCGAGGTGTGCGTGGTCGGCACCAGGGACGAGGCCGTGCTGTCGGCCCTGCCGCAGGGCGACGGAGCGGTGATCGTCGACCTCGTCCGCCTTCCGGACGCCGAGCGGCGCCGGACCGAACCGGGGTACGTGGGCCTTGCCTGGTGACGCGATGTTCGATGACGCGGTCGGCGACGGGCGGGGACGCCGCGCGCTGATCCTGGTGGAGAACCTGTCGGTGCCGTTCGACCGGCGGGTGTGGCAGGAGTGCACCACCCTGCGCGACGCGGGCTGGCGGGTGGACGTCATCTGCCCGCAGGGCAGCAAGCGGGACACCGAGCCGGAGGCCGTGATCGACGGGGTGCGGATCCACCGCTACCCGCTCCGGGCGGCCACCGGCGGTCCGGCCGGCTACCTGCGGGAGTACGGGAGCGCGCTCTGGCACACCGCCCGGCTGGCCCGCAAGGTCGGCCCGGTCGACGTCGTGCACGCCTGCAACCCGCCCGACCTGCTGTTCCTGCCCGCGCTGTGGCTGAAACGGCGCGGCGCGCGGTTCGTCTTCGACCAGCACGACCTGGTGCCGGAGCTGTACCTCTCCCGCTTCGACCGCGGCGAGGACCTGCTCTACCGGGGCGTGTGCGCGCTGGAGCGGATGACCTACCGGGCCGCGGACGTCGTGCTCGCCACCAACGAGAGCTACCGGGACGTCGCGCTGCGCCGCGGCGGCAAGCGGCCGGAGTCCGTCTTCGTGGTGCGCAGCGCGCCCGACACCGCCCGCTTCCGCCCGGTGCCGCCCGAGCCGGAGCTCAAGCGCGGACAGCCCCATCTGCTGTGCTACCTGGGCGTGATGGGGCCGCAGGACGGTGTCGACTACGCCCTGCGGGCGCTGGCGAAGCTGCGCGACGAGCAGGGCCGGACCGACTGGCACGCGGTGTTCGTGGGCGGCGGCGACACCTTCGACGCGATGGTCGAACTGTCCCGGCGGCTCGGACTCGCCGACCGGGTGCAGTTCACCGGCCGGGTGTCCGACGCCGACCTGGCGCGCTACCTGTCCACCGCGGACGTCTGCCTCTCCCCGGACCCGCGCAACCCGCTCAACGACGTGTCGACCATGAACAAGGTCCTGGAGTACATGGTGATGGGCCGGCCGATGGTCTCCTTCGACCTCCGGGAGGCCCGGGTCTCCGCCGGTGACGCCGCCCTCTACGCGCCCGCCAACGACGAGTCCGAGTTCGCCCGGCTGGTCGCGCAGCTGATGGACGACCCGGAGCGGCGGGCCCTGATGGGCAAGGTCGGCCAGGAGCGGATCAACGGGCCGCTCGCCTGGCGGAACTCCCAGCGGGCCCTGCTCGCCGCCTACGCCGCCGCCTGCGGTGACGGCGCCCCGGCGGCGGGCGGCCGGGGTAGGGCGGGGAGAAGGCAGCGCCGTTGAGCGAGGACACGATCCGCCTGGTCACGATCAGCCGGATCCTCCGTCGGCGGTGGCGGCTGCTCGCCGTCCTCACCGTCCTGGGGGCGCTGGTCGGCTACGGCAGCTCACTGCTGTTCCCGCCGAGCTACACCACCTCGTCGTCCGTGCTGCTGCCGGGGGTCTGGCAGGAGCGCGAGCTGATGACCCAGGCGGAGATCGCGACCAGTTCGGTGGTGGTCGACCGGGCGGCCGCCGCGCTCAAGTGGAGCGGGGTCAACGGCGCCAAGCTGCAGAGCCGGGTGAGCGCCACCGCCGCGGACGGGAACATCATCAAGATCTCGGGCACCGCGGAGACCCCGGAACGCGCCCAGCAGCTCGCCGACCAGATGGCCAAGCAGTTCGTCGGCTTCGCCGCGCGGATGGCGGGCGACGGCACCGACCCCGAGGCGGCCCAGCCCGAGCAGCTGCGCCAGCTGGTCGTCCAGACCGGCCAGCGCATCACCGACCTGGCCAACTCGGTCGGGCCGGGGCAGACCGTGGAGAGCGTGCAGGTCCGTACCGAGCTGGAGAAGCTGCGCACCGCGCTGCAGGACGCCGTCAAGAAGCTGGACCAGGTCGACCTGGCCGCCAGCAAGGCCAACATGGTCGTCATGGGCACGGCGGCCCGGCCGACCGGCCAGGCACCGCCGACCCGGGTCCAACTCGTCGCCGCCGGCGCGCTGGTGTTCCTCCTGCTCGGGGTGGTCGGGCACCTCACGGCCGCCCGGATGAGCCGTCGGCTGCGCACCGAACCGGAGATCGCCGCCGCGCTGGGCACCGAACTGCTCGGCACCGTCGACGTCCCCGGCGGGCGGGCCGCGCGGCGGTCGGCGGCGCGCGGCCCGCGTGCTCTGCTCCGCCGGGTGCTGGGCACCGACGTCCGGTGGGACCTGCCGACCCCGCACGCCTCCGGCGACGAGGCCGGCCGGCAGCTGCGCTACCGGCGGGTCTGCACCCGGATCCGGGAGCAACTGCCGCCCTCGCGCGGGCTGTTGGTCGTCGTCCCGGAGGGCGACGAGCCGGCCCGCCGGGCCGCCGACCGGCTGGCCGCCGAGGCGGGCGGCGAGCCGCGGCTGCGGGTCGTGGGGGTGCCGGTCACCCGGCCGCTGGTGCCGGACCGCGAGGAGGAGGCCGGCGCCCTGGTCGTGCTCAGCGCGGGCAGCTGGACGGCGGGGGAGCTGGCCGGCCTGGCCGGGGCGTGCGCGGACGCCGAGCACGAGCTGGTCGGCATCGTGGTGGCCGACCTGGTCCAGGGCGGCCCCGAGCGCCCGACCGGCCGCCGTACGGGCGGCGCCGAGCCGGTGCTCGCGGGCGCCGCCGCGGCGCGGTCCGAAGCCGATGACGAAACGGGGGGATGATCGGGGTGACGACGAGTACGACGGGGGAGTCGTCGACCGCCGCTCCACTGCTGGACCTCCAGTCGCTGGTGGTCGCGGTGCGCAGGCGCCGCCGCCTCTGGTGCGCCCTGGCGCTGCTCGGCCTGCTGGCCGGCGCGGCACTGGCCGTCCTGCGGCCGCCGCCGCCCAGCGCGACGGCCAAGGTGCTGGTCGCCCACGCGGCGGACCAGCCGAACGACCCCGGAACGCTGATCCGCACCGACGCCGCCCTGCTCCAGACCACCGGGATCGCCGGCGCGGCGCTGAAAGCCCTCGGATCCGCCGAGAAGCCCGAGGACTTCATGAAGGAGTACGCGGGGGCGGGCCTGACCAACAACCTGCTGGAGATCACCGTGACCGGGAAGAGCGACGCCGAGGCCCAGGCCCGCGCCAAGGCGCTGGCCGAGGCCTTCGTCGCCGACCACGTGCAGCGGATCCAGGAGGCCGCGGACGCCGAGTCCAAGGCCCTGCTCGACCAGCGCGACCGGATGCGCCAGGAACTCGACCAGGTCAACCAGCAGATCGGCACCGGCACGCAGCCGAACGGCGCCAAGGGGCCGGCCAACCTGGAGTCGCTCTACGCCAGCCGGGCCGAACTCACCGCCCGGATCACCGACTTCGGCCAGCGCGCCGCCGAGGCCAAGGTCGGCGCGCCCCGGCTGGTGGCCGGCACCCAGATCGTGGACGCCCCGCACGCGGTGCGGCAGTCGCTGCCGAAGACGGCCGCCACCGATGCCGGGATCGGAGCCGTCCTCGGGCTGTTCCTCGGGATCGCCGTGGCCGCCGTCGGCGCGGTGGTGGCGGACCGCCCGGTGCTGCGCCGGGAGATCGCGGCCCACCTCGGCGCCTCCGTGATCGCGGAGCTGGCGCGGGTGCCGCGCCGCTCGCGCGGCCGCTGGCAGCTGCGCCGGACCAGGGCCGCCCGGGAGCGGGTCACCGCCACCCTGGCCCGCACCGTGCGCGGCTGCGCCGAGCCGGTGTCGCTGCTCGAACTGGGCTGCGCGCACAGCACCGGCGCGCTCGCCCTGGACCTCGCCGGGGCGCTGACCGAGCAGGACGGCCCCGTGGTCGTCGTCGACGGGCTGCCCGGACCGCAGCTCGCCCGGCGCACCGCGAAGCCGGGGGAGCCGACCGTGGTCCGCGGCGAACAGGCCGGGGCCGTTCCGCAGCCGCAGGAGCGCCGGGTCGGCGTCGGCTCGGTGGCGCCCGGCACGGCCTGGACCGACCTGCGGTACCTCGGCACCCGGACGGTGCTCGTCGTCCGGGCCGGGGCCGGCAGCGCCGCCTGGCTGCACACCGTGGCCCGCCAGCTCGCCGAGCAGCGCGTCCCGGTGCTCGGCGTGGTGCTGATCGACCCCGACCCGCGCGACCGCACCGACGGCACCCGCTGGGACGGGCCGCCCGCCGCGCCGCCCGACCGCGACGAACGGCCCGCCCGGCTGATCTGGCTGGGCCGACGGCGGACCGAACGACTACCGGCCTGGACCGCACGGGTCCCGGACATCGACCAGGAGGCGAGGTAGGACATGTGCGGCATCGCAGGAACGTACCGGTGGCCGGACGGGAAGGTCGTGACCGACCTGCTCACCGACACCCTCGCCCACCGCGGCCCGGACGGCGCCGGCCGGTACAGCCACTCCCTCGGCGACGGCGAGGTGCACCTGGGGCACCGCCGGCTGGCCATCGTCGACCTCTCCGGGACGGGCGCCCAGCCGATGGCCAAGGACGGCCTGGTGCTGACCTACAACGGCGAGCTGTACAACGCCCCCGAGCTGCGTGCCGAACTGGCCGCCACCGGGGTGCGCTTCCGCGGCACCTCCGACACCGAGGTGCTGCTGGAGGCCTGGCGGCGCTGGGGCACCGACTGCCTGCCCCGGCTGCGCGGCATGTTCGCCTTCGGGGTCTTCGACGAGCGGACCGGCGAGCTGGTGCTCGCCCGCGACCAGCTCGGCATCAAGCCGCTGTTCCTGCTCCGGCGCGGCGAGGGCCTGGTGTTCGCCTCCGAGCTCAAGGCGCTGGCCGCCGCCACCGGCGGCTCGCTGGAGGTGGACCACGCGGCGATGGTGGCCTCGCTGCTCTACTACTGGGTGCCGGACTCCCGGTGCGCGTACCGCGAGGCGGAGAAGCTGCCGCCGGGCAGCTGGCTGCGCTGCCGGCCCGACGGCCGGGTGGAGCGCGGCCGGTACTGGCACCTGCGGGAGGTCGCCGCCGAGGGCCGGGAACGGGCCCGGGCCGGCGAACTGCCGGACCTCGCCGCGATCGTCGAGGAGTCGACGCGGCGCCACCTGCTCTCCGACGTCCCGGTGGCGACCTTCCTCTCCGGCGGACTGGACTCCAGCTACCTGACCGCACTGGCGGCCCGCGACCGCCCGGGGATCTCCGCCTACACGATCGGCTTCCGCGCCGAGGACGCCAGGTTCGAGGCGATGCCGGACGACCTGCGCTACGCCCGGCAGGTGGCGGCGCAGTTCGGCGTCGACCTGCACGAGATCGAGATCGCCCCGGACGTGCTGGACCTGCTGCCGCGGATGACGTACCACCTGGACGAGCCGATCGGCGACCCGGCGGCCATCAACACCTTCCTGATCTGCTCGGCCGCCCGGGAAGCCGGGGTCAAGGTGCTGCTCTCCGGGATGGGCGCCGACGAGCTGTTCGCCGGCTACCGCAAGCACCTGGCCAACCAGCTGGCGCTGCGCTACCAGCGCGTGCCGCGGCCGCTGCGGCGCGGCCTGTCCGCCGCGGTGGACCGGCTGCCGGTGGCCACCGCCAACCGGGGGCTGCGCTCGGTGCGGTTCGCCAAGCGCTTCCTCTCCTTCGCCGACCTGCCGGAGGAGACGGCGTTCCGGCGCAGCTACACCATGTACGACCGGGAGGAGCTGCTCGCCCTGGTCGACCCGGACCTCGCCGGGACGGTCCAGGACGTGCTGGACGAGCACGCGGACGTCTACCGGGACAACGAGCTCGACGACTTCGTCAACCGGATGTGCCTGGGCGACGCCCGGATGTTCCTGCCGGGCCTCAACCTCGCCTACACCGACCGCTCCAGCATGGCCGCGTCGACCGAGGTGCGGGTGCCGTACGTGGACGTCGAGGTGGTCAGGGCCGCGTTCACGGTGCCCGGCGACCGCAAGATCGTCGGACGCCAGGGCAAGGCCGTGCTCAAGGAGGCGGCCACCTCCGTGCTGCCCCGGGAGATCGTCTACCGGCCCAAGGGCCTGTTCAGCGCGCCGCTGCGGGCCTGGATGAGCCGGGACCTCGCCCCGCTGGTGCGCGAGGTGATCAACGACGGCGAGCTGGTGCGCTCCGGCTTCCTGCGCCGCGACGCACTGGCCCGGCTGGCCGCCGAGGACGCCGCCGGGCAGCAGGACTTCTCCAAGCACCTGTGGCACGTGCTGACCCTGGAGTACTGGTACCGCGGCGCGACCTCAGGCTCCGCCGCCCACTGAACTGCGAGAGAAGCAAGGGGACTTCCGGTGAAACAGGTTGTGCAGAACTACAAGAGCGGCGAACTGTCGGTGCTCGACGTGCCGGTGCCGGGGTGCAAGCCGGGCGGGGTGCTGGTGCGCAGCGCCTTCTCGCTGATCTCCACCGGGACCGAGTTGATGAAGGTGTCCGAGGCCGGGATGTCGATGGTGGGCAAGGCCCGCTCGCGCCCCGACCAGGTGGCCAAGGTCATGCAGAGCGTCGCCACCAACGGCCTGCCCGCCACCTACCGCAAGGTGATGGGCAAGCTGGACTCCTACACGCCGCTGGGCTACTCGCTGTGCGGGGTGGTGGAGCAGGTCGGCGCCGGGGTCGACGACGTCAAGGTCGGCGACCTGGTGGCCTGCGCGGGCAACGAGCACGCGCTGCACGCCGAGCTGAACTGGGTGCCGAAGAACCTCTACACCCCGGTCCCGGACGGCCTCGCGCCGCAGCACGCGGCCTTCGGCACCGTCGGGTCCATCGCCCTCCAGGGCGTGCGCCAGGGCGAGCCGCAGCTCGGCGAGGTGGCGCTGGTGATCGGCCTGGGGCTGATCGGCCAGCTGGTGGTGCAGCTGCTCACCGCCGCGGGCGTCCGGGTGGTCGGGGCGGACCCCGACCCGGTGCGCTGCGAACTCGCCGAGCGGCTGGGCGCGGTGGCCTGCGGCGATCCGGGCTCCGCGGTGGTGGAGACCGCCGTCGCCGAGCTGACCGACGGCCACGGCGTGGACCAGGTGTACCTGGCGGCCGGCGGCGGCAGCAACCAACCCGTCGAGCTGGCCGCGCAGTTGAGCCGGGACCGCGGCCGGGTGGTGGACATCGGCAAGTGCCGCCTCGACCTGCCCTGGAACGCGTACTACGAGAAGGAGCTGGACGTCCGGTTCTCCCGCTCCTACGGCCCCGGGCGCTACGACCCGGAGTACGAGCTCGCGGGCCGGGACTACCCGATCGGCTACGTGCGCTGGACCGAGCGCCGCAACCTGGCCTGCTTCCTCGACCTCGCCGCCCGCGGCCGGGTGGACGTGGCGCCGCTGATCTCCCACATCGCCGACTTCGACGACGCGGTGGAGACCTACCGGCGTTTGAAGGACGGCGAGTTGAAGGCCGTGGCGGTGCTGTTCCAGTACCCGGGCGCCGAGGCCGGGCCGGCGGCGCAGGCCCCGACGCTGGCCGTCCCCGAGGTGCGGCGCCCGGGCCGGGCCGCCGCCCCCGCCCGGCCGGCCGGAACGCCGGTGCGGCTGGCGTTCGTCGGCGCGGGGAACTACGCGACGTCGATGCTGCTGCCGCACCTGGCCCAGCGCGAGGGCGTCGCGCTGTCCACCGTCGTCACCACCACGGCGCTGTCCGCGGCCAACGCCCAGCGCAAGTTCGGCTTCGACCGGGCGACCACCGACCTGGACGCCGTGCTCGGCGACGACTCGATCGACGCGGTCTTCGTGGTCACCCGGCACAGCTCGCACGCCGCACTGACCGAGCGGGCGCTGCTGGCCGGCAAGCCGGTGTTCGTGGAGAAGCCGCTGGCCCTCACCGAGGACGACCTGGCGCGCGTGCTCGCCGCGGTGGAGGAGTCCGGCAACGACCGCCTCCAGGTGGGCTTCAACCGCCGCTTCGCGCCGCTGCTGCGCGAGGCCAGGAGCCACTTCGGAGCCCGCAGCGGCCCGGCGAGCCTGCGCTACCTGGTCAACGCCGGGCGGCTCCAGCACGGCAGCTGGTACCTCCAGCAGGGCACCGAGGGCTCGCGGTTCGCGGGCGAGGGCGGGCACTTCATCGACACGGCGAGCTGGCTGCTGGGCGCCGACCCGGTCTCGGTGTACGCCGTCGCCCCGGCCGGCAACGAGGACCTGCAGATCGTGCTGGGCTACCCGGACGGCTCCACCGCCACCCTCAGCTACGTCACCACCGGCGCGCCCGGCTTCCCCAAGGAGACGCTGGACCTGGTCGCGGACGGCAAGGTGCTCAAGCTCGACGACTTCGTCCGCGCCTCGGTGCACTTCAGCGGCACGGCCGGACGCAAGCGCTGGGTCAGCTCCCGGCTGCCGAAGGCCCGGGACAAGGGCCAGTCCGCCGAACTGGCCTCGTTCGTCAAGGCGGTGCGGACCGGCGGGCCGATGCCGGTACCGCTGGAGTCGCTGGTCGCCACCACGGCGGCCACCCTCGCCGTCCAGGCCGCCCTGTCCGGCGGCGCGCCGGTGACCCTGGCGGGGCCGAAGTGACCATGAGTCCGGGCTGGTACCTGCGCCGGCTGTCCCGGATGGGACCGCAGGAGGTCGGCGGCCGGGCCGGCGACGTGCTGCGCCGGCGGCGGTGGCGCGCGGCGCCGCCGAGCGCCCCGGCCGTCACCGGCGCCCGGTTCACCGCCGTTCTGCCCGCCGGGGCGCTCGCCGCCGTCCCGGCGGACGCCGCCAAGCGGCTGGTCGCCGCGGCGGACCGGCTGATGGACGGGCACGCCGAGTACTTCGGGGTGGAGCGCGCCGACCTGGCCGCCCCGGACTGGTGGCTCGACCCGAAGACCGGCCGACGCGCCCCGGACGGCTACGCCTTCGACCTGCCCTACCGGGAGGAGGACGCGGTCGGCGACATCAAGCAGATCTGGGAGCCGTCCCGGCACCAGCACCTGACGGTGCTCGCCGCCGCCTACGCGCTGACCCGCAACGAGCGGTACGCCGAGCGGGCGGCCGAGCACCTGCGGTCCTGGTGGCAGGCCAACCCGCCGCTGCGCGGCGTGCACTGGATCAGCGGCATCGAGCTGGGCATCCGGCTGCTGTCCTGGGTGTGGGTCCGCCGGCTGCTCGACGGCTGGCCCGGCGCGGCCGGGCTGTTCGAGGACAACCCGGTGGCACTGGAGCAGATCTGGCACCACCAGCACTGGCTGGCCGCCTTCCCCAGCCGGGGCTCCTCGGCGAACAACCACGTGATCGCCGAGGACGCCGGGCAGTTCGCGGCGGCCTGCGCGTTCGACTGGTTCCCCGCCTCGGAGCGCTGGCGCGCCGACGCGCTGCGCTCGCTGGAGCGGCAGCTGCGCGCCAACACCTTCCCCTCCGGGCTCAACCGCGAACTGGCCACCGAGTACCACGGACTGGTCCTGGAGCTCGGCCTGGCCGCGGTGGCCGAGGCGGACGCGGCCGCCGTGCCCGTCCCCGGGACCGTCCGGCTGGTGCTGCTGCGGATGACCGACGCCCTCGCGGCCGTGGTGGACGAGCGCCTGCGCCCGCCCCGCCAGGGGGACGCCGACGACGGGCACGGCCTGGTCCTGGACGGCGCGGGCAGCGACCGCTGGGCCTCGCTGCTGGCCACCGGGGAGGCCGTGTTCGGCCGGCTCCCCTGGTGGCCGGCGGTGACCGGCACCGATGTGCGCACCCCGCTGCTGGCCGCGCTGCTGCGGCCGTACGCCCAGGACGGCACGGTGGCCCGCCCGGCGGCGCGGCCGGTGCACCTCCCGGACGCGGGCATGACGGTGCTGCGGGCCCCGGCGTGGAGCGACCCCGGGGAGAGTCGTACGGGCGAGATCTGGTGCCGCTGCGACGGCGGCCCGCACGGCTTCCTGTCCATCGCCGCGCACGGCCACGCCGACGCGCTGTCCGTGGAGGTCCGCTACGAGGGCGTCGACGTGCTCGCCGACCCGGGGACGTACTGCTACCACGGGCAGCCCGAGTGGCGGCGCTACTTCCGCTCGACGCTGGGCCACAACACCCTGGAGCTGGCCGGCACCGACCAGTCCGTCCCCGGCGGCCCGTTCCTGTGGACCAGGCACGCCCGCACCCGCGTCCTGGTCGCGGACACCTCCGACCCGGCGGTGGCCCGCTGGTGCGCCGAGCACGACGGCTACCAGGAGACGGTGCACCGCCGCCGGGTGGAGCTGACGGCCGCCACCCGGGAGCTGCGGGTGGTCGACCAGGTGCGCGGCCCGGCGCGGGTCGTACGCCTGGCGTTCCACCTCGGCCCGGCGGTCAGCGCCGAACTGACCGGCCACCGGGCCGTGCTGACCTGGACCAGGGACGGCCAGGACCGCTCCGCGGTGCTCGACCTGCCCGGGCAGCTGGCCTGGCGGGCGCACCGCGGCGAGAGCACGCCGCCGCTGGGCTGGTACTCGGCCGGCTTCGGCCGCAAGGAGCCCGCCACCACGCTGATCGGCACCGGAACCGCCGACGGCGAGCGGGAGTTCATCAGCGTCCTCGGGTTCCGGGGCTAGCGGGAGGATGGGGACGGTGGGGATCACCAGGTGGCGCCGGGCGGCGTCGGCCGCGTCGGTGCTGGTGCTCGCGCTGCTGGCGGCGGCGGGCTGCACCAGCACGTCGGACGCCCCGGCGGAGCCGACCGCCCCGCCGTCCCCGGCCACGGCGGTGGCCCGGGTGTGCGACCACACCGAGGCCGGGCCGGCCACCGCGCCCGCCGGCGCGGTGACGGTCGACCCCGAGGTGGTCAACGACCTGGCGGCGAAGACCAAGGCCAGCCCGCCGAACACCACGTTCTGGCTCGGACCGGGGACGCACAGCCTCGAAGCGGACCGCTACGCCCAGGTCGTCCCCAAGGACGGCGACAGCTACCTCGGCGCGCCCGGCGCGGTGCTCGACGGCCACGGGACCAACCAGTACGCCTTCGGCGGCGGCGCCGGGAACGTCACCCTCCGCTACCTGACCGTGCAGGGCTTCGTCGCCCCGCAGAACGAGGGCGTGGTCAACCACGACTCGGCCGACGGCTGGGTGATCGAGCACGCGACGATCCAGCGCAACTCCGGCGCCGGGCTGATGGCGGGCGCCCACCAGAAGGTCCGCGCCAGCTGCCTGCGCGGCAACGGGCAGTACGGCATGAACGCCTACAAGTCCGGCGCGCCGCTGGGCGACCTGCTGGTCGAGGACAACGAGATCACCGGCAACGACACCGACCAGTGGGAGAAGCGCCAGCCCGGCTGCGGCTGCACCGGCGGCGTCAAGTTCTGGGCCGTCAACGGCGCCGACGTGCTCGGCAACTGGGTGCACGACAACCGCGGGACGGGCCTGTGGGCCGACACGAACAACAACGACTTCCGGATCGAGGGCAACCTGCTGGAGTCCAACGACGGCGCCGCGCTGATCTACGAGACCAGCTACAACGCCGTCATCCGCGACAACACGATCCGGCGCAACAACTGGGTGGACGGCCGCCGTTCCGCCGACCGCGGCGACACCTTCCCGTTCGCCACCGTCTACCTGTCCGAGTCCGGCGGCGAACCGCGGATCAAGGCCCGCACCGACACGATCGAGATCGACCGGAACACGCTGGAGGACAACTGGTCCGGCATCACCCTGTGGGAGAACGCCGACCGGTTCTGCAATAGCCCGGCCAACACCTCCTCCGGCGCCTGCACCCTGCTGGTCCAGGACACCGCCCGCTGCGCCCGGCCGGGCATCGCCGCCGCACCGCTGTACGACGACTGCCGCTGGAAGACCCAGCGCGTCGACGTCCACGACAACCGCTTCACGCTGGACCCGTCCGTGGTCGGCTGCACCTCGACCTGCGGCCGGATGGCGGTGCTGGCCAACTACGGCACCTTCCCGGACTGGTCGCCGTACAAGGGCGAACCGGTGGCCGACGCCGTCACCGGCAAGCAGCAGAACCGCTGGCACGACAACACCTACGTCGGGCCGTGGAGCTTCGTCGCCCACGACCCGAGCCGCACCCTCGACTTCGAGCAGTGGCAGGGCGCGCCGTACCAGCAGGACCAGGGCAGCACCCTCAAGCCCGGGGCCGGTGGTTGAGGTGGCCGCGACCGCGACCCGCGCCCGGGACCTCACCCGCGAAGGGGGCCCGGCCGGCCCGCCGAGGACCGTCGAGCTGATCTGGGGCCTGCTGATCCTCAACACCCTCGGCTCCGCCGGGGCGCAGACGATCATCCCGCTGCCCCGCTCGCTGATCCAGATGGCCACCATGGGCGCCCTGGTCTCCGCCTTCGCGCTGGCCCTGCTGCTCAACCTGCGGCTGCGGATCCGGCCCAGCGCCCTCCTGTTCCTGCTCACCCTGCTGCTGGTGCTGAGCGTGATCTCCAGCGCCAACCTGCACTCCGGTTACGGCGCGCTGTTCCGCTGCTTCCGGCTGACGCTCTTCGTCGCCACCCTGTGGCTGCTCAGCCGCTGGTGGGACGGCAGCCAGAGCTTCGTCCGGTTCCACATCCGGATGTACTTCGTGGTGCTGGTCTCGGTGGCCGCCGGCCTGGTCGCCTCACCGGGCGCGGCCTTCCCCGACGTCTACGGCGGGCGGCTGGTCGGCGCGCTGTGGCCGCTCACCCCGCCGCAGATCGGGCAGTACGCGGCGGTGATCATCGGGCTCACCGTGCTGCTCCTGCTGGACCGCCGCACCACCGGGGCGAGCGCGGCGACGATCATCGTGCCCTCGCTCGTCCTGCTCGCACTGACCCACACCCGCACCGCCACCATCGGACTGATCGCCGGACTGCTGCTGGCGATCGGCTCGCTGCTGCTGACCAGCGCCGCCGCCCGCCGGCTGTTCAGCTGGGCGGTGCTGCTCGCCACCGTGGTCGGGGTCGGCCTGAACTCCCTGCTCCAGGCCTGGTTCCTGCGCGGCCAGACCCAGGAGAACATCTCCAACCTCACCGGCCGCGCCAAGGTCTGGGACGCCCTGCTGGCGGCGCCCCGGACCACCGTCGAGCAGGTCTTCGGCATGGGGCTGGGCGACAAGTCCTTCGGCGGGCTGCCGATCGACAACAGCTGGCTGGCCGTCTACAACGAACAGGGCCTGGCCGGGGTCGCCGTGGTGGCCGTGGTCTTCGTGGTGCTGGGCGGCGTCGCGCTGCTGCGGCCGCCCTCGCTCGCCCGGGCCGGTGCGATCTTCCTGATCGGCTACTGCGCGATCGCCTCGTACACCGAGGCCGGGCTGGGCGACGCCTCGCCGTACCTGCTGCACCTGACCGTGGCCGCCTCGCTGCTGGCGGCGCCCGCCGGGCCCGCCGCCCTCGCGCCGCCCGCCCTCCTCCCGACCCCTGCTGCTCCCCGGCGGCGCACCGCGCCCCGGGCCCGGCGAACGGAGCTCACCTGACATGCGCGTCCTCGTGGTGCACAACCGCTACGCCTCGGCGCAGCCGAGCGGGGAGAACAAGGTCGTCGACCAGGAGGTGGGCCTGCTGCGGGAGGCCGGCCACCGGGTCGAGCTGTTCGAGCGGCGCAGCGACGACATCGCCCGCCGCTCGCTGCCGGGCAAGGTCGCGGTGCCGCTGCTGGTGCCCTGGAACCCGGCGGTGCGCGCGGAGTTGGCCGCCCGGCTGCGGGCCGAGCGGCCGGACGTGGTGCACGTCCACAACGTCTTCCCGCTGCTGTCGCCCGCGGTGCTGGCGGCCTGCGCCGACGCGGGCGTGCCCGCCGTCGCGACGCTGCACAACTACACCCAGGTCTGCCCGCCGGGCACCCTCCAGCGGGACGGCCGGCCGTGCACCGAGTGCGTCGGCGGCTCGCCGCTGCCCGCCGTGCGGCACGGCTGCTACCGGGGCTCCCGGCTGGCGACGGTGCCGCTCGCGGTGGGCCTGGTGGTCAACCGGCGGCGCTGGTGGACGGGGGTGGAGCGGTTCTTCTGCATCTCCGCGGCGCAGCGCGAGGTCCTGGTGCGGTCCGGGCTGCCGGCCGAACGGCTGGCGGTGAAGCACAACTTCGTGCCGGAGCCGGGCCCCGTCCGCACCGGCGCGGGGGAGCACCTGCTCTACCTGGGCCGGCTCGCGGAGGCCAAGGGCGTGCGGCTGCTGATGGCGGCCTGGGACCGGCTCGCCGCCGAGGGCGGGGCCGGGGTGCCGCTGGTCATCGCGGGCGCCGGGCCGCTGGAGGCGCAGGTGCGGGCCTGGGCGGCCGGCCGGGCGGACGTGCGCTGCGTCGGCCTGTACGACCAGGCGCAGTGCCGGGAGGCCGTCGCCCGGGCGGTCGCCGTGGTGGCGCCCTCGACCTGGCTGGAGGCCTTCGGGCTGGTCGTGGTGGAGGCGATGGCGGCCGGGGTGCCGGCCGTCGCCGCCGGTCACGGCGCCTTCGTCGAACTCGTCGAGGACGGGGTGACCGGGCTGCTGCACCAGCCGGGCGAGGCGGCCTCGCTCGCGGCCTGCCTGCGCCGGATCACGGCCGACCCGGCGGCCAACCGGGAGCTGGGCCGGGCCGCCCGGCGCCGGTACGAGCAGGGGTTCAGCCCGGCCGTCGGGCTGGAGCGCCTGGTGGAGGGGTACCGGGCCGCGATCGCGGCCCGGTCCGGCGGCGCGGTCGGCGCGCCGCCGGTGGGGAACGGACACGCTGGCCCGCGGCGGGGCACCCGCGCGGGCAGGAATGGGAGCAGTCAATGACACGATGCCGACTGTGCGGCTCGACGGCGATGGGGAGCGTCGTCGACCTGGGGGCGACCCCGCCGTGCGAGAGCTTCCTCGCCGCCGACCAGTTGGACCGGCCGGAGCCGGCGTACCCGCTGCACCTGCGGGTCTGCACGGACTGCTGGCTGGCGCAGATCCCGCCGCTGATCACGCCCGAGGAGACCTTCCAGGAGTACGCGTACTTCTCCTCCTTCTCGACCTCCTGGGTGGAGCACGCCCGAGGCTTCGTCGCCGGGGCGGTGGAGCGGCTCGGGCTGGGCGCCGACGCCTTCGTGGTCGAGGTGGCCAGCAACGACGGCTACCTGCTGCGGCACGTGGTGGAGCGCGGGATCCGCTGCCTGGGCGTCGAACCGTCGGTGAACGTCGGCGCCGCCGCGCGCGAGGCCGGGGTGCCCACCCTCACCGCGTTCCTGGACCCGGACACCGGCGCGGACGTCCGCGCCGAACACGGCCCGGCGGACCTGGTGGTGGCCAACAACGTCTACGCCCACATCCCCGACGTGGTCGGCTTCACCCGGGGGCTGCGCGCCCTGGTCGCCGACGACGGCTGGGTCTCGATCGAGGTGCAGCACCTGCTGACCCTGATCGAGGAGAACCAGTACGACACCATCTACCACGAGCACTTCCAGTACTACACGGTCGCCTCCGCGATCCGGGCGCTGGCCAGCGGCGGGCTCACCCTGGTCGACGTCGAGCTGCTGCCCACCCACGGCGGCTCGATCCGGCTGTGGGCCCGGCCGGCCGAGGCGGCGGGCGAGCCGACCCCGCGGGTGGCCGACGTGCTGGCCCGGGAGAAGGCCGCCGGGCTCCAGGAGCTGGCCGGCTACACCGAGTTCTCGGCCCGGGTCGCCAAGGTCCGCCGGGACCTGCTGACCTTCCTGATCGGGGTGGCCGAGCGCGGCGAGAGCGTCGTCGGCTACGGCGCCCCCGGCAAGGGCAACACCCTGCTCAACCACTGCGGCATCCGGCCCGACCTGCTCCCGTACACCGTCGACCGGAACCCGTACAAGCACGGCCGGTTCACCCCGGGCACCCGCATCCCGATCCTGGCGCCCGAGCAGATCGCCGCCGACCGGCCGGACTACGTGCTGGTCCTGCCGTGGAACCTGCGGGCCGAACTGGTCGAGCAGTTGTCCTTCGTGCACGAGTGGGGCGGCCGCCTGGTCTTCCCCATCCCGGAACTCAGCATCGTCGAGGGGGAGCGGTGAAGGTCGTCCTGTTCTGCGGCGGTTACGGGCTGCGGATGCGCAGCGGAGCCTCCGACGACGTGCCCAAGCCGATGGCGATGGTCGGCCCCCGGCCGCTGATCTGGCACGTGATGCGCTACTACGCCTACTACGGGCACACCGAGTTCATCCTCTGCCTCGGCTACGGCGCCCACCACATCAAGGACTTCTTCCTCAACTACCAGGAGACGACGTCCAACGACTTCGTGCTGCGGGGCGGGCGCACGGAACTGCTGTCGACCGACATCGCCTCCTGGACGATCACCTTCGCGCAGACCGGCATCGAGTCGCCGATCGGCGAGCGGCTGCGCCGGGTGCGCCACCACCTGGACGGCGACGAGATGTTCCTCGCCAACTACGCCGACGTGCTCACCGACGCGCCGCTGCCGGAGATGATCGACCGCTTCGCCGAGCGGGACGCCGGGGCGTCGATGATGGTGGTGCCGCCGCAGTCCTCCTTCCACTGCGTGGACCTGGGCGAGGACGGCCTGGTCGGGGGCATCACCGCGGTCAGCGACATGCCGCTGTGGGAGAACGGCGGGTACTTCGTGCTCCGCCAGGAGATCTTCGACCACATCCCGGAGAACGGCGACCTGGTCGCCGACGGCTGCACCGAACTCGCCAAGCGCGGCCGCCTGGTGGCCCACCAGCACCGCGGCTTCTGGAAGCCCACCGACACCGTGAAGGAGCGGGCCGCCCTGGACGCCGCCTACGCCCACGGCGACCGCCCCTGGGCCGTCTGGGAGCGGGACGGGGTCGCGGTGAGGCCCTCGTGATCCGGCTCGGCCCCGGGCCGCTGGAGCGGATCGCCGCCGTCGGCGCGCACTGCGACGACATCGCCATCGGCGCCGGCGGCACGCTGCTGACGCTGTGCGAGGCGCGTCCCGGGCTGCGGGTGGACGCGCTGGTGCTCTCCGGCGGCGGCAGCGCCCGGGAGCAGGAGGAGCAGGCCGCGCTGGCCGCCTTCTGCCCCGGCGCCGACCTGCGGCTGACCGTGCTCAAGCTGCCGGACGGCCGGCTGCCCGCGCACTGGGAGGAGGCCAAGGCCGCCGTCGAGGAACTGCGCGGGCGCACCGACCCGCAGCTGGTCCTCGCCCCGCGCACCGCCGACGCCCACCAGGACCACCGCGGCCTGGCCCGGCTGGTCCCCACCGCGTTCCGCGACCACCTGGTGCTCGGCTACGAGATCGTCAAGTGGGACGCCGACCTCGGCCGCCCGACGGCCTACCAGCCGCTGAGCCCGGAGACCGCCGAACGCAAGGTGCGGCTGCTGCAGGAGCACTACCCCTCGCAGCGGCACCGCCCCTGGTACGACCGGGAGGCCTTCCTCGGGCTCGCCCGGATCCGCGGCATCGAATGCCACGCCCGCTACGCGGAAGCCTTCGACGCCACCAAAGTCACTCTCAACCTGGGGGGTTGAACCATGCGCGTACTGCTGACCGGACACCAGGGCTACCTGGGCACCGTGATGGCCCCGGTGCTCGCCGCCGCCGGCCACGACGTCGTCGGCCTGGACGCCGGCCTGTTCGCGGAGTGCGTCCTCGGCCCGAAGCCCGCGGACCCGCCGGGCCGGCGGGTGGACCTGCGCGACGTGACCGCCGAGCACGTGGCCGGGGTGGACGCCGTGATCCACCTGGCCGCGCTCTCCAACGACCCGCTCGGCTCGCTGGCGCCGGACCTCACCTACGACATCAACCACCACGCCTCGGTGCGGCTGGCCGAGCTGGCCCGCGAGGCCGGGGTGAAGCGCTTCCTGTACGCCTCGACCTGCTCCGTCTACGGCGCGGCCGGTGGCGACGAGCTGGTGACCGAGGACGCCCCGCTGCGCCCGGTGACCCCGTACGCGGAGTCCAAGGTGCGGGTGGAGGACGACCTGCACGCCCTGGCCGACGGCGACTTCAGCCCGGTGTACATGCGCAACGCCACCGCCTTCGGCTACTCGCCCCGGCTGCGCGCCGACATCGTGCTGAACAACCTGGTCGGCCACGCGCTGCTCTCCGGCGAGGTGCTGGTGCTCTCCGACGGCACCCCCTGGCGCCCGTTGGTGCACGCCGCCGACATCGCCCGGGCCTTCACGGCCGCGCTGGAGGCGCCGCGCGAGGCGGTGCACGACCGGGCCTTCAACATCGGCAGCGAGGCCAACAACGTCACGGTCGCCGAGATCGCCGAGCAGGTCGCCGAGGCGGTGGTCGGCGCCCAGGTGGTGATCACCGGCGAGAACGGCGCCGACCCGCGCTCCTACCGGGTGGACTTCTCCCGGTTCCGGGCCGCCCTGCCCGGCTTCGACTGCGAGTGGACGGTCAAGCAGGGCGCGGTCGAACTCGCCGAGGCCTACCGGAAGTTCGGGCTGACCAGGGAGGACTTCGAGCGGCGGTTCACCCGGCTGGCGGTGCTCCGCGAGGCCACCGGCGCCGGCGCCGTCGACGACACCCTGCGGTGGCGCCGGTGACCGGGGTCGGGGAGCGGATGCACGCCCTGGTGGAGCGGCTGTACCCGCTCCGCCGGAGCATCACCGGCGACGGGGTGCGCGCCACCCTGGACGTCGTCGGCGAGTACCTCCCGCTGACGGTGCACGAGGTGCCGACCGGGACGCAGGTGCTCGACTGGACGGTGCCCCAGGAGTGGAACGTCCGGGACGCCTACGTCGCCGACGCCGCGGGCCGCCGGGTCGTCGACCTCGCCGCGTCCAGCCTGCACGTGCTGGGCTACAGCGTGCCGGTCGCGGCCACCATGCCGCTGAGCGAGCTGCGCCCGCACCTGCACACCCTGCCGGACCACCCCACCTGGGTGCCCTACCGCACCAGCTACTACACCCCGGAGTGGGGGTTCTGCCTGGCCCAGGAGACCTTGGACGCGCTGCCCGAGGGCGACTACGAGGTGCGGATCGACTCCACCCTCGCGGACGGCCACCTCACCTACGCCGAGCACGTCGTCCCCGGGCAGGTCGCCGACGAGGTGCTGGTCTCCTGCCACGTCTGCCACCCCGCGCTGGCCAACGACAACCTGGCCGGCATCGCGGTGGCGACCTTCCTGGCCCGCGAACTGGCGGAGCGGACGCCGTACTACACCTACCGCTTCGTCTTCGCCCCGGGCACCATCGGGGCGATCACCTGGCTGGCCCGCAACCGGGAGCGGGTGGACCGGGTCAAGCACGGCCTGGTGCTGGCCTGCGCCGGGGACCGGGGGCAGCTGACGTACAAGCAGAGCCGGCGCGGCGACGCGGAGATCGACCGGGTGCTGCGGCACGTCCTGCGCACCTCCGAACGCCCGCACCGGGTCACCGAGTTCACGCCGTACGGCTACGACGAGCGGCAGTACTGCTCGCCCGGGTTCGACCTCGGCGTGGGCTCGCTCAGCCGGACCCCGTACGCCGGGTACCCCGAGTACCACACCTCGGCGGACGACCTGGACTTCGTGCGGCCCGAGGCGATGGCGGACACCCTCGCGGTCTGCCGGGAGGCCTTCGCCGTGCTCGACCGCAACCGGCGCTACCTCAACCTCAGCCCCTACGGCGAACCGCAGTTGGGCCGGCGCGGGCTGTACGACTCGCTCGGCGGGCGCAGCGACGCCAAGCAGGCCCAGCTGGCCATGCTGTGGGTGCTCAGCCTCGCCGACGGCGAGCACGGCCTGCTGGACGTGGCCGAGCGCTCCGGGCTGCCGTTCGACACCGTCGCCGCCGCGGCCGACGCCCTGCGGGGCGCCGGGCTGATCAAGGCGTGACGCCGATGACCACCGAGGAGGTGAGGACGGCGGCACCGGCGGGCCGGGACGGGGCGCCGGCCCGGCCCGCCGGGCGGGGCGTGCTCGGCCGGGTGTCCTGGGGGCTGGCCGACCAGGCGGTCACCAGCATGATCAACTTCGCGGTGGGCATCTACGTCGCCCGGGAGCTGGGGGTGCACGCGTTCGGCGTGTTCAGCCTGGCCTGGCTGACCTACGGCGTGGTGCTCAACGTCTCCCGCGGGCTGGCCACCGACCCGCTGATGGTGCGGTTCAGCGGCGTGCCGGAGGCGACCTGGCGCGCCGCGGCGGCCCGGTCCTCCGGCACCGCGCTCGCCGTCGGCGCCACCCTCGGCGCCGTCTGCCTGCTGGTCGGGCTCGGCCTCGGCGGCGACGTGGGGCCCGCGTTCGCGAGCCTCGGCCTCGCCCTGCCGGCGCTGCTGCTCCAGGACTCCCGGCGGTTCGCCTTCTTCGCCGCCGGCACCGGGCGGAAGGCCTTCGCCAACGACCTGGTGCAGGGCCTCGCGCTGATCCCGGCCATGGTGGTGGCGGCCCGGGTGGGCACCGTGGCCGCCTTCCTGCTGGCCTGGGGCGCCGCCGCGGCGGCCGCCGCCGGGTACGGCTTCCTCCAGTCCGGCGTCCGGCCCCGGGTCACCCAGGCCCGCGGCTGGCTGCGCGAACAGCGCGACCTCGGCAGCCGCTACCTGGTCGAGAACGTCAGCCTCAGCGGCGCCGGCCAGCTGCGGGCGTACGGGCTCGGTGCGATCGTCGGCGTCGGCGCGGTCGGTGCCGTCCGGGGCGCCGAACTCCTCCAGGGGCCGTTCCTCGCCCTGCTGATGGGCCTCTCCCTGGTCACCGTGGCGGAGGCCGCCCGGGTCCTGCGGCAGACACCGCGCCGGCTCGGCCGGTTCTGCCTGCTGCTCGGCGGCGGACAGGCCGGCGCCGCCCTGCTGTGGGGCTCGGCGCTGCTGCTGATGCCCGACCGGGCCGGACAGTTCGTCCTCGGCGACGTCTGGCACTCCGCCTCGCCGCTCATCCTCCCCGCCACCCTCGGCGTCGCGGGCGCCGGCCTCGGCAGCGGCGCGGCCGCCGGGCTGCGCGCCCTCGCCGCCGCCCGGCGCAGCCTGCGCTGCCAACTCTTCGCCTCCGCCTGCTACCTGGGCGGCGGGCTCGGCGGCGCCGCCGCGGCCGGCACCGTCGGCTCCGCCTGGGGCGTCGCCACCGCCACCGCCTGCGGCGCCGCCGTCTGGTGGCTCCAACTGCGCGCCGCCCTGCGCGAGCACCACCGCACCCCCGTCCCCGAAACGGTGGACGACACCCCCGAAGTGAGGACGCCTTGACCGCCGTTCCCCGACTGAGCATCGGCCTGCCCGTCTACAACGGCCAGGAGTACCTCGCCGAGTCGCTCGACGCCCTGCTCGGCCAGACCTACCAGGACTTCGAACTGGTCATCTCCGACAACGCCTCGACCGATGCCACCGAATCCATCTGCCGCGAGTACGCCGCGCAGGACTCCCGGATCCGCTACCTCCGGCTGCCCCGGAACATCGGCGCCGCGCCCAACCACAACTACGTCTTCGCCCAGTGCCGCGGCGAACTCTTCAAGTGGGCCTCGCACGACGACCTCTACGCCCGGGACCTCCTGCTGCGCTGCGTCGAGGCGCTGGACGACCGGCCCGAGGTCATCCTCGCCCACTCCGGCCAGGCGGTCATCGACGAGCACGGCCGGGTGAAGGTCCCCTACGCGTACGGCCTCGCCACCGACTCCCCGCGCGCCCCGGAGCGCTTCCGCAGCCTGCTGTTCGAGCCCGGCGGCGACGACTTCTACGGGGTGATGCGGGCCGACGTGCTGCGCCGGGTCAAGCCGCACGACAGCTACCACCACGCCGACCGCACCTTCGTCGCCGAGATCACCCTGCACGGCCCCTTCCACCAGGTGCCGGAACTGCTCTACTTCCGCCGCGACCACCCCACCCGGGCCGAGCGGGCCAACCCCTCCAAGCGCTCCCGCTGCGTCAACCTGGACCCGCGCCGGGCCGGGCCGCTGCACCCCACGCCCCGGCTGCTCGCCGAGTACGTCTGGGGCTTCGCCGCGGCCGTCCGCCGGGCGCCGCTGTCCACCGCCGACCGGCGGGCCTGCTACGGCCACCTGGCCGCCTGGATGACCAGCCGGGCCCGGCCGGGCGCCGGCGAACGGGTCGAGGACCGCACCCCCGTGCCGTCCTCGGACGGCTCCGCCGCCTCCGTCGACGACCTGGTGGCCGGACGCGGGGGGAGGCGGGCATGACCGCGCGAACCCCGGTGCGCGTCGGGGTGTTCGGCCTGCTCGGCTCCGGCAACCTCGGCAACGACGGCTCGCTGGAGGCCGTACTCGGCCACCTCCGCGCCGAGCACCCGGACGCCGCGGTGGACGCGCTCTGCGGCGGCCCCGAGGTGGTCACCGCCCGCTACCGCATCCCCGCCACCCGGCTGCACTGGTACCGCGGCGAGTACCGCACCGCCTCCCGGGCCGGCGCCGTCCTCGGCAAGGGCCTGGGCAAGCTCGTCGACGCCGCCCGCACCGCCGCCTGGGTGCGCCGGCACGACGTGGTGATCGTCCCGGGCATGGGGGTCCTGGAGGCCACCCTGCCGCTGCGCCCCTGGGGCTTCCCGTACGCGCTGTTCCTGCTCTGCGCCTCCGGCCGGCTGCTGCGCACCCCGGTGGCGCTGGTCGGCGTCGGCGCCGCCCGGATCGGCAACCCGGCCACCCGGGCGCTGGTGCGCTGGTCCGCCCGGCTGGCCGCGCACCGCTCGTACCGGGACGAGCTGTCCCGCGACGCCATGCGGGCGATGGGCGTGGACACCGCACGCGACGCCGTGCATCCGGACATCGCCTTCGCCCTCCCGGCACCGCCCGCCACCGGCTCCCCCGACGGGCGGGTCTGCGTCGGCGTCATGGACTTCCACGGCGGCGACGACGACCGCGCCCGGGCCGAGCAGATCCACCGGCAGTACCTCGACGGCACCACCCGCTTCGTCCGCGCGCTGGTCGAGGACGGACGGCCGGTCCGGCTGCTCACCGGCGACGCGGTCGACGCCCGGGTGGTCGCCGCGATCGTCGAGGCCGTCGACTCCCCGCTGGTCACCGTCTCCGGGGCCGCCTCGCTGGCCGAGCTGATGGCGGAGACGGCCGCCGCCGACGCCGTGGTGGCCACCAGGTACCACAACCTGGTCTGCGCGCTGCGGACCGGCACCCCGACGCTCGCCCTCAGCTACGCGGCCAAGAGCGACGCGCTGATGGCCCGGATGGGGCTGGGGGAGTACTGCCACCCGGCCCGCGAGGTCGACGCCGACCGGCTGATCGAGCAGTTCCGGGAGCTGGAGAAGCACGCGACGGAGCTGCGGCAGACCCTCGCCGAGCGGAACCTGACGGCCACCCGCCGGCTCGACCACCAGTTCACCGCCCTGACCACGGCCGTCTTCCCGACCGCCGACTGACACCTTACGGAGACCTCATGAAGGCGACCGAAGTCCCGGCGATCGCCGGCGCCTACCTCTTCGAACCGACCCCCTACGCCGACGAACGCGGCTTCTTCTGCCGCACCTTCGACGCCGAGGTGCTCCGCTCGGTGGGCATCGACCCCGACGCCTTCGTCCAGCACAGCGTCTCCCGTTCGGTGCGGGGCGTGCTGCGCGGCCTGCACCTGCGCTCCGGCGCCGGGGAGGCGAAGATCGTGCGCTGCTCGCACGGGGAGGTGTTCGACGTGGTCGTGGACCTGCGCCCCGACTCGCCGACCTACCGCAACGTGGCCACCTTCGAGCTCTCCGGCGAGACCCAGGCCAGCGTCTACATCCCGGCCGGGTGCGCGCACGGCTTCCAGGCGCTCACCGACGCCGACGTCTCGTACCGGATCGACCGCCCGCACGACCCGAGCGAGGACGTCACCATCGCCTTCGACGACCCGGAGCTGGCCGTCCCCTGGCCGCTGCCGGCCGAGTCGGTGTCCAAGCGGGACCGGGAGGCGCCGAGCCTCGCCGAGGTCCTGCGCGCGGAGGAGAACTGAGCGCCGTGACCGTCGACTTCACTCTTCCGAAATCCCGGGCGGCCAACGAGCGGCTGCACGCCCTGATCCCCGGCGGCGCCCACACCTACGCCAAGGGCGACGACCAGTACCCCGAGCACCTGGCCCCGGTCATCAGCCACGGCCGCGGCGCCCACGTCTGGGACGTCGACGGCAACCGCTACGTCGAGTACGGCTCCGGCCTGCGCTCCGTCAGCCTCGGCCACGCCCACCCGCGGGTGACCGAGGCCGTCCGGCGGGAGCTCGACCGGGGCAGCAACTTCACCCGCCCGTCCATCCTCGAACTCGAGGCCGCGGAACGCTTCCTGGACACCGTGCCCACCGCCGAGATGGTCAAGTTCGCCAAGAACGGCTCCGATGTCACCACCGCCGCCGTGCGCCTCGCCCGCGCCGTGACCGGGCGGACCCTGGTGGCCGTCTGCGGCGACCACCCGTTCTTCTCGGTCGACGACTGGTTCATCGGCACCACCCCGATGGACGCCGGGATCCCTTCGGCGATCACCGACCTCACCGTCTCCTTCCCCTACGGCGATCTCTCCGCCACCGAGGAACTGCTCACCCGCCACCGCGGCGAGATCGCCTGCCTGGTCCTCGAACCCGCCGGACACGCCGAGCCCCCGCCCGGCTACCTGGCCGGCCTGCGCGAACTCGCCGACCGGCACGGCTGCCTGCTGGTCTTCGACGAGATGATCACCGGGCTGCGCTGGTCCCCGGCGGGCGCCCAGGGCCTCTACGGCGTCGCCCCCGACCTCTCCACCTTCGGCAAGGCGCTCGGCAACGGCTTCGCCGTCTCCGCGCTCGCCGGGCGCCGCGACCTGATGGAACACGGCGGGCTGCGCCACCCCGGCGACCGGGTGTTCCTGCTCTCCACCACCCACGGCGCCGAGACCCACGCGCTGGCCGCCGCGATGGCCGTCCAGACCACGTACGTCGAGGAGGGCATCACCGCCCGGCTGCACGCCCTCGGCGACCAACTCGCCGCCGGCGTAAGGGAGGCCGCCGCCGGCATGGGCGTCGCCGACCACGTGCTGGTCCGGGGCCGGGCCAGCAACCTGGTCTTCGCCACCCTCGACGAACGGGGGCAGCCCTCCCAGCCCTACCGCACCCTCTTCCTGCGCCAACTCCTCGCCGGCGGGGTGCTGGCCCCCTCCTTCGTGGTGAGCAGCGCCCTGACGGACGCCGACATCGCCCACACCATCGACGCCGTCTCCGCCGCCTGCGCCGTCTACCGCAAGGCCCTCGACGCCGGCGACCCCACCCCCTGGCTCGGCGGCCGCCCGGTCAAGCCGGTCTTCCGGCAGCGGGTCTGAGCTACGTCGGGTCACCGGGCGCCGACCGGGCCGCCAGCCGGTCGGCGGCCCGGTCCACCAGCCATCCGGCGGGCGGTACCAGTGCCAGGGCGGTGCAGCCGCCGGCCAGGGTGTCGGTAGCGTAGTGCGCGCCCAGGGCTACCTGGGCCCAGGCCATGGCCGCCCCGACGGCCGCCGCGACGGCGAGAACCGGCAGCGGGCGGGCCCTCCCGCCGGCTGCCAGCAGCCCCAGTACGAGGGCGACGGCGGTCAGAAAGGCTGTGTGCCCGCTCGGGTAGGAGAGGTTGGCGTCGCCGTGGATGGTGCGGCCCACCAGGTGCTTGAGCAGCGTCGCCGCCAGCACCGGCAGGGCGACGCCGACGACCGCGAACACCGCGGCACGGGGGCGCCGGAGCAGCAGGCAGCCCGCCGCCACGGCTCCGACCAGCAGCGCGGCGCCCAGCGGTTCCCCCAGGGAGTCCAGGCCGCGGGCGGCGTAGCGCCACGGCGGTTCCACCCCGTACACCGCGTCCTGGATCCGCCCGTCCACCGGGCCGGGCTCGCCCTTTCCCGCGTACCAGGCCCCGAGCAGGACCACCACCAGTGCGGCGAGCCCCGAGGCGAGTCCGAGCCACCCGTGCAGCACCACCAGCGGCGGCTCCGCGCGCCCGGCCGGTGCGGCCTCGCCCCGACGGACGCGTTCGCGCGTGGTGCCGGTGCCCGGTCCGTTGCGGTCGGCCGATCCCACGCGCGCCCCCGTCGTGTCCAGGTGTCGTCCGGTCGCGGCGAGAGGATGACGGAGTGTCAGATCGTGCTTTCCGTACGCCACTTGCCCGGAGGGTCGGGACCCAGGATACGGGTGCGCTACCCGCCCAGCACCCCGTTCGCCCGCAGGGCGGCGATGCGGGTGGCGGGGTAGCCGAGGGCGCGCAGGGCGGAGTCGGTGTGGGCGCCCAGCTCGGGGACGGGCCCCATCGGGAGTTCGACCTCCGCGAAGTCGAACGGGGGCAGCAGGGAGCGGACCTCGCCGGCCGGGGTGGCCACCGGGCGCCAGCGGTCGCGGGCGGCGAGCTGGGGGTGGTGCAGGAGGTCGCCGATGCCGTTCAGCCGGGCCGAGGCGATCGCGAGGGCGTCCAGGCGCTTGACGGCCTCCTCGGCCGTCATGGTCGCCGTCCGGCCGCCCACCAGCGCGTCGACCAGCCGACGGCGCCGTACCCGGGCGACGTTGGTCGCCCACTCGGGGTGGTCGGCGAGGTCCGGGCGGTCCAGGAAGCCGGTGGCGAGCCGGGCCCACTCGCGGTCGTTCTGGATGCCGATCATGACCTCGTGGCCGTCGGCCGTCGGATAGGCGTCGTAGGGGGCGATGGCCGGGTGGGAGAGTCCGGCGCGGCCCGGTGCCTGCCCGGTGCCCTGGGTGTGGTGGAGCTGGTGGCCCAGCCACTCGGCGGTCGCCTCGAACATCGACACCTCGATCGCGGTGCCGCGTCCGCTGCCGGCCCGGCCGAGCAGGGCGGCGAGCGTCGCCGTCAGGGCGTACATCCCGGCGGCGATGTCCGAGGTGGGCACGCCGGTCTTGGCGGGCCGCTCCGGCGGGCCGGTCACCGAGGCGAGCCCGGACTCGCACTGGATCAGCATGTCGTAGGCGCGCTTGTCCCGGTACGGGCCGCCGGTGCCGTAGCCGGACAGGTCGACGGTGACCAACCGGGGGTGCCGGGCCCGCAGTTCGGCGGAGCCGAAGCCGAGCCGGGCGGCCGCCCCGGGGGCCAGGTTCTGCAGGAAGACGTCCGCGCCGGCCACCAGGTCGGCCAGCACGGCGCGGCCCTCGGGCGCCTTGAGGTCGAGGACGACCGACTCCTTGCCGCGGTTCAGCCAGACGAAGTGGCTGGCCAGGCCGTTGACGCTGCGGTCGTACCCGCGCGCGAAGTCGCCGCCGTCCGGGCGCTCGATCTTCACCACCCGGGCGCCCAGGTCGCACAGGTGCCGGGTGGCCAGCGGCGCGGCCACCGCCTGTTCCAGCGCGATCACCGTGGTGCCGGTCAGCGGCAGCGACATCCGGACTCCCTCCCTGGCGGATCCCCGAGCCCTACCCGCCCCCGGCGGCGTTCAGTCAGCGGTGTTCGGTCAGCAGCGATCCGGCAGGCCCGGGTCCGGCGCGGGGGACGCCTCGTCCAGCCCGGTGAGGGCGTCGCGCAGCGCCGCCCTGGTGGTGATGCCCAGCTTGGGGAAGATCCGGTACAGGTGGGCGCTGACGGTCCGGGGGGACAGCCGGGTCTGCTCGCCGATCTCCTTGTTGGTCAGGCCGCCCGCGGCCAGGTCGGCGATCCGGCGCTCCTGCCAGGTCAGCAGGCTCGCGGTGCGCGCCGCCGGCCGGGTCGGGACGCCGCCGACCCGCAGTTCGGCCCGGGCCCGGGCGGCCCAGGCGACCGCGCCCAGCCGCTCGAAGGAGTCGGCGGCCGGGGCGAGGAACTCCCGTGCCACGGTGGCGCCCCGGGCGCGGCGCACCCGGATGCCGTGCGCCAGGCGGATCCGGGCCAGCTCGAACGGGAAGTGTGCCGCGGCCGGGTGGGAGACGGCGTGCGCGTAGGCCCCGGCGGCCTCGTCCTCGTCCTCGGCGGTCATGGCCAGGGCCCCGTGGGTGACCAGGGACAGCCGGGGGGAGACGGCGGGCAGGCCGGCCTCCCGGGCGGCCAGCGCGTGGGCGCGGGCCTGCGCGGTGCGCCCGGTGTGGACGGCGGCCTCGACGAGGTCGAGCAGGGTGCGGGAGGCCTGGTGGGCGTAGGGCTGGAAGGCGCCCGGCGCGGTGATGCCGATGGCCTGGAGGTATGCGCCCTCGTAGTCGCCGTCGCTCAGCGCCGCGGTGGTGCCGGCCGCGTCGGCGAGCTGGGTGAGGAAGCCGATGCCGCGCGGGCGGGCCCAGGCGTCGACCACCGCCTGGAGCTCGCGCGCGGTCGCCGTCTGCCCGCGCATCGCGGCGAGTTGGGCCAGGTAGGCCCGGGTCTGCTGGGCGAACAGCTCGTGCCCGTGCTCGTCGGAGCGCAGCAGGGCCCGCCGTCCGGTCCGTTCGGCGGCCTCCCACTCCCCGACGGCCATCTGGTCCAGCATGATCAGGTGCAGCATCACCATGCCGGTGGAGACCGCGCCGGTCTCCAGCTCGCGGGAGACGACGCGCTGCAGGTGCGGGCGGAGCGGGCTGAGGACGTCGAGGTGGTAGGCGGAGACGGCCAAGCGGGCGACGTCCCAGGGCTCCTGGCCCGGCAGGTCGGCGGCGGCCCGCTCCACCGGTGCGGTCCAGCCGGCGCCGTGGCGGACGACGTCGCTCCAGGTGGCGCTGTAGATCCGGGCCCGCTCGCCGACCCGTTCGCCGAGCGTGGCGAGCAGGGCGTGGGTGCGTTCCCACAGGGTCCGGTCGGCGGCGAACTGGCTGGTGGCGAGCAGCAGGGCGAGCAGCCGGTCCAGCACCTCGGGGTCGTACCCGGCGGTGGGGTCGGCCGCCGGGTCGGCAGTCCCACCGACCAGCCGTTCGACGGCGGCGGCGATCTGCCGGTGGGTGGAGCGCACGTCGCCGTCCTGGTAGAGCGCCTGGTAGCCGGAGGCCAGTGCGGCGGCGGGGGAGCGGTCGGCGTCGGGCCCGGGATCGGCCCGCAGGATCCGGCGGGCGTGGCCGAGGCGGGCCGCGTGCCCCGCGATGAACGCCGCGTCGCCGAGCCGCCGGGACCGCTCCGCCGGGTGCTCGCTCAGCTCGGCGGCGCGGGTCAGCCAGGTCACCGCCGTCAGCGCGCCGCCGCGACGGGTCGCGGACTCGGCGGCGGCCTCCAGGACCCGGGCCACCTCCTCGTCCGGGTCCAGGGTGGCCTCGGCCAGGTGGGCGGCCCGCCGTTCGAGGTTGTCCCGGTGGAGCAGCGCCAGCGTCCGGTGGGCCTCGCGGCGCTGGTTGGGGGTCGCCAGCTGGACGACGCTGGAGCGCACCAGCGGGTGCCGGAAGGCGAACTCACCGGTGGCGGGCTCGATCACCAGCAGGCCGCGGGCGACGGCCTCGTCGGCGTCGCGCATCCGGTACCGGCCGGCGGGGCCCGCCGCGTCGCCGGGTCCGGCCGCGACGCCGTCGAGGGCGCCCTTGAGCAACTCGGCCCGGACGGCGGCGTCCAGGGCGGCGATCCGGGTGCCGTAGAGGTACTGGAGGCGCCGGGACGGCGAGGCGCCGCGCAGGGCCTGCGGGTCGGCGGCGGCACGTTCCGGGTGGCGGCCGGCCGTGTGGCCGGGCAGTTCCAGCAGGGCGAGCGGGTTGCCCTGGGCCTGGTCCAGTACGAGGCGGCGCGACTGCCGGTCCAGCGCGGGGTAGTGGCCGTCGAGCAGGAGGGCGGCGTCCTCGTCGGTGAGGGTGCCGACGGCCAGCTCGGGCAGTGCGGCGGTGTCGAAGGGGGAGGCGATGTCGGAGCGGACCGCGAGCAGCAGCTTCAACCGGCTGCCGGTCAGTCGGCGGCCGACGAATCCGCAGACCGCGGCGCTGGAGTCGTCCAGCCACTGGCCGTCGTCCAGGACGAGGAACAGCGGTTGCTCGACCGAGGCCGAGGACAGCAGGCCGAGCACCGCGATGCCGAGGGTCATCAGGGAGGGCGGCGTGCCCCCGGCGCCGGTGTGGCCGAAGACGGCGTCGAGGGCCGCCCGGGAGTTGTGCTCCAGTCCGGCGGTGTGCGGCAGCAGCGGGTAGAGGAGCTGGTGCAGTCCGGCGTACGGCAGTTCCGACTCCGCCTCGACCCCGGTGGCCCGGACCACGAGCCGCCCCTCCCGGACGGCCAGGTCGGCGGCGTAGTCGAGCAGGGTGCTCTTGCCGACCCCGGTCTCGCCGCGGAGGAGGAGGGTGCGGCCCTCCACGGAGCGTGCGAACTCGGCGAGTTGCTCGCGTTCGCTGTCCCGACCGAGCAACGGCACGGCTGATCCCACGGTCCAGTTCCCTCCCCGATCGAACCTCCAGGTCGTTCGAAGACCGCGAGCCATGGACGCCGGCCAACTTTCAACTACCTGGTTGGTTGATTACACCCGGACAAGGAACCCGCTGTCAACCAACCGGTTAGTCGGTGCTGGGCTAAGGTCTGCGCATGCAACGCGACGCCGAAGCCACCAAGCAGAGACTCATCGCGGCCGGGCGGGCCGAGTTCGCCGCCCACGGACTCCACGGCGCCCGGGTCGACCGCATCGCCGAATCCGCCCGGAGCAACAAGGCGCAGATCTACCACTACTTCCACAGCAAGGTGGGCCTCTTCGACGCGGTCTGGAACTCCGCGGTGGAGCAGATCATCGGCAGCCTGCCCTTCGACGGGGACGAGGACCTCCCCGAGTTCGCGGCCCGGCTCAGCGACATCTACGCCGAGCACCCGGAGATCCCCCGGCTGATCACCTGGCAGAACCTGGAGCGCGGCGACGAGGCGCTCAACGGCTACGCCGTCGACGAGGTCCGCAGGCGGACCGGCATCCTCGCCGACGCCCAGGCCCGGGGCGTGGTGTCGGACCGGTTCGAGGCCCGGTTCCTGTTCGCGCTGATGGTCCACCTCGCCATGCTGTGGCCCGCGATGGCCCCCGAGGTGCGCACGGTGGTGGACTTCGACGACGCGGCACACCGCCGGGAGCTGGTCCGGCGGGTGGCCGCCGGGCTGCTGGAGTGACCCGGGCCGCGCACCGCGCACCGTTCGCGGTGAGCCGGTCCGGACGTACGGCGTCACCGGACGTACGGCGTCACCGGACGTACGGAGTCATTCGACCGATCCCGCCTCCGTACCGGCACCGGTGATGTGCAGTCAGATGACCGATGCCGCGCCACCGCCCCCCGCGGCAGGGTGGAGGCGGGTAGGACCCGGCGGGGTCCGAATCGTTCGGCATCCCGGCACACCCACGGAAGGCGGTTCCCACATGTCCACTTCGAAGAGGATGCTCCGCGGCTCGGCCGCGGCGGCCGTCGCGGTCGCGGCCCTGATCGGTCTCGGTGCCGGTTCGGCGCAGGCGGCCGGCTGGCCGCCGTTGCAGCCGGGCGCGCACCTGTACACCGGCACCGACGGGAGCGGCGCGGTGACCACGGTCGACCTGGGCGACCTCGGCACCTGTCACACCCTGGCGGCGCCCGTCCGCTCGGTGCAGGTCGCCGACGGCTCCGCGTCCGTGGTGCTGTACCCGGGCCGGGGCTGCGCGGGTGCGGTCCCGTGGGGCACCGGCTCGCTGGCCCAGTCCAACACGCCCTGGACGATGCTGAGTTACCGGGTGGTCCCGGCCTGACGGAGGCCGGGGCGCGGTGACGGACGCCGGTGCCGGGGGTGCGAGCCGCGCCCCCGGCACCGGCGTTCCCCGGCGCTGTCAGCGCGCCTGGGCCCAGTCGTAGAGGCGGTGGGCGCTGTCACCGAAGCGGGTGGCGTAGAGCGTGCCCGGCTGCCCGCCCACGAGTTCGTCGGTGGTGGTGGTGACGCCGACGACGGTTCCGGAGCCGGTCCGGGTGTCGAACCGGGCCAGGTGCGGGCCGCCGCTCGCCCCGTGGCCCATGTTGCAGGACTCGCCCCACAGCAGGGGCGCCTTGGGGCTCTGCCGGTTCGGGCCGGCGCAGTGGATCATGCGCGAACCGGCGTACTGGGCCGCGGGATCGTTGAGGCGGTCCTTCGGGTAGCCGAAGGCGTGGACGAACTCCGCGTCGACGGGATCGGAGAACGCGATCCGCTGGTTCCCCGTGACGTCCGCCAGCCGCCGCCCGTCGGGAGACGGGTTCCCCACCAGGACCCCCGTGTCGAAGCCGGCCGCGGCGACGTCCGAGGAACTCGTGCCGTTCCGGTCGGCGTCCCAACGGGAGGACGTCGCCATGGACTTGATGCTGAACCCGCCGAGCGGTTTGGTCCCGTTGCGGTAGCCGGGCACGAAGTAGACGTTGTGCGTCCAGGTGCCGTCGGCGGTGGGCGCCCCGACGCCCCGCAGGCAGTGCGCCGCGGTGACGAGGGTGCTGCGGTTCGCGCCGGTGACGACGGTCGCGGTGCAGCTGCCGTCGTAGCCGTCGGAGAAGGTGAAGAAGAGCCGGCCGACGCTCCTGTTCACCGCGCCGCCGTGGGTCCAGACCGCCCCGGGATCCGGGGTGCTGGGGGCGAGCGGGCGCGGGTCGTCGGGCGTGTTGTCGTCCGCGGGCACGGGGGTGTTCTCGGGGACCATGGCGCCCGCCAGCTTCATCCGGTCGGCCGTCCAGTAGGCGTCGATCCGGTTGCGCTCCTGCGGGGTGGTGGCGCCGGCGTGCGAGGTGACGGTGTCCGGCTCCGCGGCGAGGGCTGCGGTGGGCAGCAGGGCCGCCGCGGTGGCCGCGCTCAGCAGGAGGGCTGCTGCGGTGGGGAGTCGGCGGGGGAGTGCTCGGCGTGTGGTTGACATCGTCGCCCATCTCGGTCGGTGCGGTCGGTGGGCAGGGGCGGCCGCGGTCCGCCCCTGCTCACCGGGGATGTCCGGCACTGTACGAACGGAACGTCAGGTCCGTGTCTGGACCGCGTATCGCCCGTCCATCGGTAGCGTCAGGTTCCGGTAACGGCGGCGCGGCCCGGCAGCGGTGCCCGCTGCTCACTCCGGTCCGGCTCCAGCCGCAGCTCGCGGCCCTGCCAGCGGCGGCGCAGCCAGCGGTCGTGGCTCGCGACGACGATCGCGCCGGGGCCGGTGCCGAGGGCGTCCTCCAACTCGTCGCACAGGCGCGGGGAGAGGTGGTTGGTGGGCTCGTCGAGCAGCAGCAGCCGGGGCGGGTGGGCGACCAGGAGGGCGAGGGCGAGGCGGCGGCGCTGCCCGAGGGAGAGACGGGCCACGGGCTTGTCGAGGTCCGCCGGGTGCAGCAGGCCGAGGGACGCCAGCGGCACCCGCTCGGCGCGGGCCGGGCCGAGGGCGAGCCGGTAGGTGTCGTGGACGGTGCGGTCGGGGCGGTCGAACGCGGTGTCCTGGGTGAGCAGGCCGACCGTCAGCCGGGGGTGGCGGTGGAGCGTGCCCCCGGCCGGGAGGCGGCCGGCCAGCACCGCGAGCAGGGTCGACTTGCCCGTGCCGTTGCCGCCGGTGACGAGCAGTCGGTCGGTGGCCGTGACGTCGAGGTCCGGCAGCGGGGGCCGGCCGGGGACCCGGACGCCCCGGAGGGACACCAGGGGCTCCGGGGTCTCCGAGGTCTCCGAGGTCTCCGGGGTCTGCGCTGCGACGAGGGCGTCCGGCGCGGCCAGGGCGTCGGCCGCGAACCGCAGCGGGCGCGGCGGCTCGGGCACCTGGGCGCGCTCCAGCTCCGCCAGCCGGCGGGCGGCGTTGCGCACCCGGCGGGCGACCTGGCTCTGCACCCGGCCGGCGCGGTGCCCGTAGCCCATCTTCTCGTGGTCGCGCGGTCCCCGGTCCGGGGCGACCAGGTGCGCGGTGACGCCGGCCGAGTGCCGCAGCTGCGCCAACTCCTCCTGCTCCTCGGCGTACCGGAGCTCCCAGCGCTCCCGCTCGGCGCGCTGCGAGCCCAGGTAGGCGGAGTAGGCGCCGCCGAAGCGGACCGGGCCGTCCACCGTCGGGTCGAGGTCGATCAGGTGGGTGCAGACGGCGTCGAGGAAGGCCCGGTCGTGGGTGGCGACCAGCAGGGTGCCGGGGTGCGCGCGGAGCTGTCGCTCCAGGAAGGCGGCGGCGCCGTCGTCGAGGTGGTTGGTGGGCTCGTCCAGCAGCAGTGCGGACGGCCGGCGGACGAGCAGCGCGGCCAGGGCGAGCCGGCCGCGCTGTCCGCCGGACAGCGAGCCGAGCGGGCGGCCGTGTCCGGGGGCGCCGGGGCCGAAGGCACCGAGGCCCAGTCCGTCCAGGACCAGGGCGGCGCGGCGGTCGGCGTCCCAGGACTCCCGGTACTGGGCCTGTTCGAGCCGCCGGCCGTAGGCGTCCAGGAGGTCCCCGTGGCCGGGGTCGGTGTCCGGGACGCGGGCGATCTCCGCGCCGAGCCGGTCGAGTGCGGCGAGGTCCGCGCGGGCCTCGCGGAGCGCGTCGTCCAGGACGGAGGCGACGGAGGCGGAGGCCGGGAACGGCAGCTCCTGGTGCAGGAAGCCGAGGTCCGCGGGGCGCGAGACGGTGCCGGAGTCGGGTTCGTCCAGGCCGGCGAGCACCCGCAGCAGGGTTGACTTCCCGGCGCCGTTCTCCCCGATCAGGCCGATCCGTTGGCCGGGCGAGGCGGTCAGGCCGAGGCCGTCGAGGACGCGGCGGCCGTCGAGGTTGCGGACGAGGTCATGGGCGAGCAGGGCGTGCTGGAGCACGGGGATCCTTCCGGGGGAGGCGTCGGGCCCCGGCGGTCCGCGGGAAGGGCGGAGCTCTGCCCGTGGGCGGGCGCCGGGGAAAGGGGTACGACGAGGCGGACCACTTCGGCGGTGCTCCTGAGCACCCGCCGGTGGCCGTCAGCTCCGGGGCTCACCCGGAGATGTCGTCGTCACCCGCCACGTCTGCCGCTCCTCGCTCCTCCGGCCGTACCCGGACGGCCGGCTGACTGCATGCTGACTGCACGTCACGGCGACTCTAGCAGGGGCGGGCCCGTTCCCGTCACCTGTCCGACAGGTGACGGGAACGGGCCGTTCGGAGCCCCCGTCCGGTCAGCCGAGCCGGTAGCGGACGGGGAGGGTGAGCACGCCGCGGATGATCCCGGAGCCGATCCAGTCGAGCGAGTCCACCGGGACGGCGAGTTCCAGCTCCGGGACACGGGCGAGCAGGACGCGCAGGGCGATGGTGGCCTCCAGCCGGGCGAGCGGGGCGCCGAGGCAGTGGTGGATGCCGTGGCCGAAGGCGAGGTGGCGGGCGTCGGGTCGGGCCACGTCGAGGGCGGCCGGGTCGCCGGAGCCGGTCTGCGGGGCGTCCTGGCCGGCGGAGCCGAGGGCGACCACGACCACGCCGCCCCGGGGGATCCTCACCCCGCCCAGGTCCAGGTCCTGCGCCGCGTAGCGGTTGGTGGAGCGTTCCACGGAGGTGTCGTGGCGCAGGAACTCCTCCACCGCGCCGGGCAGCAGCTCCGGCCGTTCGCGCAACCGCCGTAGTTGGTCCGGGTGCTGGAGCAGGGCGAGTTGGGCGTTGCCGAGCAGGTTGACGGTGCTCTCGTGGCCTGCGACGACCAGCATCAGCGCGGTGCCGACCAGCTCCTCCTCGGTGAGGCGGCCCGCCTCCCGGTCGCGGACGGAGACCAGGGCGGACAGCAGGTCGTCCTGCGGGTGGCGGCGCTTGGCCGCGACCAGGTCGGCCAGCAGGTGGTGCAGCGCGGCCAGCGCGGGGCGGTGCTCGGGGGAGGCGGGCCGCAGCGCCTGCGCGGACCAGTGGCGGAAGTCGCGGTGGTGCGCGGCCGGGACGCCGAGGAGCTCGGCGATGACGGTGGCGGGCAGCGGGGCGTTGTAGGCCTCGACGAGGTCGGCCGTGCCCGCGGGCGGCAGGGCGTCGAGCAGCCGGTGGGCGATCTGCTCGATCCGTGGGGCGAGTTCGGCCGTGCGGCGCGGGGTGAAGGCGGCCGCGGCGAGGCGGCGCAGCCGGGTGTGCTCGGGCGGGTCGGCCTCCATCATCTGGGCGCCGAGGCCGACGGCGGGCCGGTGCAGGACGAAGCCGGCCGCGTCGAGGGCGTCGGCGGCGGGGGTGGCGTCCTTGAGCAGGCCGGGGTGGGTCAGCGCCGTCCTGGCGAGGTCGTGGCCGACCACCACCCAGCCCTCCAGGCCGGGTTGGAACTCGGCCCGGTGGATCGGGCCGAGCTCCCGCAGCCGGGCGTACCGGGCGGGGGCGTCCGCCTTGAAGGCGGCGTCGAGGACCACCGTGGCCGGCCTGTGGGCGGGTTCGTCGTTCGCGTCCATGGGAGCGACTCCTGTCGGGGGAAGGGAGGTCGGCGGGGGGTGGGACCGGGCCGACGTCCGTGACCTGGGGGTCTCCATCCTTCGGGCGGCCGGGGAGCCCCGCATCGGTCATCTGACGTCCGGGCCGGTCGGCGGCGGGCCGCTCCATGACTGCACGTCGGTTCCGGAGTCATCTGACCGAAGCCCCGGCACCCGCCAGTGGGCCACGGTGGTGGCAGCACGAACCACCCATGAACCACCGACGTGCGCCCGACGCGCATACGACGCGCACGCGATGTGCCGATCGACAGGAAGAGGCCCCGGATGGCCAGGTCAGAGATCCGCTTCGACAGCGCCGGCATCGAGATCGCCGCGCACCTGTACCTCCCCGACACCCCGGCCCCCGGTCCGCGCCCGGCCCTGGTGGTCGGCCACCCGGGGACGGGGGTGAAGGAGCAGGCGTCCGGCACCTACGCGCGGCTGCTGGCCGGGCGGGGCTTCGTCACCCTCGCCTTCGACGCGGCCCACCAGGGCGAGTCCGGCGGTCTGCCGCGCGGGCTGGAGGACCCGGCCCAGCGGGTGGAGGACTTCAAGGCCGCCGTGTCCCACTTGGTCACCCGCCCGGAGGTGGACGCCGAGCGGATCGGCCTGCTCGGGATCTGCGCGTCCGGCGGGTACTCCCTGGCCGCCACCGGCGGCGACAGCCGGGTCCGGGCGGTGGCCGCCGTGTGCACCGCCGACCCGTCCCGCCAGTTCCGGCTCGGCGCCGACGGCGGCCAGGACCCGGCCGTCTTCCGGGCCCTGCTGGACGCGGCCGCCCGGGCCCGCACCGCCGCCGCCCGGGGGCAGGACCCCGGCGGGCTGACGGTGTTCCCGGAGACGGCCGAGCAGGCGCGCGAGCTCGGCGGCGAGCACGGCGCCGAGGGCTTCGCGTACTACTGCACCGCACGCGGCGCGCACGAGCGGTCCGCGAAGTCCCTGGCCTGGGAGAGCGTCGACCGCCTGGCCGGCTACGACCCCTTCTTCGCCGTCCCGCTGATCGGCCCGCGCCCGATCCTGCAGATCGTCGGCGAGCGTGCCGTCACCGCCTGGATGGCCGTCGAGGCCCACCAACGCGCCTTCGGACCGGCCGAGTTGCACCGGATCGCGGGCGCGAGCCACGTCGACCTCTACGACCGGCAGGAGTACATCGACCGGGCCGTCGACAAGCTGGCCGGCTTCTTCACCGCCCACCTGGACGCCGCGCACTGAACGGCCGCGCCGGTGCCCCGGCGTCCGCACCGCACCTCCCGTCCCCTTCCGAACCCGAGGAGTCCTCGATGGCAGCATCCGGAAACACCAGCACCAACCGCCCCTCCACCGGCCGACGCCGCTTCCTCGGCCTCGCCGCGGCCGGTGTCGTCGCCGGGCAGGTCGGCGCGTCCGCCCAGGCCCAGGCGCAGACCCCGAACGCGGCCCCGGCCCCGACGTCGGCCCCGGCGCCCGCCCCGGCTCCGCGGCCCGTGCCGGGCATCCGCCCCTTCCGCATCAAGGTCCCGCAGAGCGAGCTCGACGAACTCCGCCGCCGCGTCCGGGCGACCAGGTGGCCCGACCGCGAGACCGTCGACGACCGCAGCCAGGGCGCCCAGCTGGCGAAGCTGCGCCCGCTGGTGGAGCACTGGGGCACCCGGTACGACTGGCGGACCGTGGAACGGCGTCTCAACGGGCTGCCGCAGTTCGTCACCGAACTCGACGGACTGGACGTCCAGTTCGCCCACATCCGCTCCCCGCACCCCGGCGCGATGCCGATGCTGATGACCCACGGCTGGCCCGGCTCGATCGTCGAACTGCTCAAGGTCATCGGTCCGCTGACCGACCCCACCGCCCACGGCGGCCGCGCCGAGGACGCGTTCCACCTGGTGCTGCCGACCCTGCCCGGCTACGGCTTCTCCGGGAACCCCGGCAAGGCCGGCTGGAACTTCGCCCGGATCGCGCGGGCCTTCCACGCGCTGATGCTGCGCCTCGGCTACCCGGAGTACGTCTCGCAGGGCGGCGACCACGGCGCGATCCTCTCCGAGGTGCTCGCCGTCCAGCAGCCGAAGGGGCTGCTCGGCATCCACGTCACCATGCCGGGGACCGTGCCGGAGGACCTGCTGCGCCGGCTGCGCAACTTCGACCCGGCCCCGGCGAACCTGTCGGCCGAGGAGGTGCGGGCGTACGACCGGCTGCTGCACTTCTACCGCGACGGCTTCGGCTACGCGGCGATGATGAACCGCAGCCCGCAGACGATCGGTTACTCCCTCACCGACTCCCCGGTCGGCATGGCGGCCTACTACTACGACAAGTTCGCGGAGTGGACGGACTCCGACGGCGAGCCCGAGAAGGTCCTCACGTACGACGAGATGCTGGACGCGATCTCGCTGTACTGGCTGACCGGCACCGGCGCCTCCTCGTCCCGACTGTACTGGGAGGGCACCCGGGCCGGCGGCGGACCGTTCAACGCGGTGCCGATCCCGAAGCTGCCGGTCGCGGTGACGGTCTTCCCCGCCGAGATCTACCCGGCGCCGCGCAGTTGGGGCGAGCGGACCTTCGGCAACATCATCCACTGGAACGAGGTCGACCGCGGCGGCCACTTCGCCGCCTGGGAGCAGCCGCAGCTGCTGGCCGAGGAACTCCGCACCGCCTTCCGCGCGCTGCGCTGACGCATCGGCCCCGGAGCAGCGCTCCGGGGCCGACCCGGGGCCGACGGCGGGAGGGCGGGCGGATCGGGAGGGCGGATCGGGGGCGCCGCCCTCCCTGCTCAGGGCCGCCGGTCAGCGGGTGGCGCGGGCGGCCTGCTCGACGACGCCCGCCACCACACCGGGGTGGGACACCGCGACGGAGTGCGACGCGGCCACCTCGGTGGTGTGGGCGTGGGCCCGCCCGGCCATGAACCGCTGGGCGTCGGCCGGGATGTTGCGGTCCTCGGTGGTGATGACGTCCCAGCTGGGGACGGTCTGCCAGGCGGCGGAGGTGGCCTGCTCGGTCAGCGCCGCCTGGGCGATCGGCCGCTGGGCGGCGGCCGCCAGCGCGGCCCGGTCGGCGGGGACGTCGGCGGCGAACTGGGCCCGGAACCGGTCCTGCCGGATGTACAGGTCGGTGCCGGTGCTGCCGTCGGCGTTGGTGACCGGTACCGGGTCCAGCGCGCCGGACAGGGTCGAGCCCGGGAACGCGTCGGTCAGCTGGAGCGCGGACTCGCCCGGCGCGGGCAGGAACGCCGCGACGTAGACCAGCGCCTTGACCTGCGGCCGGCCGACGGCGGCCGCGCTGATCACCGAGCCGCCGTAGGAGTGGCCGACCAGGACGACGGGGCCCTTGACGTGGTCGATCACGCTGCGCAGCGCGGCCGCGTCGGAGGCCGGGCCGCGCAGCGGGTTGGCGGCGGCCACCACCGGGTAGCCGTCGTGGCGCAGCCGGGCGACGACGCCGTCCCAGCTGGAGCCGTCGGCGAACGCGCCGTGCTCCAGGACGACGGTCGGCTTCGGGCCCCGGTCGGCGGCCGCGTCCTCGGTCGCGGCGCTCGCGGTGCCGGCGACGGCGAAGGCGATCGCGCCGACCCCGGCGGCGGCACCGGTGGCGAGGCGACGCAGGCGGCCGTGCTCAAGGCTGAACATGCAAGTGCTCCAAGGGGTTTCGAATGGTGAGTGGATCCAGCGGGCCCCACTGTGGTCCGCCGTCCGGGCCCGGCGCATCGGTCATGTGACTCCATCCTTCCGGCCGCTCGGGTGCGCCCCGGGCGGTGTCGGCGGAGCGTCAGGTGACTGATGTGCCGTCACCGCCGGCGCGGCCAGAGTGAGGGGGCCAAGCCCGATACCGAGGAGAGATCATGAAGAGACGGTTCCTGGCCGTCGTCGCGGCGGCCGTCCCCCTGGTCGCCGCCGCTGCGGTGTCCACTCCGGTGAGCGCGTCACCGGAGCTCGCCGCCGCCGTCAGCGCCACCACCGTGAGCACCGGCGCGAGTGCCACCGCCACGAGTGCCACGGCCACGAGTGCCACCGCCGGCCCGTCGGCGTTCAGCTGCGCCCCGGCCGGGATCCCGGCTCCGGCGGGCACCGCCGTGGAGTCCGTCACCGCGGTCGCGGTGCCGGCGGGGACCTTCCAGGTGCCCGGGGAACCGCCGCTCGGCGGCTTCCCGGTGCCCGACGTCCCGGCGCACTGCGAGGTGACGGTCACCCTGACCCACCCCGGCGCGAACGACCACGCCAAGGTCAACGTCTGGCTGCCGCAGGCGGGTTGGAGCGGCCGCTTCCAGGCGGTGGGCGGCAGTGCCTACGCCGCCGGGGACAACGGGGCCGGGCTCGCCGCGGCCGTCAAGCAGGGCTACGCCGCCGCCACGACCGACGCGGGTGTCGGCGGGGCCCTGGACACCAGCTGGGCGCTGGACGCCGCCGGGCGGGTCGACACCGCGCTGCTGGACAACTTCGCCTCCCGCTCGGCGCACGAGATGGCGCTGGTCGGCAAGGAGGTGGTGGCCGCGGCCTACGGGCGGGCGGCGTCCTACTCCTACTGGAACGGCTGCTCCACCGGCGGCCGCCAGGGCTACCTGGAGGCCCAGCGCTACCCGACGGACTTCGACGGCATCAAGGCCGCCGCGCCGGGCGTCAACTGGAACCAGTTCGAAGTCGCCACCCTGTGGCCCCAGGTGGTGATGAACGAGACCCGCACCTACCCGACCGGGTGCGAGTTCGACGCCTTCAACCGGGCCGCCCTCAAGGCCTGCGACACGCTCGACGGCGTCGCCGACGGCCTGATCAGCGACCCGCAGCGGTGCGACTTCGACCCGCGCCGCCTGGTCGGCACCCGGGTCGAGTGCGACGGCAAGCAGGTCACCGTCACGGCGGCGGACGCCGAGGTGGTCCGCCGGATCTGGGACGGCCCGCGCGACGTCAACGGCAAGCGGCTCTGGTACGGCCTGCCGATCGGCGCCGACTTCCGCTACCTGGCGGCCAGCAGGACCGATGCGAACGGCGTCACCACCGGCGTGCCGTTCGTCGTCCCGGCCGCGTGGGTCGCCACCTTCGTGCAGAAGCAGCCCGGGTTCGACACCGCCCACCTCAGCCGGGCGCAGTTCGACCGGATCTTCCGGGCGGCCCGCGCCGAGTACGACCAGGTCATCGGCACCCGCGACGCGGACCTCTCCGCGTTCCGTGACGCCGGCGGCAAGCTGCTCAGCTGGCACGGCGACGCCGACCAGCTGATCCCCACCGCCGGCACGGTCGACTACCGCAAGCGGGTGGAGGAGCGGATGGGCGGTGCGAAGAAGGTCGACGACTTCTACCGGCTGTTCCTGGCCCCCGGCGTCGAGCACTGCGGCCTGGACGGCGGCAAGGTCGACGACCTGGCGGCGCTGACCGCCTGGGTGGAGCAGGGCAGCGCGCCGTCGGTGCTGCACGCCACCCTGACCACCGGCACCGGCGCCACCGTCGCCCGCGACCTGTGCCGCTACCCGATGGTGTCCCGCTACACCGGCCACGGGGACCCGGGCGCCGCGAGCAGCTTCCGCTGCGTTCAGCCGCCGCGGCACTGACCCCCGGATCCGGCCGGGGGGGGGGGGGGGCCGGGGCGCCCGCCCCCCCCCCCCGGGGGGGGGCGCGGCGCCGCGGGCCCCGGCCCCCCCCCCCCCCCCGGCCGTGGGTGCGGTCGGGCGTCAGGTCCGGCGGTCCGCGTCGGCCCGGTTCAGCGCGTCGCGCAGGGCGGCCCGGGCGGTGATGCCCAGCTTGGGGAAGATCCGGTACAGGTGCGAGCCGACGGTGCGCGGTGAGAGATGCATCCGGTGGCCGATCTCCCTGTTCGTCAGGCCGCCGGCCGCCAGCTCGGCGATCCGGCGCTCCTGCGAGGTCAGCGGGGCCGAAACCGGTGCCGAGGCCGGTGCCGAGGCCGGTGCCGAGGCCGGTGCCGAGGCCGGGGCCGGACTCCTGGCCGGTTCCGGGGCCGGGCGGTGTGACGGGACGTCGGCGGCGCGCAGTTCGGCCCGGACCGGCCGTTGCGCCTGACCGAGTCGGGCGGCGTGACCGGCGACGAAGGCGGCCTCGGCCAGCCGCCGGTGCCGTTCGGCCCGGTCCTCGCTGAGTTCGGCGGCCCGGGTCAGCCAGTGCACGGCCGCCGGCGCCCCGCCGCGTCGGGCCGCGGACTCGGCGGCGGCCTCCAGGACCGCGGCGACGTCCTCGTCGGGGTCGACCGTCGCGGCCGCCAGGTGGGCCGCCCGGCGTTCGAGGTTCCCCCGGTGGGCCCGGGCCAGCACCAGGTGGGCGGCGCGGCGCTGGTCGGCCGTGGCCAGCTGCACGACGGTGGAACGCACCAGCGGGTGGCGGAAGACGAGTTCGCCGGTGACCGGCTCGGTGCCCAGCAGCCCGGCTGCCACGGCCGGGTCGGCGTCGCGCATCCGGTACCGGCTGTCGGGGAGCGCCTCGGCGCCGCCCGGGGAGCCCGCGTCGTCCAGGGCACCCGTCAGGAGCTCGGCCCGCACCCGCGGGTCGAGTGCTTCGATGCGGGCGCCGAACAGGCGGTGCAGCCGCCGGGGCAACGGCACGCCGGGCCGGCCGACGAGGCCCTGGACCGGGAGGCCGTCGACCGGGAGGCCGTCCGACCGGTTCGCGAGCTGGGCGGGCAGCTCCAGCAGTGCGAGCGGGTTGCCCCGGGCCTGGTCCAGTACGGTCCGGCGGATCCGCGGGTCCAGCTCCGGGTACCGCTGGTCGAGAAGGCGCCCGGCGTCCTCGTCACCGAGGGCGGCGACCGGCAGTTCGGGCAGGGCGGCGGTGTCGAAGCGGGACGGGACGTCGGTGCGGACGGCGACCAGCAGCTTCACCCGGCTGCCGGCCAGCCGCCGGCCGACGAAGCCGAGGACGTCGGCGCTGGAGTCGTCCAGCCACTGCCCGTCGTCGAGGACCAGCAGCAGCGGCCGCCGGGCGGCGGAGACCGGGAGCAGGCCGAGGACGGCGATGCCGAGCGTCATGACCGACGGCGGATCGCCCGGCGGGACGTCAGGCGATCCGCCCGGCACCGAACCCGGCACCGAACCCAGCACCGAGCCGAGCACCGCCCGGGAGCCGTCGTCCAGCCGCGCGAGGCCGGCGAGCAGGGCATGGAGGAGCTGGTGCAGCCCGGCGTGCGGCAGTGCGGACTCAGCCTCGACGCCGGCGGCCCGGACGACGAGGTGGCCCGCCCGCTCGGCCCGCGCGGCGGCGTGGTCCAGCAGCGCGCTCCTGCCGACTCCCGCCTCGCCCCGCAGGACCAGCGCCCCGCCCGTGGCGGACTCCACGAACGCCGCCAGCTCCGCCTGCTCCTGCGCGCGCCCCACCAACGCCGTACCGGTGGACCCCATCCCCGTGCTCCTTCCTAACGGCTCCCACCGGGCGTGCCACGGGCGGGCGGCGGTTCAGCCGGTGCGCAGCGGGCCCGCGAAGGACTTGCGGAGGGCGCCGGGGGCGGCGACGGGGAGCAGGGCGGCGAGCATCCGGCCCTTGAGGTGCTGGGGGTGGCGGGTCAGTTCGACGTCGACCCGGGTGCCGTCGCCCTCGGGGGTGAGCTTGAAGACCCAACCGCCGCCGGGGCCGAAGAGCTTGGAGTCCAGGGTGGTGACGGTGACGGTGTCGCCGTCGGGCTGCCACTCGTAGCGGGCGCGCTCCCAGGCGGCCGCGGTGCCCTCGGTGACCTCGGCCCAGGTGTCGCCGAGGGCGTGCACCTCGAAGTGTTCGGCGTCGATGGACGGCCAGGCCTCGGCGCGGGCGGGGCTGAAGTCGGTCAGGACCGCCAGGACGTCCTCGGCGCCGAGGGTGGAGACGAGCTGGAAGCGTACGACTGCCATGGTGGTGTCCTCATCAAAAGTAACTGTTCTGACCGGTGACGAAAGAGTTCCATGAGTCGGCGTCACCCGTCAAGACGGTGACGCGAATCGGGTCGGGGAACGCGGAACGGGCGGACACCCGTGAGGGGGTGTCCGCCCGTTCTGCGTGCGGGTCAGCGGTCGGTGGGCCTCAGGGCACGGCCGGGGGGAGCGTCGCGCCGGGGGAGGCCGGGGCCCAGGTGGGTGGGGCGGCGGCCTCCTGGGGGTCGGTCTCGCGCATCAGGACGCGCCAGCCGTCCGCGCCGCCGTTGCCGTCGAGGCGCAGGCGGAACTGCTTGACCTGCCGGGTGCGCCCGAAGTACAGCACCACCGACTGGCGGACCTCGCCCTCGCCGTGGAACTCCGCCGTCACCGGGCCCTGCGCGCCCTCCCGGAACGTCCGGACCCAGTTCGCCGCCGTGCTGCGCGCCTCGGCGCCGGAGCCGTCGGAGGTGGCCATCGTCGCCAGCGAGCCCTCGGAGCCGTCGGCGAGGCGCCAGACGATCTGCTGGGTCAGGTGCAGGGTGCCGGTGGAGGGGTAGCCGACCACGCGCAACGGCTCGTGGGAGGCGTAGTCGTTGACGTAGTCCAGGCCGTCGTCGGCGGACAGCCACCAGGCGGTGGCGGCGGAGGAGACGAGGGCGGCGGCCACCGCGGCGGCCGTGACCGTCCTCCACCGGCCCGCAGGGTTCTCCCGGCTCTCCCGACTCTCCGGGTTCTCCGCGTTCTCCGCGGGCCTGGTGGTTCCGGTCGGCCCGGCAGGCCTTGGGTGGTGCATTGCCGCTCCTTTGCCCACTGTTGAACAACAGTGCTGCGGGGAGCTTAGGGCGTGTCCGGTGGATCGGGCCAGGTCCGGGGCCGCCCCCGGCGCTCGACGGCGCCGGGGGCGGCCGGGTGGCGGTGGGTCAGTCCAGCGTCCACCGCTGCAACGGCGAGCCGCTGTCCGGTTGTTGGGCCAGCAGGTCGCCGTCGGCCGGTCCGGCCGTGGTCAGCAGGAGTCCGCTGCGGCGGTTGGTCAGGGTGTAGGCGCCGGAGGGGAGCCGGGTGGCGGTCCAGCGCTGGTTGTCGCCGCCGGTGCAGGTCCACTGGATCACCGGGGTGCCGGGTGCGGTGGCGCCGCCCCGGCCGTCCGCGCACAGCCGGGAGTGGAGGTTGGTGAGGGTGTACGAGCCGTCGGCCTGCCGGGCGAAGGTCCAGCCCTGGTTCCGGCCCCCGTTGGTGGTCCAGGTGTCGAGCCGGGTGCCCGGGGTGGTGGACCAGTCGGGGACATCCAGCGCCTTGCCGCCGGTGGACAGCACGTGGGTGCCGTCGAGGACCGGGGCGGCGCCGGCCGGGGTGAGGGTGAGGGTCTGGGCGGTGACCGGGCGGGTGTCGGCGGTGCTGCCGGGGTTGTCCCAGGTGCGCTGGGGGGAGGTGGTCACGGCCTGGGCCCCGGTGGTGAGGCTGAGCGCGAGGTCGCTGTAGCGGTTGACCAGGCGGTAGCCGCCGGTGGGGGTGGACGGGCCGCTGCCCGCCGGGCTGGTGACCACCGTCTGGACGGACCACTGCTGGCCGACGGTCGGGCTGCTGCCACGGGCGGCGAGCGTGGGGGCGGCGCCCCAGGCGCGTCCGGCGTTGCCGCGGGAGTCGACGCCGAGCAGCTTGCCGGAGCCGGCGTTGGCGATGGTGTAGAAGCCGTCGCCGGTGGGGGTGAAGGTCCACTGCTGGGCGGCGGTGTCGGCGGTGGCGGAGGTGGTGAGGGTGCTCCCGCTCTGGGCCAGCGAGTGGCCGTCGCCCGCGGCGAGCCGGTACGGCACCCCGGTGGTGACGGGGGCGGCCGGCGGGGCGCCGGCGGCGGTCGGGGCGATGCTGACCTCGGCGTACTCGCCGCTGCCGGTGGAGCAGCTGTACCAGCAGTAGGAGCGGAAGGTCTTGCCGAGCACGGTGGTGCCGGTCCGGCTGCCGGAGTCCACCAGCCAGCGGTACCAGGAGCTCTGCGGCCCGCCGACGGAGCCGATGTCGGTCCACTGCTGGGTGGCCAGGTCGTCGGTGACGTAGTAGTGCTGGGGCTGGTCGGAGCCGGCCTCGTTCTCGGGGGTGCCGAGGTACTTGCCGAGGTAGGCGCTCCAGGCGATGTTCAGCACCGAGAGCTGCGAGGGGGCGGGCATGGTGCCGGCGGCGATCTGGGTGCGGATGCTGCCGGTCCGGTCGGGGGAGTAGCCGTCGCCGGGGGCGAGGTAGCCGGTGCCGACCCCCTGGGCGGGGACGAGGTCGCTCTCGGCGCCGCCGATGCCCGGGGTGGACCAGGAGCCGTCGTGCCACTTGGTCCAGGAGGAGGCGGCCAGCTTCCCGGAGATCGGCGCGCGGGCGACGTGCTCCTCGAAGCCGCCCCAGCCGCCGGTCTTGTCGACGGCCCGGGACATGTAGAAGACGTAGAAGTAGCCGGAGCGGTAGTCGGTGAACAGGCGCGGGTCGCCGTCGCCGTAGGAGTAGGTGGAGCCCGGGAAGGTCGTGGTGTCGCCGCGGACGGTGCTGTACGGGGTGGTGATCGCGTGGTCGGTGATGGTCCAGGTGTGGCCCCGGTCCTTGGAGACGGTGGCGTCGATGGCGTCGTAGTGCAGGCCGTCGCCGAAGGGCTGCGGGGTGAACTCGTTGTGGACCAGGCCGTACCACCAGCCGGTGTCGGGGTCGACCCAGACCCCGGTCAGGTCGCAGTAGTTGGGCTGGGCGTAGCCGGAGCCGGCGGGGGCGGCGGTGGCGCCCAGGCCGGTCGGGCTGTTGTCGCAGCGCCAGGTGGTGTCGCCGTTGCTGTCCTGGGGGTTGGCCGGGTTCACCGCCGTGCTGATCGGCGCGAGGGTGGCGGTGTCGAAGTCCGAGCCGCGGTAGAACTGCCAGCTGCGGCCGTCCTTCGCGCCGTACAGCGAGTGGGCGGACTGGTAGTAGAACTGCCCGTCGGTGTCGGTGTAGCCGAAGGCGGGGGTGTCGTCGGCGTTGCCGAAGGGGACGGGCTTCCCGGCGGAGAGGGTGTACGACGCGGGCGGTGCCGCGCTGCCGCCCCAGACCTCGGTGGGGGAGGGCGTGCACGGCGCGAGGCCGACCCGGGCCCCGTCCGTGGCCGAACTCCCCTGGACGGCCAGGCACTTGGCCGACTTGGCGGAGTAGACGGTGCCGTCCGGGAGCCAGCCGAAGCGCTGGTTGGGGCCGGAGGTGCAGCCGTACAGCTGGAGCAGGGCGCCGGTGGCGTTGGAGGCGTCGGTGACGTCGAGGCACTTGCCGAACGCGGTGACGCTGCCGTCGGGGTTGCGGGTCCACTGCTGGCGGGCCGAGCCGTCGCAGCCGAGCAGTTGGACGGGGTTGCCGTCGGCCGTGCCGCCGTCGGCGTCGTCCAGGCACTTGCCGCCGATGGTGACCGTGCCGGTGGTGGCGGCAGCGGCGGTGGCGACGGCGGCAGTGGTGGTGGGCGGGGCGGCGGAGGCGGGGGGTGCGGCGGCGAGCGGCAGGCAGGTGGCCGCCGCCAGGGCCAGGACCGGCACGAGCGAGGCCCGGGCCGGCCGGGACGTCGTCCGTCTCATCGGGGGATCCTTCCGGAGGCGTGCCGCCCGCTGGGTGGGGGAGGCGGCACGACTGGCGATTAGTTCCGCCAGAATCCGAACTTATTGCGGGTCATGTCAAGACCCGTGCAGCAGATCGGGGCGTACGGTCAGCGCCGGGCGGGCGTCATGGCGCTGGTCGGGTCCTGGTAGACGGCGTCCAGGGCGAGCAGCGCGCCGCCCCGGGCCGTCCCGGTCAGCCCGGTGGTGGACAGCACGATCTCGCAGCCCCCGGCGTCCGGGGCCATCACCCGCTCGCGCACCTGGGCGGTCACGCTGTCCAGCAGGTACTCGCCGAAGAAGGCGAAGTGCCCGCCGAGGACGATCAGCCGGGGGTTGAGGACGTCGGCGAGCAGCGCCAGACCGGGCGCGAGGTTGTCGGCGATCCGCTGCACCGCGGCCAGGGTGCGGGCGTCCCCGGCGCCCGCCCGCTCGCGCAGTTCGGCGAGTCGGCGCTCCAGGTCCACCATCGGGTCCCAGACCAGGTCGCCGGGGTCGGCGGCGTAGCGCAGCAGGGCGCCGCGGCCGACGGTGGTCTCCCAGCAGCCGCGTCTGCCGCAGGCGCACAGCTGCTCGGAGGGCACCAGTTGCAGGTGGCCGACCTCGCCCGCGTAGCCGCCGGCCCCGCGCACCAGCTGCCCGCCGGCGATGATGCCCACCCCGACGCCGGTCTGGCCGGTGACGTAGACCAGGTCGCGGACGTTGTCGGCGGAGGCGGTCACGTACTCGGCCAGCGCGCCGAGCTTGGCGTCGTTCTCCAGGTGCAGTTCCGGGGCGCCGGGGCCCAGGCGCTCGCGCAGGCCGGCGATGGCGGGCACGTCCCGCCAGCCGATGTTGGAGGCGAAGCCGACGGTGCCGGTGGCCATGTCGGTGGCGCCGGGCGTGGCCAGGGTGACCCCGGCGACCCGGCCGCCGTCGCGGCGCAGCGCCTCGATGCCCCGGGCGACCAGCTGGGCGGTGGTGTCCAGGGTGGCGTCGGGCCCGGCGGCCCGGACGTCGAAGGGGATCCGCTGCTCGGCGGTGACCTCGCCCTTGAGGTTGAGGGCGAGCAGGCTGACGTAGTCGACGTTGATCTCGGCGCCGATGCCGTGCACGCCGCTGCCGTCGATCTCCACGGCCTGCCCGGGCCGGCCGACGGTGCCCCGGTCCCGCTCCGCCTCGCCCTCGCGGATCAGCCGGCCCTCCAGCAGTTCCGCGGTGAGGTTGGAGACGGTGGCCTTGGGCAGGCCGGTGTCCTCGGAGATGCGGGCGCGCGAGCGGGGGCCCTCGTCGCGCAGCAGCCGCAGCACCATGCCGAGGTTGGCCCGGCGGGACGACGAGCGGTCGCGGGCCACGGCCGGCCCGGCCATCGCCAGACTCCGTACGCCCGAGCCTTGAAGCGCTGCCTTCACGAACCGCTCCTCCTCCGGTGCCACCGTCACGGCCGACGCGGGCGTCGACACTGCCTCTTGACTTTATCAGGGTTGGTTCAAACAATAACCGAACGAATTGGCCGGTTCCCACTCCGCCCCCGGGACCGCGCCCCGCCCTCCCGGTTTCGAGGAGACACACGTGAAGACAAGACCCGTTTCGACGGCCTCCGCACTCGCGCTCGTGACGGCCGCGGTCCTCGTCGCCGGCTGTTCCTCCGGCGGCAGCGGCAGCAGTGGCGCGGACGCCGCCCCCGGCCCGGTCAAGCTCGACTTCTGGGGCTGGGCCCCGGGGTACGAGGAGTCGGTCGCCCTGTTCAACAAGACCCACCCGGGCATCCAGGTCAGCTTCGGCAAGACCGCCTCCGGTTCCAAGGGCGGCTACACCAAGATGCTCACGGCCGCCAAGGCGGGCAACGCCCCCTGCCTGGCCCAGGTCGGCTACGAGACCCTGCCCAGCTTCGCCGCGGCCGGCGCCCTCACCGACGTCGGCACGTACACCGCCGACGCCAAGGGCAGGTTCGCCGACTGGACCTGGAAGCAGGTCACCGTCGACGGCCACACCTACGGCCTCCCGGTCGACACCGCGCCGATGGCCCTGATGTACCGCAAGGACCTGTTCGCGAAGTACGGCATCGACAAGCCCCCGGCCACCTGGGCGGAGTACGCGGCCGACGCCGCCAAGGTGCACGCCGCCGACCCCACCGTGTACCTCGGCAACTTCGGCAACGACCCGTACACCTACGCCGGCCTCGCCTGGCAGGCGGGCGCCAAGTGGTTCGGCACCGGCAACGACCAGTGGCAGGTCAGCCTGAACAGCGACGCCAACCGCAAGGTCGCCTCCTACTGGCAGGACCTGCTGGACAAGAAGCTGGTGAAGGCCGACCCCAGCAACGACGCCTCGCAGTTCAGCGACATGGCCAACGGCAAGATCCTCTCCGACGTCAACGCGGTCTGGGACGCGCCGATCATCGCCGGCAGCGTCAAGGACGGCGCCGGGCAGTGGGCCGTCGCCCCGATGCCGGTGTGGGACGCCGCCAACCCGGCGTACGGCAACGACGGCGGCTCGGCCACCGCCGTCCTGAAGGGCTGCGCCCACGCCAAGGAGGCCGCCGAGTTCGCCACCTGGATGAGCACCGACCCCGACAGCGTCGGCAACCTGATCAAGGTCACCGGCATCTACCCGGCGGCCACCTCGGCGCTCGCCCACCCCGCGCTCTCCCAGCCCGACCCCTTCTACGGCGGGCAGGTGATCTACGACGTCTTCAAGGCCGAGACCGCCCACATCACCACCGACTGGCAGTGGGGCCCGACCATGACCCAGACCTCCACCGACCTCGGCGACGGGCTCGGCAAGGCGGGCACCGGAGGAGCCACCCTGCCGAACGTGCTCGCCGACCTGCAGAGCAGGACGGTGGCCGGCCTCAAGCAGCAGGGCCTCGCCGTCGCCGGCTGACCGGGCACCCGGACCGACCAAGGAGGGACGAACCCCCATGACCACCGCCCTCGCCGGGCGGACAGCACCGCAGGACCGCGCCGCCCGCCCGGACCGCCCCGCCCGCCACCGGGCCCGGACCGTCGCGCTGTTCCTCGCCCCGTTCCTGCTGCTGTTCACGGCGCTGTACCTGGCGCCGATCGGCTACACCCTCTACCAGAGCCTGTTCCGGATGCACCGCTCCGGCCTCGGCCTCTCCGCCCCCACCCAGGTCTTCGCCGGCCTCGGCAACTACGCGACGGCGCTGGGCGATCCGGCCTTCCGCGGCTCGCTGCTGCGGGTGCTGCTGATCGGCGTGGTCCAGGTGCCCGTGATGCTGGCCCTGGCCCTGGCGCTGGCCCTGCTGCTGGACGCCGGGTCGACGATGTTCAAGCGGTTCTTCCGGCTGGCCTTCTTCCTGCCGTACGCCCTGCCCGGGGTGGTCGGCGCGATCATGTGGTCCTACCTGGTCGCCCCGGGCCTGAGCCCGATCACCGCCGCCGCCCACCACCTGGGCCTGGACCTGAACCTGACCTCGGACGGCATGCTCGGCGCGACCATCGGCAACATGCTGACCTGGGGCTGGACCGGCTACAACATGCTGATCATCCACTCCGCCCTCCAGGCCATCCCGGCCGAACTGGCCGAGGCGGCCCGGATGGACGGCTGCTCGGCCTTCGGCATCGCCTGGCGGATCAAGGTCCCGATGATCCGCCCCGCCCTGGTGCTGACCACGGTGTTCTCCGTCATCGGCACCGCCCAGCTCTACAACGAGCCCGCGATCCTGCACAACGTCGCCCCCAACCTGAGCAGCAGCTACACCCCCATCTACGCCGCCTACAACGCCGTGGACGCCAACGACTTCAACCTCGCCGCCACCGAGTCCGTGGTGCTCGCGGTCCTGGCGTTCGCGCTGTCCTTCGGCTTCCTCAAGCTCGTCCAGCGTCGCGGGGAGGCCCTGTGAGCACCGCCACCGACACCGCCACCGAAACCGGCACCGCCCGGTACCAGGCCTCCCGCTGGCTCACCCTCGGCGTGCTGCTGATCGCCTCGGTCTACTTCCTCGCCCCGGTCTGGTGGCTGCTGGTCGCCTCGACCAAGACCAGCAGCGGCCTGTTCGCCGGGAACGGCTTCTGGTTCGGCGACTTCGCCCTCGCCGACAACCTGCGCGACGTCTTCACCCGCCAGGGCGGGATCTACTGGCAGTGGCTCGGCAACAGCGCCCTCTACGCCGTGGGCGGCGCGGCCGGCTCCACCCTGATCTCGGCGATGGCGGGCTACGCACTGGCCAAGTACCGCTTCCGGGGAAGGGAGTTGACCTTCAACGGAGTGCTCGCGGCCGTGCTGGTGCCGCAGCCGCTGCTGGCCGTGCCGCTCTACCTGATGTTCTCCCAGCTGCACCTGGTCAACTCCTACTGGGCGGTGCTGCTGCCCAGCACGGTCAGCCCGTTCGGCGTCTACCTGGCCAGGATCTACGCCGCCGCCTCCGTGCCGGACGAGCTGATCGAGGCCGGACGGATCGACGGCGCGGGCGAGTTCAGGATCTTCGCCACCATCGCGCTGCGGGTGATGTCCCCGGCGCTGGTCACGGTCTTCCTGTTCCAGTTCGTCGCCATCTGGACCAACTACCTGCTGCCCGTGCTGATGCTGGCCGACGACCACCTCCAGCCGGTCACCGTCGGCGTGGTCGGCTGGCAGGCCCAGCGGGCACTCGGCCCCGGCGCGCCGCCGCTCAACATCGTGGTCACCGCCGCCATGGTCTCCGCGATCCCGCTGGTCATCCTGTTCCTGTCCCTGCAACGCTTCTGGCGCGCCGGCCTCACCGCCGGGAGCGTCAAATGAGGAGGCCCGGCGTGCCCGCCCGGTACCACCTGCGGTTCCAGCTCCATCCCACCCCGGACGCCGCCGAACGCGCCGCCGAACTCGCCTCCTTCTGCCGGGAGTCGGGCGTCGAGGAGGTCGTCCTGCTGCTCGCGGCCGAGGAGCTGTACCCCGGCCACCCGGCGGGCGGGGTGGAGGACCGGCTGTACGACACCGCCGCGACCGCCACGGCGGTCCTGCGCGCAGCCGGGCTCGGCGTCAGCCTCAACCCCTGGGTCACCCTCGGCCACGCCGACCGCGGCCGGGCCGACCGGCTCGGCTTCGCCCCGATGGTCGGACCGGACGGCACCGTGGCCACCGCCCAGGCCTCCCCGGCCTGTCCGCGGTTCCGCGCCTGGATCACCGCCCACTACGCCCGCTTCGCCGAACTCGACGTCCGCGTGCTGTGGTTGGAGGACGACTTCCGCTACCACAACCACGCTCCGCTGCCCTGGGGCGGCGGCTTCGAACCGCTGATGCTGGAGCGCCTCGCCGCATTGGCCGGGGAGCCGGTGGACCGGGAGCGGGCGGTCGCCGCCGTGACCGCCCCCGGCCCGCCGCACCCCTGGCGCGCGCTGCTCCAACAGGTCTGGCGCACCGCACAGTTGGAGGTGGCCGGCGAGGTGGCGGCGGCGGTCGCCAAGGCCTCCGGCGGGCGCGCGCGGCTCGGCCTGATGAGCTCCGAGCCCGGCGTCCACTCGGTCGAGGGCCGCGACTGGCCGGCCCTCTTCGACGCGCTCGCCATCGACGGGGAAGTCTGGCACCGGCCGCACTTCGCCCGCTACTCGGACGCGCCGGGCCGCGAACTCAGCTTCTCGGTCTGGATGCTGGAGGTCCAGCGGGCCCTGCGGCCGCGCCACGTGCGCAGCGCGCCGGAGGTCGAGAACTGGCCGCACACCGCGTGGTCCAAGTCCGACACCCAGACCTGGTCGGAGCTGGTGGCCGCCCAACTCGCCGGCTCCGAAGCGCTGTTCCTCAACCTCCACCCGATGCAGTCCGGCGCCGCCGGACGCTTCCCGCGGGTCGCCGAGCTGCTGCGCCGCTCCCGGCCCGCGCTGGACCTGCTCACCGGCCCGGCGGCGCGCACCCACGGCGTGACGCTGCCCGTCCGCCAGGACGCCGCCGCGCACGTCCGCACCCGCCGGGGCGGCGACCTCGCCGAACTGGCGGTCGACCCCGGCCCGGCCGCGGACCACCTGCTCCGCTACGGCGTCCCGGTCACCGCCGAGGACGGCCCGGTCCGGGTGCTGTTCGGGCAGCTCGCCTGGGCCTACCAGGACGCCGAGCTCCGGCGGATGCTCGCCGACGGCCTGCTGCTCGACGGCACCGCCGCCCACATCCTGCGGGCCCGCGGGTTCGGCGAGCTGCTCGGGGTGACCGTCGAGGAGGTCGTCGAGCGCGGAGCAGGGGGCGGAGCCGGGGGTGGAGCCGCGGGCGGGCCGGGCCCGTACGCGCTGGAACGCGTGCTGACCGGGGAGGGCGCGGGCGCCTACCTGAGCGTCAACCTCCAACCGGCCCTGGCCCGGCTCCGGCCGGCGGCGGGGGCCGAGACCTGGACCGAGATCCTCACCCCCGACCACCGGTTCTGGGGCGCCGGCCGGTGCGTCTTCACCAACGAGCTCGGCGGCCGGGTCGCGGTGACGGCCGCCACCGCCGTCGAGCTGCTGCCCCACGACGACGACGGGCAGCGCCTGCTGCACGCCGCCGTCCGCTACCTGGAGGGCGACTCCCCGACCCTGCCGCTGGTCACCGGCGGGCCCCACCTGATCCCGCAGTTGACCCGCACCGAGCACGGCTGGCGGCTCGCCGTCGCCAACGGCAGCGCCGACCCGGCCCACCCCCGGGTGCACCTGCCCGTCGGGGCCGTCCGGGCCGAGGGCATCCTGCTCCGCCCGCTGGCAGACCCCGAGCCGGTCGAGGCCGCGGTGACCGGTCGCAGCGTCGAGGTCACCGAGGAGCTGCCGCACCGCGGCTGGCTGCTGCTCGACTGGCGGTAGCCGCGGCCGGCCCGGGCACCTGGGGCGTGTCGGACACGCCTTCGGTCAGGCCGACCTGACGGTGGGAAAGCGGTCGCCGCCGACGGCCCAGCGGCCGCGGCGCATCACGGCGACCAGGTCGTAGGTGTCGGAGTCGAGGACGACGAGGTCGGCGAGCTTGCC